>JABFXN010000228.1 GCA_013361705.1 Acidobacteriaceae bacterium
TGCCAGATGTCGAGAGAGTATCGTGTGACTATCCCTAAGTCCAATAGAATCAATTACATGTAAAAATATTAATGAATTTTGATTACCGAGGTAACTTTTCTCGGTGCTGGCGATGGCTCTTGCAAGTCATAGGAAACAGGCAGGTTCCGGGAAAAACCCGCGATTCTGTTGGCGATTTCGTTTTGGGACATGCAGGCTTAGGACATGCAGGCTTAAAAGGGAAAAGCCGGCATCTGTGCCGGCTTTGTGGGCTTGTGTGGGGAGTCCTAATCCACGACTTGCCATCCCGCCCCCGTCTGGGCCAGGGGAGTGGTGGAGGTCGCCTCACCGCTTAGATCCTTGGCCAGTTGCGGGAAGGCCGCCTTCAGGTCGTCAGACTTTGCCCATCCCGGAACATCTTTCATCTGGTAGCGATACGTGACATTGGTTTGCCGGAAGCCGTCCTTCACCACCGGGGGAGTATTGCTTAGGACCGAGGTGGCTTCGCGGTAGCCATAGCAGTAGCGCGGAGCTCCGGTTTTGCCGTAGTCGGTCGGCTCGTAATACGCAAGCTTCTCTTCCTTCGTGCGTTTGAGCAGCAGAACTTTCACCAGGGCATCAAGCTGTTGCTGCTCCTTGGGATTGCTGGTCGTGTAGGGGAAGCGCCAACCGGCGGGGAACAGGCAGTCCCGCCGATGTTCAGGCCAGTATTTGTTCAGCCCGGTCATGAAGTTTTCCGGCGTCTCGGCGGATTTACTGTTGCAGCCGGCGATGAGGGAGACAGCGAGCAGCAGAGCAATACGTGCAGGGACTTTCATATCTCGTAAGATGCAAATGGAATGATCGAGGGAACTCCATCGAGAACCGCCCTTCGCGTCGCCATGCGGCGTGCGGCACACCAGGTCTTTGATCGCCCGCTGGTTCTGGAAGACCCGGTCGCTTTACGGATCCTCCCTCAGGAGCAACGGGACGAGGTCAAGCGCACCCCGGATGGTCTGCGCAAACCCTTCTCGGCCGCTATCCGCGCCTTCATGGTGGTTCGCAGCCGCCATGCGGAAGACCTGCTTTCGGCCGCTGTCGCCTGCGGGCTGTCGCAGTATGTACTGCTGGGAGCGGGGTTGGATACTTTTGCCTATCGCAATCCCTTCTCGGGCCTGCGTGTTTTTGAGGTGGACTTTCCTGCGACCCAGGTCTGGAAACGCAGCCTGTTGGCAGAGGCCGGGGTTCAGGTCCCTGGAAATGCCTGCTACGCTCCCGTGGACTTCGAGGAGCATTCGTTGGCGGATGGACTCGCCGAAGCCGGATTCGATTTTTCGCAGCCCGCCTTCTTTGCCTGGCTGGGGGTGGTGCCTTACCTCACCGAGAGGGGATTTTCCGAGACGCTGCGTTTCATCGCGGAACGGCCTGCTGGATCGGGCGTGGTCTTCGACTACTCGCAGCCTCGCGAGGTGCTGCCGCCGGTGGAGCAGATGATGCTGGACTCGATGTCGGCGCGCGTGGCTCAGGCGGGCGAGCCCTTCCAGCTCTTCTTCCGCAAAGAGGAGTTGAACAGCCGGCTAAGCGAAGCCGGATTCAGAGACATCGAAGATCTGGGCGGGCCGGATCTCTCTGCACGCTATCTTGCCGGACGAGAGGACGGCCTGGCGCTGCGAGGCAGCGGCGGCCGGATTATCTCGGCCTGGAGAGGGTAGCGGCCTGTCGGTATGTTCGGCGCTCGTGGCCCCTAGCTGCGGCGCCAATATCGTTTGGCGAGAACCTGAGATCAATGCTTCGGATAGTGAAGGCGGGCCCATGTCCCCGAGGGACATGGGCCCGCCGGTGCACGGGCTATCTTAAATTTTGTTGATATGCCCTGACGCCTACGCTCGGAACTCGCCCCGCAGCAGTTGCTTTCTGCGTGCCTCGGGAAAGCGTTCAATGGCGTAGCGCAGCGCTGTGCGCGGCAGGCGGGCGTAGTGTTTTTCCAGGAAGTCCAGTAGCTCCGCGGGAGATTGTTTGCCTGCCTCGCGCAGCATCCAGCCGATGGCCTTGTGGATGAGGTCATGGCGGTCATGCAGCAGCCTGCGGGCGATGCGGAACGTAGGGGCAAGCTCTCCTTTACGGATGTAGGCGTAGGTGGAGACGATGGCGATCCGGCGCTCCCACAGCGAGTCGGAGTCAGCGAGATGGTCGAGGAGGCCGTACTGTCCCGGCGCAACGTGTTCTCCCACCATGGTTCTTGCCGAGGTATCGACCAGGTCCCAGTTGTTCACCCAGGCGGTGTGCTCCAGGTAGAACTGGTGCAGCTCTTCGCGCTGTTCGTTGTCTCCCTCGGCGCGCTCATAGCGGCCGCAGAGGAGGAGCAGAGCGATCAGGCGGTGTTCGTGGAACTTTGAGCGGAGCAGCTTTTCGATCTCAGGCAGAGGAAGATCGCGGAAGTGTTTTGCTATGGTGCGTTGTTGCGGAACGGTGAGGCCGAGCAGGACATCGCCTTCGGCGTACTCGCCTTTACCGGTGCGGAAGAATCGCTGGAGGAATGTGGCGCGTGCCGGATCAGCGAGCCGGGCTACTTCTGTCTTGACCGCTGCGGCCGTGATCTTCATGGGTGAAGCCGATTAAACACGAAGCAACGGTGTATGAATACTGGGACTGTATGGGAGGAGAAGCAGATTTCTCCGCTCCCTCTGGTCGCTCTGCCCCAGCCAGCAAAGCTGGCCGGGGACCCCTCTGCGAAATGACAAATAAAAGGCTCAAGAAGCTACGTGCTTAAACACCAAAGACCGCGTCCAGGTTCGGACTGCGGTCTTGTTCGCCGCACACAAGGTGCGTGATCTCTAGTCTTAGAGGTTCTCTTCGGCGTTGGCGGCTCCGGAGCGGGCGGCGGTGATACAAGGTGCGAGAACCATGGCAACAAAAATAATAGCGATGACGATGTCGTGCATACTGTTTGCCTCTTTTCTGCGGAGCGTCTTTAGCGTTCCTGGCAAAATCAGCATCTCTCGAATGGGCTTCGAGCAACATTCCACTTCGGCATGTAGGCAGCGAACGGGTGTGGGATTCCCTATTCCACCTTGGTGGTAGGCGGTTCACTAGAATAGGAGGGGAGCCTGTTATGTCCTACCAGCTTGCCGTCGAACAGCTTTACGCCCGTGGTCATGAGCTTGCGCCGCCACAGCCGGGTGCGCCCCGCCGCAAGTTTGACCTCGCCTACATGCGCCGATTGATGGCCGAGTTGGGCGATCCGCAGACCAGCTTCCCGTCCCTGCTGATTGCAGGCACGAATGGCAAAGGATCGACGGCGGCGGCGCTGGCCAGTGTCCTGACCGCCTCTGGTTATCGCGCCGGGCTCTATACCTCGCCGCACCTGGAGCGCATCAATGAGCGCATCCGCATTGGCAATGAGTTGATTGGTGACGAGAGCTTCGCACAGCTCTACTTCCGTGTGGATGACACGTCGAACCGTCTTGTTGCAGCCGGCGAGCTGCCGCATCCTCCCAGTTTCTTCGAGGTAATGACCGCGATCGCTTTCCTCTACTTCGCGGAGCGGAAGGTTGAGATTGCCGTGCTGGAGGTTGGCCTGGGCGGGCGTCTGGATGCGACGAATATCGTCGAGCCCCTCGTCTCTGTAATTACCGATCTCGGGCTCGATCACATGGATTACCTCGGGCCGACACTGACTCACATCGCGAAAGAGAAGGCCGGCATTCTGCGCAGGAACGGCGTGATGGTCACGCTGCCGCAGCATCCTGAGGCGAACTACGCCCTGGGCGAAGTCGCAGTGCCGCTGGAGGTGCGTGGCGTGAATGCAGCCACGTATATCCCAGACCGCGGCCTGGCGCAGACAAGTCCTTTCCGCAATGTGTATCCCTTGCGTGTGCTTGGGGAAGACATCACCATCGACGCGCCGCTGGGCGGAGCACACCAGCAGCGCAATCTCGCACTGGCGATTGCCACCGCGGTGGAGCTTCGCGAGCATCATGACTTTGTGAAGATCACTGCAGGCAGCATCGCCGCAGGGATCCATCAGACCGAATGGCCGGGGCGCCTGGAGCTGCTGACCCGCGGCGGTGTGGAGTTCCTGCTGGATGTGGCGCATAACCCTGACGGAGCATGGACGCTGCGCTCCGCCCTGGGGCAGCTTCCGGAGTCGCGGCCGCGCACACTGCTGTTCTCCTGTCTGCGAGACAAAGCAATAGACGGCATTGCGCAGATACTGTTCCCGCTCTTCGATGCAAGTGCCGATCGCGCACAGGATCACATTGTGCTGACGCCGATGATGAACCCGCGCGCCGCGTCAATCGACGATCTGAAACAGGCTGCCGCGCGTTTGGAGATTCCCGCGATCGCTGCGCCGGATATTGCCGCGGCTGCGGAGCAGGCACGTGCCGTCACGCCGGCCGGTGGACTCGTGATTGTGACCGGCTCTGTTTATCTGATTGGCGACGTGCGTCACATTCTGAAGAAAGAGATGTAACCCACTACGATGGCGAAACCGACCACCGCACAGAAGCTTCTGACATACATTTTGCTGGCGCCGTTGATCGTGGCGTCCACTGCGTTCTTTGGCATCATTTCGCTGATCACGTCGTTGTGGGATAAAAGCGGCCGGCAGCAGCATGCCATTGCGCAGGTGTGGGCGAAGTCATTGCTGATGATCTCATTCTCGTCGATGACCGTAATCGGCCGCGAGAAGCTTGGCCGTGTCGGCGTGTACGCATCGAACCACATCAGCTACATGGATACGCCGGCGCTCTTCGGTAATCTGCCATTCCAGTTCCGCATCCTGGCGAATCACTATCTCTTCAAGATTCCGTTTATCGGCTGGCATCTCACGCGCTCCGGCCAACTGCCGATCGACCAGTCAAACCTGCGTTCGCAGATTGCGGGTTTGAACAAGGGCACAGGGACGCTGAAGTCGGGCATGCCGCTCCTGCTGTTCCCGGAAGCAGGTCGGAGTAAGGATGGCCATATTCGCTCGATGTTGTCGGGTGCGGCGTTTATGGCGATCAAGGCGCAGGTGCCGCTGATTCCGCTAGCGCTGGTGGGAACGCATGAGCTGATGCCGATGCATGTGTATGCTCTGGCTCCGCGCCCGCTGAAGCTGGTGGTGGGGGATCCGATCGACACCACCGGGTTGACAACGAGAGATGCCGAGGCTGTCACAAAGAAGCTGCACGATGCGATTGCGGAGATGTACTACGCGCATAGCGATGTGCAGCGGCCGGCGAAGGAAGAGCCTGCGGTTTCGGCAGAACTGGCGTAAAGGCAGTTGCTGGTTGCTAGTTGCTGGTTGCTAGTTGTCCACACTCCTGGGTGTGTATCGGGCGCAAGCTCGATTCGTCTTTTTGTTTGTCATCCCGTAGGGATCTGCTTTTGTCTTTAGAAGCAGCTTGAATCCAAGCTGCGAAATGACAAAACCCAAAAGGTTCGCGCGTAGCGCGAATACCCAGGTCCCTTGGGGACCTGGGGCACCCGGTTCTGTGGCTTGTTAGTCGCCGATGGGCTTCGAGAACATGTGCTTGATGCCGCGCAGTGCCTGGCGAGTCCGCTCTTCGTTCTCGATCAGTGAGAAGCGCACATACTCATCGCCGTACTCGCCGAAGCCGATACCGGGGCTTACCGCGACCTTGGCTTGTTCGAGCATCAGCTTTGAGAACTCGAGCGACTTCAGGTGGCGATACTGCTCGGGAATGCGAGCCCAGGCGAACATCGTTGCCTTCGGTAGATCCACCGGCCAGCCAAGCTTGTTCAGGCCGTGGACGAGGACGTCGCGGCGTGAGCGGTAGTTATCGCAGATGGCTTTGACACAGTCCTGCGGGCCTTCCAGGGCGAGAATGCTCGCGACCTGGATCGGCGTGAAGGTGCCGTAGTCGAAGTAGCTCTTGATGCGGGCCAGAGCGCCGACGAGCTTCTGATTACCGACCATAAAGCCGACGCGCCAGCCGGGCATGTTGTAGCTCTTCGAAAGCGTGAAGAACTCGACGGCGATGTCTTTGGCTCCGGGCACCTGCATGACGCTGGGAGGCGTGTAGCCGTCGAAGGCGATGTCGGCGTAGGCGAGATCGTGCACCAGCCACACACCGTACTCCCTGCAGATGGCGACCAGCTTCTCGAAGAAGGGAAGATCGACGCACTGAGCGGTGGGATTGGCGGGGAAGTTGACGATCAACACCTTGGGGCGCGGTGTCATGCGCGGAATCACGTCCTGAATGCGCGACAGGAACTCGTTGGTTGAGTCAGTGATGGGAATGCTGAGCACATCGGCGCCGGCGATGACCGGGCCGTAGATGTGGATCGGGTAGCTGGGGTTGGGCACCAGCACGGTGTCGCCCTTGTCGAGCACGGCCAGGCAGAAGTGGGCGATGCCCTCCTTCGAGCCGATGGTCATGATGGCCTCGGTCGCCGGATCGAACTCGACGTTATAGCGCTGCGCATACCAGTTGCAGATGGCTTTGCGCAGGCGGGGAATTCCCTTCGAGAGCGAATAGCGATGCGTGCGCGTCTTGTGCGCCGCTTCGATCATCTTGTCGACAATATGCTGCGGCGTCGCGCCGTCAGGATTACCCATGCCGAAATCGATGATGTCTTCGCCGCGCTTACGCGCCGCCGCCTTCAGCTCGCCGGTTATGTTGAAGACATAGGGCGGAAGGCGTTTGATTCTAGGAAAATCGTCGCTCACAATGTCTCTATTTTCCCACGTGAGGTGGGTGGGCCTGGCTCGGAACGGTTCAGAAGGCTGGAAAACGGCAGTGGGATGTTGATGATTCCGGTTCCTGACGAAAGCAAAAGCGGTTCGCGCGGAGCACGAATACCCAGGTCCCCGAGGGACACCACCCCAGCAAACAAGTTTGCTGGGGACCCCGGATCTGAGGAACCCGGTGCTTGGGCTATTCGGGTGCCTTGGCTCCGTTGGCTGGAGGATTGTCCGGGTACTCCGGTGACTCGCGGTGGGCCTTCTTCATCTCCTCGTCCATGCGGGCGACGATGTCAGGGTGCTGGGCGGCGATGTTCTTGCTCTCCCAGGGATCGACGCTCAAGTCATAGAGCTCGAGTTTGGCACCCTTCTTCAGGCGGGCTGCCTTCCATTTGCCCAGGCGTCCGGCCTGACGGTAGACAGGCTCATAGAACTCCCAGTAGAGGAAGCGGTCTTCGCCGGTGCGTCTGCTCAGCAGATTGGGCCGGATGCTGATGCCGTCGGTGGACTGCGGTGGAGCTCCGGCAAGATCGAGCGCCGTGGGCAGAAAGTCGGGGAAGTAGACAGGCATCTGGCTGATGGAATCGGCCTTGACCTGCCCCGTCCAGCGAACGATCAGCGGATCGCGGATACCGCCCTCGTACATGTCGCGCTTGTAGCCGGTCAGGTTGCCGTTGGAATCGAAGAAGTCGATGACGCGGGTCTGTGCCGGTGTGGGTTCTGAACGCGGACCATTGTCGGAGGTGAAGAAGATGACGGTGTTTTCGTCCAGGTGCAGGCGCTTCAGCGTATCGAGGATCTGTCCGATGCCCTTGTCCATCCACCAGATCATCGAAGCGTAGGTCTTTTCATCGTCGGACCAGCCCTTCTCGTCGGCATATGGACCGAAGTCTGGAGAGGTGTAGGGACTATGCGGGCTGTCGAAGGCGGTGTAGAGGAAGAACGGTTCGTCCTTATGCCGCGTGATGAAGTCGATGGAGTCTTCGGTGATCATCACCGTGTCGTAGCGTCCCTGGCGACCGCCGGCATTCTCGGCGATGTCGATCTCGTCTTCGTTGCGCATGCGCTTCGCCGGCCAGTAGCCCTGCGTCTCCTCGCGCTGCGTCAGCCAGCCTTTGAACTCTTCGAAGCCATGACGATTCGGCGTGGCCTCGGGATCATAGCCATCGAGATGCCATTTGCCCATCAGGCCGGTACGATAGCCTGCCTGGCGCAGGTAGTCGGCGACGGTGCGGTCTTCGGGAAGCAGGCTGGCGCGGCGAATCTCTTCTTTGCCCTTATGGCCGACCTTACCGGCGGCGAGAGCGAAGTTGTCGCGGACGCGTGCATGGCCGCCGTGCAGGCCCGTCATCAGCGTGCAGCGCGATGGGCCGCAGACCGGAGCCCCGGCGTAGCCCTGCGTGAACCGCATGCCCTGCGCAGCCAGACGGTCGATGTTCGGGGTTTTGATCTTGACGGAGCCGTAGACGGCGGGGTCGCCCCATCCCATGTCATCGGCCAGGATGAAGAGGATGTTTGGCCGGCGGGAGGTAGTGGCGGCAGTCAGCACCGGGGCGGCCGCGGTTGCGGCTGCTCCCAGCGCCGATGCAAGCAGGGTACGGCGCGTCATCGACATCGGAACGGTTCCTCTTCCACGGAGATGATGTGGATATAGAAACTATTCTTGCATTGAAACGCGGCCGCGGTCTTTGCTCTAGACGTTGAACTTGAAGAAGAGAATATCGCCGTCCTTGACGACGTACTCCTTACCTTCCGAACGGTAGAGGCCCTTCTCTTTCACCGCCTGCTCGCTGCCAAGAGCGAAGAGATCGTCGCAGTGGTAAGCCTCGGCGCGGATGAAGCCCTTCTCGAAGTCGGAGTGGATCACGCCTGCCGCGCCGGGAGCCTTGGTACCGCGCTTGATGGTCCAGGCGCGGACTTCGGTGACACCGGCGGTGAAGTACGTGATCAGGTGCAGCAGCTTGTAGGCAGCGCGGATCAGGCGGTTCAGGCCCGGCTCTTCCAGCCCCATCGCGGAGAGGAACTCCTTGCGCTCTTCCGGATCGAGCAGAGCGATCTCGCTCTCCATCGCGCCACAGATGCGTACGACTTCGCTGCCCTCTTCGGCGGCCCGCTTCTCCACCTGGGCCGTCCACTCATTGCCTTCGGTCAGTCCGACCTCGTCGACATTGGCAACGTAGAGCATGGGCTTCTGGGTGATAAGGAAGAGCTCGCGGCTGGCAATCAGCTCGTCTTCGGTGAGGTCGGCGACGCGCGCGGGCTTGCCCTCACCGAGTACGGCCTGCAGCTTCTTCAGCGCGGAGAGCTCGCTCTTCACCTTGGCGTCCTGCGAGTTCTTGGCGACCTTCTCGGTCTTTACCAGTCGCTTCTCGACGGACTCGAGATCGGCGAGCAGAAGCTCGGTGTTGATGACGTCGATATCGCTCAGAGGATTTACACCGCCGGCGACGTGCACGACGTTGTCATCCGCAAAGCAGCGGACGACGTGAGCGATCGCGTCCGTCGAGCGGATATGGCCCAGGAACTGATTACCGAGGCCTTCGCCCTTGCTGGCGCCGGCGACCAGCCCGGCGATATCGACGAACTCCATTGTCGTGGGCACGGTCTTGGCCGGCTTCACGAAGTTGGTGATCTTGTCGAGACGGGGATCGGGCACAACCACAACGCCCACGTTAGGCTCGATGGTGCAGAAGGGATAGTTGGCGGCCATCGCCTT
>JABFXN010000206.1 GCA_013361705.1 Acidobacteriaceae bacterium
CGGAGATTGTCGGCCTCGCTGCCGGATTTGTCGGTAAGAGCGTTGAGAGCCGCGTCCGCGAGCTTCACTCTGATCGCTAAGGCCTCCGCCTCCTTGGCCTCTTTCGAACTGAGACACAGGACCTGGATCATCGGAGCGAGTGTCACCCCCTGCACCACCAGCGTTGTCAGCACAACCGCAAATGCAGCGAGTACCAGGGTGTCGCGATGGGGAAATCCCTGCGGCAGCGCGAGAGCTGTCGCCATAGTGACGAATCCTCTCATGCCGCACCAGCCGATGAAGAGGCTTTCTCCCAAAGGCGCCGGCTGGCATCTCTGCCCCATTCGCGCCAAGAGACAGCGGACGCCACGGAATGCGAGAACGATACAAGGGCGAACAGCAATCACCACGGCGACGACAATGGCTGCGAAGATAAGAGCACTATGAAGCTGCGACCGCTCCATTCGCCCAAGGATGACGCGTGCCTGCATGCCCATCAAAAGGAACGCAAAGACATTTAGTGTAAAGACGACCGCACTCCAGACGGCGTAGGACTGAATGCGCATGCGGGCATCGAGGGCGCCTTCCGCGGGTGCTGTTCGATGCGCTGCCGTCATGGCAAAGGCGACGGTTGCGAGAACTGCCGACAGCCCGAGGTGAGAGGCGATGATCCAGATCGCGTACGAGAAGACAAACTGGAGCAGGTTTCCTCCCAGCGTGCCTCGCACCAGCGGATTCACGCGCACGATGAGATAGGCACTCGCAACGCCGAACAGAATCCCCCCGGGAGCAGCAAATACGAGGCGAGTCACGCTGCCCGCATCCATGTGATGGTTCACGAAGGCAAGCCCGGCGCTGAAGAGCAGCAACGCCGTCGCATCATTGAAGAGGCTCTCACCCTGCAGGATGCTATCGACCTCACGAGGAATCGAAAAGCGCCTCAGCACAGCCGTAGCCGCAGCAGCGTCAGGCGGAGCGACAATGGCTCCCATGACGAGGGCCGCGGAGAATGGTAAGCCAAGATACAGCTTTCCGATCCACGCAACGACGAAGGCTGTGATTACAACGGCAACTACTGCATAGAAAAAGAGTGGCAGAAAGAGGCGACGTGCCGCACCGAGAGGAAAATCAAAGGCAGCATCCACCAGAACGGGCGCAATGAGCAGAGCGAGATACGTTTCAGGCTCAATCTCGATCTTTGGCGAGCCAGGAAGAAGAGCGATCAACACACCCGCCGCCGCCAGCAAGGCGGGATAAGGAAGTGAGAGCCGCCGTGCCAATTGCAACAACACAATGGCGGCAAACATCAGCAGGAGCAGACTTTCAAAGAAGGTCATTCGACGTTACCAGAGCATATCTTCTACAAACGACGCTCCCCACATACTACCGGCCCTCCGTTACCTCCATCGCTTAAGCTGTCGCACGATTACAAGGTCTGCGGCCGCCGGACCTCGAGTATTCCCTGCCCGGGTGACCAGATAGTGATTTTTCATTCCGGGTATTCCCTTTCTTCAATATTTAGGCTAGCCTAAATATTGAATTAGGCACACCTAAATGACCCGAGTTAGACTCACTTCCGCCCTGGCGCTCGCTTTTTTGCTCCTGCTGGATGCTTCTCTAGCTGCACAGAGCGGTATCGCCGCTGCCCTCTCGGGAGTGGTGACCGATGCCACCGGAGCTGCGCTTCCGGGGGCGAAGCTGACTCTCACCTTTGTGAGAAGCGGCGCAGAGCGCAGGCAGGTTGCCGGCCCTGACGGTGGATTTGCGTTTATCCAACTCACCACGGGTGACTACCGTCTGGGAGTTGAGGTCACAGGGTTTGGTTCCTCGCAGCAGGCAGTTTCGTATCAGGGCTCCCCGATTCACCTGACCGTTCCGCTCGGAGCCGCCGCCAGCACCGAGGTCAACGTTTTGGCTACGGATATAGGCGAGGAGCCGACGGCGCCGGCGCATGTGCTCATCACTCCGGAGGAGATCGATCGCATGCCTTCGCAGAGTGTGAGCGCTCCCTTCAGTTCCCTGATCACCATGACTACGCCAGGAGTCTCGGCCGACTCCAACGGGTCCTTCCATCCACTCGGCGATCATGCCGAAGCATCCTTCTTCGTCGATGGCCAGCCGATCACCGATCAGCAAAGCCGCACCTTCTCGACACAGGTATCGCTCAACACCCTGCAGTCGGTCGATGTACGCGAGGGCGCTCCAGGAGCGGATGTAGGCGACAAGACCAGCATGATCATCGCGGCCCAGACGAGGTCCGGGCTGGACCAGCGCAGGCCCTCCGGAACGCTTCAGTTCAGCCGCGGATCCTTTTCCACCAGCAATGCGAGCGCCAGCATTGGATTTGGAACGCAGCGCTTTGGCTCCTTCACCGCTGCGGATGCAGTGAACAGCGCGCGCTTTCTTGATACGCCAGAAGCTGTACACCTGCACGCGAATGGCAACGCGGAGAACGCCTTCCAACGGTTCGACTATCGTCTGACCGATAGGACGATTCTCCAACTAAGCGCGAGCCTTAGCCACTCATGGTTCCAGACACCGAACACCTTTGACCAGCAGACACTTGGGCAGAACCAGCTGCAGAACATCGTGAGCTTCAATGTCGCGCCGCAACTTGTGCACACGTTCTACGATCAAGCCTTCAACCGCATCAACTTTTGGGTGCGGCAGGATAAGGTTCGCTATCGTCCATCCGGCGATATCTTCTCTGACTCCCCGGCGTACCTGGCCCAAGCCCGCCGCCTAACCAATACGGGAACACGCACGGAGTTCACCTATACCCATCGACGGCACAATCTTGTTGTCGGGGGCGAATATAAACACACGTTTCTGACCGAGCAGTTCGCGACAGGTCTGACCGACCCGACCTATAACAGCCCATGCCTTGGATCGGATGGTGCGCCATCCTCCAACACCACGGTACGTGATCCCTCGCAATGCGCTGCCTCCGGACTTACGTCCAACGCCGACTACCTTCCGGGCCTGCTCTCGCTGGATCTTACCCGCGGAGGCTCCGTCTACTCGTTCCTTGGCAGAACTGATATCAAGCAGATCGCCCTCTTCGGACAGGACTTCATTCGGATGGGACAGGTTCAGCTCAAGCTTGGCTTGCGCTACGACAAGTACAACGGCATGGTGAGCACAAACGGTGTGCAACCTCGCCTGGGCATGACCTACGGAGTCCAACGTATCCGCACCACCTTCCGTGGGGACTACTCCCGTGTCTTCCTGACGCCCTACAACGAGAACCTCATCGTCGCGAGTTCGGATGGGCCGGGATCGCCTTCTGCGTCGCTTGGAGCATCGAGTTCGCATGTTCTTAGCACGGCAACCAGAAACCAATTCAATATCGGCTTCACGACGGACCTGAAACGCGTCTCCTTCAGCGGAGAGTACCTCTGGAAGTTCACGTACGGAGCCTACGACTTCGATGTACTGCTCAATAGCCCGCTGACCTTCCCGACACAGTTTGCGAAGTCCAAGATCGACGGCGGGCTAGTGCGGGTGACCCTTCGTCCCTATCGCGGATTTGCGGGTTTCGTCACCGTAAGCCACACTCGCTCCCGCCTCTTTGGTCCCCAGTTGGGAGGCGTCAGCTTCAGTGCGCCATACAGTAATGTCGTTCGGCCAGATCACGATGAAGGCCTGGCCATGAATCTCAACGCACGTTATCAGTTTGGTCGACGCGGCCCGTGGATCAACGCTTCCTATCGTTATGACGGCGGGCTGGTTTCGGTAGCAACACCCGACATTTCCACGGTGCTTAAACTCAGCGGAGATGAACAGCAGCAGATGGGCCTGCACTGCGGCGACGTCTTTGCGACAGTCTCAACACCGATCCGTTCCTGCGGTGGAGCGATTCGTGCAACCCGCATCCGCATTCCTGTCCCCGGGGCGTATGACGCCGACCGCAATCCCTCCCGCATCGCCGTTCGCAATACGGTCGATCTCTCCATCGGCAAGGACGACCTGATCTCGCACGAAAAACAGAGTCTGGGCATACGGCTCGATATTGTGAACCTGAACAATACCAGTGCGCTGTACAACTACCTCTCGACGTTTTCCGGAACGCACTTCCTGACTCCCCGCACGACAACAGTAGCGATCCGGTATACCTTCTGAGCCCCATTTCAAATTTTCCAATCGATCCCTTGCACTATCAGATATGCTCTTATACCGATATAAAAGCGACTACCCGAGGGACGATGAATCTTAACCATCTGAAAATGCTGCAGGTCTTGGAGCAGGCAGGTTCCATCTCAGCAGCGGCGGAAGAGCTAGCCACCTCACAGCCCCGGTTGACCCAGCAGCTTCAGCAGGTCGAGCGCGAGCTCGGAACCACGCTCTTCCACCGGTCCCCGCGAGGCCTGGAGCTTTCCGAATCAGGCCGTGCCTTCCTGGTCTATGCCAAACGAATCAGTGCGATGTACGACGCTGGGCATGCCGCGGTTCGCCGGCTTGGGGAGGGCGCCGGCAAGACGCTTCGGCTGGGAGTCAGCATTACCGCTTCCACGCAGTTTGTACCTGCGGACCTTCTTGCCTTTCACAAAGAGCATCCAGACGTACAGGTCAGCGTAACCCGTAGTCTCCCCAAACATCTTGTGCGCGGGCTCGAGAATGAGCGGTTCGACCTCTGCTTGGGACTGGAGCTCCCTGAGTCTCCTCTCTTTGTCCGCGAGGATGTCTTTCGGACACGGATGGTGGGCTTCTCTTCACAAGCGATGGCCGTACCCGAGAGTCCCACCCTGGAAGAGTTCTGCCGTCACCCGCTGATCCTGCCTCCCCGCACCTGCGGAACGCGCACGCTGATCGACGATGCACTGCGGCGCGGGAAGGTGAAGGCCCAGGTGGTGATGGAGATCGATGACATTGCCACCATCCTGAACCTCGTGAAGGTGGGAGCGGCCGTCACCATTTTGCCCAGCATCGCGTCTTCTACGCCGGAGCTACAGCGATCGGAGTTTCGCGACTTCGACGGGGAGGCTAAGGGGCATTTTCTCTATCCGCGCAGAACTACTCCGGAAAGCGAGACCTTTATCCGCATCGCCGGGGAGCGAATCCGCTCTCGTCCGGATGGGAATGCGCCCGAAAGCTGATCCCTGCGGATTCATATACCGATATATCTTGAGATCCCACTTCAGCGGAAATCGCCGAAGTGGACCGCCTCCGGAGCGGAGGGCTGATCCAGAAATTGGATGGTGGTGGAGGGGCCCAGGCTTATGGGAGGATCCCACTCGCGCAGCGCCCACACTACCTTCTTCTCCGGCGTAACTTCGATCGCCTGAATGCTATGCGGCCCATTCGTTGCGTAGTTCTTGCTCCATTCATTCACCCAGTTGTTGATGACGGTATTGCCATTCGGCAGCCGCCACGCCTGCTGCAGGCTGGTGAAGTGATACTCAGGTACTTCGGCCGGAGTAAAAGACCAGACCGTATCTCCACGCCGGGTTACTTCGCGTACACCGATGCGATCGGTGATCAGGACGTTGCCATTCTCCAGCGGAGAGACACCCCAGGGACTGGTGGCTGGGAACGACCAGAGCTCGTTGCCGTCTGCGTCGTACTCCACAACCTTATTGAGATCCATGTGAGCAACGAGCAGCGTTCCCTCGGATGTCAGCCGCGCATGCCGGAACTGCGTATGAACACGGACCGGCTGCTTGACGGCGAGCGTCAGTTCTTTTTCGATCACACCCGTGCCTATATTGACCACACGCAGCAGGGCGGAAGGATCGCCGTTCTGGATGTAGAGCACGTGCGAGGTGCCGATAGGAACCGCAGTGTGAACCTCATGGCCCGCGGGCGGATCATAACTCCACAGAATCTTCTTTTCAGGCGAGATGAGCTTAACGCCGTACTGATGAGCGATGAGAAGGTTGCCGCTCGAAAGCAGCACGGCATCGCTGATCTCTCCCTTCCCTTGCGGGTCGTCGTAGCTCCAGTCGATTTTGCCATGTCGAACCAGAAAAACTTTGCGGTCGTGGGATTCGCCGGCATAGAGAAAATCGTGGCCTGCGAGGCCCTTTCCCGGAAGCGGCATGGAAGATGACGGCGTAGAGACCTGTGCCTGCATTCCGTACGCACACAAAACAACAAAGATCACGCTGAGAGATCGGGATAGGAACATCTGTTCTCACGGAAACGGATGAAATAGTAGACGTCAGCCATTCTCCTTCACCAGGACACATCCTTCAAGCGGGACAGATGCTTTACGCATTATTCGGCTCGAAGCATCTCGACCGGATCGACCTTCAGTGCCCGCCGAACGGCGGGTACGGCTGCGAAAATAACCGCGAGGGCAATCGCCGCCAACGGGATTACCAACATCAACGGATTCCCTGCCTTCACGCCATAGAGCAAGGAAGCTACATATCGGGCTGCCGCTTTTCCGGCAATCAACCCAACTGCACTTCCTGCGGCTACGACAAGGCCTATGCCGAGACTCACCTGTCGGACAATGTGACCTGCGCGTGCTCCCAACGCCAGGCGGATACCGATCTCCTTTTTCTTTTCGACAACCGTATAGTGCAGCACTCCGTACAAACCAATGGCGGCCAACAGTAACGCGACCGCACCAAAGAAGATCGAAAGCATCGCCAGCAGACGTTCACGAATCACCTGGGCCAGGCGCAGATCCTCTTGCGTATGTATGTTCACCACGTGCATGTCCGCCCGCGCTTTGGTAACTTCTCGCCGCAACGTGGTTGCCATGGCCATCGGATCCCGTACCACGGTTTTCACGACAACGGTCCAGTGCGGCACAAGGCCCGCCGGGGCATCTGTAGGGGAAGCAGGTTTAGGCCGTCCAAAGTTTGGGACAAATACTACAGGCAACATTGGTTCATGGGTGTCGTTATAAACAGTGTCCTTTACAACACCGACAACCCTCACCCTTATCCGCCCACCGTCTTCCCCTCGCTTTTCAAAGACCTTCCCGATGGCGTTTCCACCTCCCAAAAACGTTCGGACGAAAATCTCGTTGACGATTGCTACTTCAGGGTAGAAATCACCATCGCGGAAGTCGCGTCCGGCAGTCATGTCGATTCCCATCGTCTTCAGCCATTCCGGCGAGATATTGAGAAAGTATGCAAGTTGATTGCTGAGTGGTCCGCCATTGATGGCGATAGAGTCAATCATCGCCATATTGCTCAATAACGGCGAGGAACACGAGGCAGCACTTTCCACTCCAGGAGTCGTTTTAAGGTGTTCCACGACGCTCGCCCACGCTACAAGTTCGGTCTCTTGCCGGCCGGTGGTCTCCAGCAACAGCAGTCTGTCAGTGCGGAATCCCAATGGCTGATCCGACAATTTCCGGAACGTCGTCACAAACAATCCCGCGACAAAGAGGACCACGAAACAGAAAGCTACCTGCACTCCCAGCATTCCGCGCATCCACCGGTGACGTGCCGGGGGCGCATCACCACCCTTCAAAATGCTTATTGGCTTTACCCACGATGCCCGCAATGCAGGCGCTAAGCCGAAGAGCAGCATCACACCAAATGTCAGCATGATCGCGAATGCACTCACCCTGGCATCCACAGGCAACATGAGCTGTACCGGGACATCGGGCTCGTCGATCATGTGAACGACCATTGGCGCTGACCACCACGCCAATATCGAGCTCGCAGCCGCAGCCATCACCGCCATCATGCCGGCCTCGACGAGCATCAATTGCACGAGCCGCGAGCGTCCAGCCCCGATCGAGACACGGAGAGACATCTCCCTGGCTCTACCTGCGGCCTGCGCAGTCATCAGGTTGGCCACATTGATACAGGCAATCACCAGGACCATCGTGACCAGCACGCCAAGGGTCACGAGTGCCCGGCGGTACTCTTCCTGCAAGCCGGAGACACCAGTACTGGCCGGTAACATCACAACTTCGTTATTCAATAAGTTCTTGACGATTGCGGCGGGGAGTCCGGCCTTTCCACTGAAACGCTTCTCTTCGTGGTGATGGTTAACCGCCCCCAGCTTGTCCTGGACTGGTTGCAGCTCCTGATTCTGATGGAGTGCAACAAGCGTGCTAAACATCGACACATCCGCTCGGCCATATGCCCGGTGCATTGCCGTGGGGAGAAAAATGTCGGCAACTGTCGCTGGAATAGTTCCGGTAAATCCTCTCTGCGCTACGCCAACGATCTCGTACACTCCGTCCTGATAGTGCAGAGTCTTACCGATCACATCCGGATCGCGCTGGAAACGACGTCTCCAGTAATCGTCGGTCAATACGGCATAAGGAGCCTTCCCCGGCACAGCATCGTCGGCTTCGGTGAGAAGCCTGCCGAGTTGAGGCCGCAAACCGAAGACCTCGAATAGGTTCCCGGAAATGTGCACCACGGTTGCTTTCTCCAGCTCTTGCTCCGCGGAATAAGTTATCTCGCCGCGGTCGGGACGAGAAACCGCGATCAGGTCTGCCTGTGCCTTCACTGCATCGCGCATTTCGAGAAATGCCGCAGAATCCCACGCGTTGTAGCTGCGCCATTCTCCATCGAAGCCGATCCCCTGCTTTGTCAGGCTGTAGAGTCGCTCAGGATGCGCAATAGGAAGCGGTCGCCACAACAGGGCGTCCATCAGGCGGAACGCGCCGACGCATGCGCCCATGGCCAGAGCCAGGGAAAGAACAGCGACCGACGAAGTTACCTTGTTCCGTTTGAGCTGCCTCCAGCCAAAGGCCACGTCAGCGCGCAGCGCATCCAGCCATCCCACGACACAGAGGGCATAACTGCTCTCGCGCTGATGCAACGAGTTTCCGAGCGCTTTTCTCGCCTCTGCCTCGCTGCGGCCGTGTTCCATTGCCTCTGCAACGTGACTCTCTAGTTCTTCCTCGATCTCGCTCCGCAACCGATCCGCGCGAAAGACATTGCTCACTCGCCGCCACAAGGCCATCTCACACCGTCCTGAGAATTCGGTTAACTGCCGAGGAGACATCCTCCCAGCGTTGTTGTTCGGCGGCGAGTTGCTTCTTGCCCTCCGCCGTCACCTCATAGACACGCGCTCTTCGCCCCGTATCCTTCTTGACCCATTCCGCGGTGATCCAACCCGCCTCTTCCATGCGGTGCAGCGCCGGATACAGAGAACCCTCCTCCGCGCGCAGCACGTCGTTCGACATCTCTCCAATGGCCGTCATGATCGCGTAGCCATGCAGCCCCGGCCGGCGAGAAAGAATCTTCAAGACCAGCAAGTCCAGCGTTCCCTGTAACGAGTCAGTCTTTCCCATACCCAGACATCTTAATAATTAGATGTCTGGGTATCTGTCAACATCGATCTCTCATCTGTCCATTTATGGACACGCGAACACGTTTGCGGACACTGCGGGGTTGAAGAAGACCAGCTAAGCCATTGATATTGCTATGGTTATTTTGGCCCAAAAGGTGCTCCAGTATT
>JABFXN010000005.1 GCA_013361705.1 Acidobacteriaceae bacterium
TTGCCAGTTGCCAGTTGCCAGTTGCCAGTTGCCAGTTGCCAGTTGCCAGTTGCCAGTTGCCAGTTGCCAGTTGCCAGTTGCCAGTTGGACTGGCGAGCGGCGCCGGGTTGCCCGTGAACTTGCTTCTTTAGAATGTGTCGAGAGTGCTGGGCTACCGATGCCGTAACCGGCAACTGGCAACCGTCAACTGGCAACTGCTTTTAAAATATCGTGATACGATATAAATATGAATGTGAATCGCCTTGAGCGTCTGGTTGAGTTCCGCCACACCCTGCGTGGCTTTCTCTTCTTCAGTGAGGAAGCCGCTGCGGAAGAGGGAATTCATGCCCAGCAATACCAGCTTATGCAGGTTGTCTTTGCGGCAACGGAGCCAACAATAGCCTACGTTGCCGAGCGGATGTACCTGAAGCACAACTCCGCGGTGGAGCTGGTTGGCCGCGCCGTCGAAGAAGGGCTCCTGCTTCGCAAGCGTGACCTGATTGATGCCCGCAGGGTCGTGTTAAAGCTTACGCCGCGCGGAGAGCGCATCCTCATGCGCCTTGTCGATCGGCATCTATTGGAGCTGGATCGCGTTGGTCCGCAGATCAAGCTTGCCCTCGAAAAAGTTATGAGCAAATAAGCCTCGGACAGGAAGTGCCATCGCGAATGACGCTCCTCGCGTAAGATTGGGCAGCACATGGCCGAAGCCCTGGTAAATGTCGAGAAGTTCCGCGATCTGACCGCGGCCATGATTGCGCGCAGCCTTCTGGAGAGCGATGGTATCCAGTGTTTCCTGCAGGACGAAAACTTTGTCCGGATGGACTGGGGCTACTCGCAATTCATCGGGTGGATTCGTCTGCAGGTGGCGCCTGCTGACCTCGAGCGGGCGAGGGAGCTGTTGGCTGCGCCCATTCCGGAAGAGCTGGACGTCGCGGATGGTGAAGAGCCCGAACCGCAGCCTCGATGCCCGAAGTGCGGCTCCCTGGATGTCTCCCATCCCGGCATTCGCAAAGGTTGGAGTTATTTCCTGCTCTGGCTCGGTTTTCCAGTGCCTGTCCCCAGTGACCGCTGGCATTGCGAGAGTTGCCGCGTGGAATGGATCGACGACGCTGGAGCATTTTCCCTGTAGGTGTGCTGTAGGGCTTTGCATCTATGGGCGTTTTCCGCAACGAAACGCCGCTGCACTCCTCGTCCGGGATACCTCGCAACAGGGAAAATGATCTAAAGAAGCCGAAGTCAGCCTGTAACGCCGAAGAGCTCTGACATCTCGTCGTGCAGGAAACCTTCGCCTGGGCGATAGGGCTGAATCCATTTTCCATTGAGCACGAACTGCGGAATGGCGCGTTTACCGACATGGCGGATCACTTCGTCGGAAGCTCCTGGGGTGCTCTCAATGTCGATCTCGGTAAAGGGGATATTGTGCTTGGTGAGGAAGCGCTTGGCTTCGCGGCAGTCCCGGCACCAGCCGGCGGAGTAAACAGTAAGCTCCATACTTTCAGTGTACTAGGACGGGCTCAACATGTGGGGTTGCCCGACCTGCCGCACCCAGAGCAGAATATTGGGCACGCGGAGGTGCGTATGATAGCTCGTCGACTAGCGGTGCTGGGCCTGGCAGCGGGAATGACGCTGCCTGCGATGGCTGTGAAGCCGGGGGAGACCGCCCCGGACTTCAAGGGAACGGACTCTAACGGCAAAACGCAGTCGCTCTCACAGTACAAGGGCAAATGGGTCGTGCTGGAGTGGCACAACCAGGGATGTCCGTTCGAGAGAAAACACTACGAGAGCGGCAACATGGAAGCCCTGCAGAAGCAGTGGACGGATAAAGGTGTGGTTTGGCTGAGCATTATCTCCTCGGCTCCTGGCGAGCAGGGGTATGTCACTGCCGCGCAGGAGAATGACTACATCCGGAAGATGAAGGTTGCTGCATCGGCAGTTGTTCTCGATCCATCGGGCTCTATCGGCCATCTGTACGACGCGAAGACGACACCGCATATGTTTGTGATCAATCCCCAGGGGAAGCTCGTGTACACGGGAGCGATCGACGATAAACCATCACCCGATCCGGCGACGCTAAAAGGCGCAAAGAACTATCTCAACGATGCCCTGACGGCGGCGATGGCGGGGCAGCCGGTTGCTGTAACTTCGACGCGGCCTTATGGATGTGCCGTAAAGTACCCAAACTAGTTGCCAGTTGCCAGTTGCCAGTTGCCAGTTGCCAGTTGCCAGTTGCCAGTTGCCAGTTGCCAGTTGCCAGTTGCCAGTTGCCAGTTGAGCAAACAATGCAGCGTCGGGTTGCCTGACTGGGTGTGTCCCGAATGCGCCAGACCGTCCATGCAGTACCTCGTCAACTGGAAACTGTTAACTGGCAACTGCTTTAGGCGCTGAGCTTGTAGCGGGTCTCCGCAATCCGATAGATCGGCCTCCACAGCAGCCGGTTGATGGTCACGACAATCAATGCCATCACGATCGTTGCCCACAACAGAACCGGGAACTGGCCGGCGTCCGTCGCCGCGGAAATCTGTGCTCCCAGGCCGAAAGTGGACAAGGTCTGATTCTTCAACCGAAAGTACTCGGCCACGATGGACGCATTCCATGCACCGCCAGATGCTGTTACCAGACCGGTGATCAGGTAGGGGAAGATCGACGGCAGAATAATTACTTTCCACTTTTCGACCGTCGAGAAACGGAACAGGCGGCCTACCTCACGCAGATCGCTGGGAATGGCGATCGCCCCGGCGATGACATTGAACAGGATGTACCACTGTGTTCCCAGCAGCATCAGCGCGATCGATCCGATACCGAGTCCACCGCCCGCCTTCACGATCGCAACCAGCAGCACCGGGAAGACAGCGGTCGCCGGTACAGAGGCCGCGATCTGCGCCAGGGGCTGCGCGATGCGGGCCAGGCGCGGATGCAGGCCGATCGCTACACCAGCGGGGATGGTCCACGCGGAACCGATCAGCAACGCGGCAAAGACACGCAGGAAGGTCGCTCCGGCGCCGAGGAAGATCATGCCAATCTGTCGCGGCTGTACCTCTCGTAACAAGACGATGGCGTGCGTCGCTGCGAATAGCACGATGCCGAAGAACACACCAGCCGCGACATAGCGAAGTACCTTCTGCACCGTGGAGTCAGAAGCGGGGTGTTGGTGCTGTATTGCGCGGCGTTTGTAGGAGGTGCGATAGAAGAACTCGCTGACCGGGCGGAGCGTGCGCTGCCGCAACTGTCGAATCGCCGTGGAGTGTTGCAGCAGGTGGAGGAGGGGCGAGGAGACGCGGTTCGAGCTCTCTGTCTGCTCGAACTTGAACTTGTCGCTCCATGCGATCAGCGGCCTCCACAGGAGCTGATCGGTGGCCACGATGATGGCGATCATCGTAAGCAGGCCATAGGTGATGGCGCGGAAATCTCCATTCGCTGCCGCTGTCTGCAGGTACGATCCAAGGCCTGGCAGACGGAAGTCGCGGCTGCCGAGAATGAACATCTCGCAGGCCATCAGGAAGAACCATCCTCCCGCGACGGAGAACATCGAGTTCCAGATCAGACCGATGGTGGCAAAGGGAAGCTCCAAATGGAAGAAGCGCTGTATCGGAGAAAAGTTGTAGATGCGCGCCGCCTCGGTCAACTCGCGCGGAATGGCCTTGAGCGATGCATAGAAGCTATAGGCAATGTTCCACGCCTGTCCCGTGAAGATGAGGATGATGGCGCCCATCTCAATACCAAGCTGATGGCCGGGAACGAGAGCTACCATCGCCAGCATGACTCCAGGCAGAAAGCTGAGGACCGGGATCGATTGCAGGATATCCAGGCACGCCAGCATCAGGCCCTCAAGCCGAGGCGTATAAGCGGCGATGTAGCCGTAGATCAGCGCGAAAGCGAGCGACAGCAGATACGCAAAGCCGATGCGCACAATCGAGAAGAACGCATACATCGGCAATGCATGCGGCGAGAGGGAGATGGCGAAATCCGTACGCGGAGTCGAGTTCCAGTAACGGGCAATCTGCACGACGGCATAAAAACAAGCCAGCAGAAGACCCGCGACGCAGAGGTCAAGGAAGACCGGCCAGCTACGGCGAACAACGACAGAGCGAGCGAGAGTGTCACGCCGCAGATGGAAGCCGGCAGGAAGCTGGATCATAGACCGGTCTCCTGCTTATCTTTCTCCTCCTCTTCCTCCAGAGCATCGGCGAAGGTGCTCTCCGGCTCCGCAAGAGACGACTCGGGAAGAGTAAAGCGGCGGCGCGTCGAGTCGAAGTCAAAGATCTCCGCATAACGGCCCCAGTTGATTGCGGTTTCCAATTGCCGGGTGGTCTCTTCTTCGGAGAAGACCTCGTCGAGCGTGTCATGGAAAAAGTCTTCCGGCACAGTGTGGTCAGACTTGGACTGCAGTGCGCGAACGATCTGCCTCAGCAGCAGCACATTCTCTACCGCGGCTTCGCGGAAGATCTCCTTCTGGCGAAGGATCTCTGCGTTGGCATACTCGGTGCCCAGGGCTGTGATGGCGGCGTCGCCTTCGGTTACGGTGAGGAATTTCAGGATCGATGCAGCTTCCACGATCGGCAACAGATCATCGATCTCGAAGGCAAGATCGTCGGCCAGGCGATAGATATCAGACTTGCCGCCGTGATCGAGTAGAAACTCAAGCAGACCTGCAATGCCGCCCGGGCGTGCGTGGGGCAACATCTGATACTTCATCTCGCGTTGATCGCGAACCCGGCGGCCATTGATATTAGGAAGTGCCGGCGCGGGCGCTTCGGGCTGCGTAAGCACCTTGTAGATGTAGTCAACGAGCTGTGTAAAGGCAGCCGCCTTACGATCGCGAGGATGCGCCAGATTGACGCGGAAGTCCGTACGGATGTGGCCAGGGTTACGGCCGAGCACGATGATGCGGTCCGCCAGCAATACCGCCTCTTCAATGTTGTGGGTCACGATGAAGATCGACTTCGTCGGGATCGTCTTCTTGTGCCACAGCTCCAGCAGTTCTGAGCGCAGGTTCTCCGCCGTAAGGACATCAAGTGCGGAGAACGGCTCATCCATGAACAGCACCTCCGGTTCAACAACCAGGGCACGGGCAAAGCCGACGCGTTGTCGCATGCCTCCCGAGAGCTCCTTGGGATAGGCTGCCTGGAAGCCGTCAAGACCAACAGTATCGAGGATCTTGAGGGAGCGCTTGCGGCGTGTCGCAGCATCGACGCCACGTGCTTTCAATGGCGCTTCGATGTTTTCGAGAACCGTAAGCCATGGGAAGAGTGCGAACGACTGAAAGACGATACTGACATTTACGTTAGCGCTCTGGATCGGCGCTTCGTGCCAGTAGACTTGCCCCGCCGAAGGCGTGGAAAGACCGGTGAGCATGCGCAGCAGGGTCGACTTGCCGGAGCCCGAAGGGCCAAGCAAGGCGATGATCTCTCCCTGGACGATGGAGAGGTCCGTCGGCGAGATAACCTGGATGCGGTTCTCGCTCGGTTGGGAATAATATTTCTCGACGCGCTCGGCGCGAATGATGGCTGGCTGCATGCTTCTTGATTTTTAATGTCGAGGTTTGATAAGTCGCTTGTTGCTGAAAATTCACAACTTGCAAGCGGGGACGCTGCGGACAGCGTATCATTGTTTCAGCGGGCGCGTCAGACGCTTTCGCGCAGGATAATACGTTCGTGCAAGCTGCCGGTTGAAATTTTTCGACTTTGAGGTAAGGAATCACCCCCATGACAGAGACCACAGGGAATCAGCCACGCGCCAAGGTGCTGGTAGCGGACGATGAGCAGGTGATCGCAAATACGCTGGCGATCATTCTCAACCAGGCAGGTTTCGAAGCAAAAGCGGTTTATAGCGGCGAAAAAGCCGTGGAGGCGTTGGACTCCTTCCGACCGGATATGCTGATCAGTGATGTCATTATGACCGGGATGACTGGCATTGAAGCTGCGATTGAGACGCGTACGCGTCTCCCTCATTGCAAGATTCTTCTCTTCAGCGGACAGGCCGCCACGGCCGATCTGCTGGACAAGGCACGGAGCCAGGGACACGAGTTCGAGATCCTGGCAAAACCCGTGCACCCAACCGATCTGTAGGCGAAGCTTCGCGGGTAAATTTTAGTAAGTAAAAGCAGAAAAGCGTCCCTGAGAAGGGGCGCTTTTGGTTTTGTTGAGGATTGAAGTGTGACGCGTATGGAGCGAGCCTTCAGGCCTTCGTTGTCTGTACGATTCTGTTCCCTGGGGCGATGTCTCAGGCTAGGATTGGCGCGCCTTCGACGATGTACGAAGGGCGATTGAAGGTCCCGATACTGCGGCGAAGAATGGGGCAAGAGGAAAAATGCTCTAAAGTTGGCCCATGTATTCGATCTCGCGGGTTTTGAGGACGATCAGGTATTCGTAGATGGCCTGTAGCGTGGCGTAGGTGAAGCCGGCGCGACCGTCGAGGAAGCCCTTCTTGAGCAGGTAGAGGACCAGAAACTTGATGAGCGGGCGCCCGGGTGTCTTGTAGAAGAGTTCTTTCTGGTGGAAGCGGCGCTTGTGGAAGTCCTTCTCGAAGAGAGCTGAGCGGATGCTGACTTTGGGGCGTTCTTCGCCCTGGGCGCGGCGGTTGGCGACGATCTGTTCGGCTTCAAAGCGGCTGTACTGATTATGACGTTCGATCCAGTGGCCGATGCCCTTGCTGAAAGGAAAGTGGTCGAGGTATCCGGTGAGCTGTGCAACCGGGCCGGAAGGAATGGAGACGGGATTGACGAGGCGCTCGTACTCCATGCACTCGGGACGGAAGAGGCGCATGTAGAAGGGCGAAGTCTGCACGTGCTTGAGCCAGGTGCCGAGGAAGAAGTCGCGGCGCTGGATGCGGTAGGCGACGTTCTCACCCGGAGCGGCGACGGCTTGCAGAAGGGCGTCTTTTAGGCTGGGGGTGCAGCGTTCGTCGGCGTCCAGATAGAAGACCCACATGTGCTTGAAGGGAATATTGGCGAGCGCCCAGTTCTGATGCGCGGCCCAGTTGTCGAAGGGGCGCTCGGTGACGATGGCTCCCAGCTTGCGAGCAATGGCCGGGGTGTTGTCGCGGGAGACGGACTCGAGGACGTGGATATCGTCGGACCAGCGGACAGACTCAATGCATCCGGGGAGATTCTTCTCTTCGTCCTTGGTCAGGATGAGGATGGAGATCATGCCTGTTCGTCTCCGGAGGGCGTGGAGGTGGTGTAGACACGCTTGCGGTCTTTGATCTTGACGGCGGGGGAACCGGCGTAGACGGTCCAGGGTTCCATGTCGCGGGTAGCGGTAGAAGCGAGACCGAGGACGGCTCCGTCACCGACATTGACTCCAGGAGCGACGTTGGCGTGAGCACAGATCCAGGAGTATTCGCCCAGGCGCATGCGGTAGCTGAGCAGAGGGAAGGCCGGATCGTCATAGTCGTGGGTTGCGCCGCAGATATAGCCATTCTGCGAGACGATGGCGTGGGAGGCAAAGGTCATGGGCGAAGGGTTGTAGACCTCTGCGCCGTCGCCAAGGGTTACCTGTTCACCGCAGATGAGATTCCAGGGGGCCCAGACACGCGAGCCGGGATAGAAGTGGCAGTGCGCCCCCATGGTTGCGCCAAAGAGGCGCAGAAGCATGCTGCGCCACGCGTGGAAAGGGCGCGGTGAGGTCCGGTAGAAGAGCAGCCAGGTGATATTCCAGACCAGGCGCTTAAGGCGGTTTCCGACAGAGAAGGCGGGGCGAAGATATGGATCGCCCGCGGTGCCAGAAGACAGAGCCTCTGTCGACTTGTAATCGATCTGTCTCGCCATCACTAGTTCTCCGAGTTGTTAAGGGGATGCTTCTTTAGCTCTTTGCCAAACAGGCGCAGGATAATCTTGGCGTTTTCCTTCATATCGTACCGTGTACGAAAAGTGACTGGAGCTTGTGCATACATCTGCGCTCGTTCACCCGAGGAAAGCGCGTGCCAGCGCCGGAAGAGGTTCAGTGTTCCATCCAGGGTGTCGGCCTCCACCAGGCCGACACTATCTGCTTTGATATCGGGTGCAATGTTCACCTGGTCGGAGAGCAGTACCGGCTTACCGCAGGCAAGAGCCTCGGCAACAGCGATGCCGAAGTTCTCCTGGTGCGACGGCAGAATGAATGCCTCACAGGCGTAAAAGGCTCCCCATTTGAGTGGGCCTTTGAGCATGCCGGGCCAATGGACCCGGCTGGTCAGGCCCGCCTTGTCGACAATAGTTTGCAATTCCTGGCGCCATCCCACCTGATCCGGGCCCGCAATCACCAGGTGCAACTCGGGATCGAGATCTGCAGTCTGCGCGAAAGCTTCAAGCATGAGGTCGACACCCTTTTTAGGATGAATTCGTCCCAGAACAAGTAGAAAACTTTAGCCTTCAAGATCGGGTGCGGCTTCATAAAAGGCCCGAAGCGCCTCAGCCTTCTGAATGTGCGGCGTGTCGGCTCCGTAGGGAACGACGTGCGGGGTCCACTGGTAGATGGGAAAGGTCTTCTCGGCAAGCTCTTTCTCGGCCTGAGAGGTAAAGAGCACGTAATTGGCTCCTTTTAGGACCCGATACTCTGCTGAAAGCCAATAGGCAAGTTTCTTAAGGTGTTTCAGCGGGTATGCCGACTTGAAATAAGGGTCAAGCATCCCATGTGGGAAGACAATATACGGAATCTCTCCGAAGAGCGCACGGTAGGCAGCGAGCCCCCCATAGTTCCAAAGTCCGTTGACCACCGCTCCATCAAAGCGGGAACGGTTCTTCTCCAACCAGGGAACCAGCTTTGGGGTGTATCCATACGTCGAGGTGACCGGGCCCAGAGCGTGGACGGGGAAGGGCAGCCCCTTGAGATAAGGAGCATTCGGATCGTCCTGCGTAAGGACTTCCCCTTCATAACCGAGGTCCTTATAGCTGATCAGGGTACGGACCGCTTCAGCCGGCCCGCCCGCCTCAGGATTGATCGTCCGGATGATGTGCAGAATGCGCATGTCTTGCAGAGATTCTCAGGAATAACAGTAATAAAACAGTTCAGGCGATAAAGTTGCCGGTAACGTGTGCAAGCGCAAGCCGCAGTCCCTGCACATCTTCTTCAAAACTCCAGTGGTTGATGCGCTCCAGGGCGGCAGTACCCATTGCCGCCGGAGTATCCGGTGTCGCAAAAACACGCCTCAGGGCATCAGTCAGTGCATCGATATTACCAACCGGAAAGACGCATCCTTCAACGCCGTCGGTTACAAGATCACGTTGGGAACCAACATCGGTTGAGACAATGACCGCGCGTCCGGCATTCATGACCTCGTTGACGATCAGTCCCCAGGGTTCATGTCGTGAGGGCAGAACGAAGACGCTGGCAAGATCGAAGAAACGGGGCAGTTCTGCCTGGTTACGGAAACCGGCAAAGCGGACGCTGGTGCATCCGGA
>JABFXN010000215.1 GCA_013361705.1 Acidobacteriaceae bacterium
CATAGGGTGCGAAGCGGGCGATGTTTTCCTGTGCGATTCCTGCCAGGACCGGGTTCAGTTCGACACCGGTCACGCTGCGGAAGTGCATGCGCGCGGCCAGAAAAGAGGAGCGGCCTTTTCCGGCGCCGACATCGACAAAGGCGTAGTCGCTGGGCGGCACTGGTGTCCAGGTGTTCTGCCAGCGCTCCATCAGTTGCGCGAAGAGCGAGGGTGCGGTGCCGTGGTAGGCGGTGTTGTGGCGGTCGTGCATGTGGCCGGTCTTGAGCTTCGGTCCGGGGATAAGACCGCCGGTCTCGGTGCCGTACTTTGCGTCGAAGGGATGAACGACCGGAGCTGTCTGCTTACGTGCCACGTACATCAAGGGTGCAGGCGAAGGCTGCTTGGGTGCAAGCGAAGCCAGTCGGATGCAAGCGAAGCCCAATCGGATGCAAGATGAAGGGATGGCGACAGAGATAGAGGTGCGTCCGGCGGAGACGGCGGACGCGGAGGCGATTGCGGAGATCTACGGGCATTATGTCCGCTCCAGTACGGCGACCTTTGAGTTGGAGCCGCCCACTGTGGATGAAATCATCCTGCGGATGAAGGCGATTGCGGAGAAGAGCTTGCCCTGGCTGGTGGCGGACCGGGAGGGGCGCGTGCTGGGATATGCCTACGCCGGACCGTATCGTCCGCGGGCGGCGTATCGGTTTACCCTGGAGAACTCGGTTTATATCCACCATGAGGCTGCGGGGCAGGGGATCGGACGCTTGCTGATGGAGGAGTTGCTGGTGCGCTGCACCGAGTGGGGTGCTCGGCAGATGGTGGCGGTAATTGGCGGAGGTGACGAAAATGCCGCCTCCGCCCGGCTACATGAGAAGCTCGGCTTTGTGCGCGTTGGGGTGTTGCAGGGTGTCGGCTGGAAGTTCGACAGGGCGCTGGATAGCCTGCTGATGCAGCGTGCGCTGTGAGAGGGGCTTGCGCCCGGTTTCGGTTAGTCTTCCAGCGGAAGGCTGTGGTTCCGGAACCAGACTGCAAGTTCTTTTTCTGTGATTTCACCGGCTGCGAGCGCGTAGAAGGTTAAGTAGTTCTCCTCTTCGCTCATCGTTGGTTCGTGACCATTGCGCACGAGGAATGTCTCTGAAACCACGAGAGCCGTGCGCTTATTGCCATCAACAAACGGGTGATTGCGAGCAATCCCATAGGCGTACGATGCCGCCAGATCGAAGATATCCGGCGAGGGATCGCCATAGGCAAGCAGATTCTGCGGTTTCGCCAGTGCTGACTCGAGTAGCGACATATCGCGTATCCCGTCAGATCCACCGAAGGCTTTCAGCTGCATGCTGTGCAATACCAGCGCGACGCGGCGGCTGATCCAGACTGGCTCCATTACTTCGCCAGTTTGCGGAGTGCGTTGCGATTCTTCCGCATGATCTGCTGTGCAATACGAATCTGCTCGGCGAACTCCGCATTATAGGGAGTGAGGTGAATGCCATCCGGCGTCGAGGTGGCATAGAGCGTGTCACCCTTTTCGAGGGAGAGCTCGGCAAGCAGCTCCTTGGGAAGAATGATGCCTGCGGAGTTTCCAATTGTCGTTACTTTGAGCTCAATTTCCATGGCTATCCCTCCCCCTGGATTATAACTTTGATTATAACATTCCATCCATCTGGTTTTGGCGGCTTGCGACGACCCTTCAAGTCGTTGCATCGGATGCTGTGGAGGAATTCATGGATCTCAAGCTCAAAGGCAAACACGCGCTGGTCACCGGAGGCAGCGCCGGCATCGGTCTGGCAATCGTAAAGGGGCTGATCGCCGAAGGGGTGCGGGTTACCGTTCCGGGCCGCGACGAGAAAAAGCTGAAGGCGGCGCTCGGTGAGCTGGGGTCTGCGGTGACGACGCTGGTTGCGGATGCCGGTACGGCGGAGGGAGCCGAGACCATCATCAAAGCTGTCCCATCGACCGACATCCTGGTGAACAACCTCGGGATCTATGAGCCGAAGAAGTTTGAAGAGATCACGGACGCGGACTGGCTCCGGCTCTTCGAGGTGAACGTGATGAGCGGTGTGCGCTTGGCGCGGCACTACTTCCCGCAGATGCTCAAGAAGAACGAAGGCCGCATTCTCTTCATCTCCAGCGAGAGCGGCATCATGACTCCGGGCGAGATGGTGCACTATGGCATGACCAAGTCGGCGCAGCTCGCTATCAGCCGCGGCATGGCTGAGGCGACGCGAGGAACCAACGTGACGGTCAACACGGTGATGCCGGGACCGACACGCAGCGAGGGCATTGTGGAGTTCCTGCAGAAGATGGCTTCGAAGCCCAACGCTACGCCCGAGGAGGCGGAGAAGGAGTTCTTCGAGAAGCATCGCCAGAGCTCGCTGCTGCAGCGCCTGATTGACGATACCGAGGTGGCAAACCTGGTGGTTTACCTGGCCAGCCCGCTGAGTGCGGCGACGACGGGAGCCGCGGTACGGGCCGAGGGTGGCCTGCTGCGCTCGATTTACTAAGCGGGAGTATCCTGCTGGCATGAGCGAGCAGAAAACAGTTCCCACGCTCTACGAGTGGGCCGGTGGTTCGCCGGCCCTCGAGCGTCTCTTCGTGCGCTTTTACGAGCGCGTACCGCAGGAGCCGTTGCTGCGGGATGTCTTCGCACAAATGGACCCCCATCACGCGCAGCATGTCGCGGCCTTTGTCGGCGAGGTCCTTGGCGGACCGAAGGTTTACAGCGAAGAGCATGGCGGCCACGCGCACATGATCCGCAAACACATGGGGCGCAATCTCACGGACGAGCAACGCCGCCGCTGGATGAGTCTGTTGCTGGAGACCGCTGACGAAGTGGGTCTGCCGGATGATCCTGAGTTCCGTGCGGCCGGTGTCGGTTATCTGGAGTGGGGTTCGCGTCTGGCGGTGATCAACTCAAAGCTTGATCCTGCAGCGACCGAAGATACGACTGCGCCGATGCCGCAGTGGAGCTGGGGCGCAGTGGGTGGACCGTATCAGGGGTGAGCGTGTCCTTCGATCCAGCGGTCTTTGAAGCGGAGGTCGCACTTCGCCAGATCCTTACTGAGAAGCTTCCTTCCGTTGCTCAAGACGCTCTTGAAGCCGGCTGGGATGGACCCGCCGTCACCCGCATGGCAATCCTGAACCCCAATGACCGCTCCGAGATTGATCAGGCTCTTTCTCCCATGCTGGCGGAGCTCGGCCTGCAACACCTTGATCTGAAAACGGCCGCAATCCGTTTGGCGGAGCGCAGAGCAGTCCGGATTCTTGGCTCAGGGGAAGATCCCATTCCGCATCTGGGCTATTTCTATCGACTGATGTATGAAGCCGGCTATCCAGAGGAACTGTACGAGCTTGGCTACTTAGAAGACGAGATTTTCTGCAGTTCCGAGGAGCCTGATGTACTACGGGGATGGTGCCGCGAAGCCCTGGAAAATCTACTGAACCCGGAGATACGAGAAAAACAAAGGGTCGAAAGAGAAGCTGCCGTAGAAGAGGCTCACCGCCAAGCCGAAAGAAGGCTTGAGGCTGCGGAAGCGCGTCGCCAGGCCGAAAAAGATTGGCCATACGTGTGGCATTCTCCGGAGCGTCACCGACTTCTGAAAGAACGTCTCCGCGAACGATTCGATCAGTGGCCACCGCTTATCGTACTTCTGCTCGGATGCTGTACTCTTCTGGGTTGGAGCACCGGACATTGGTTCGTTGGCCTGCTTCTTCTTTTAGGAGTTCCTCCAATCGTTCTCCTGCTCTCCTACTGGAGACTGAATCGCGAGCTGAGATACGAACGGCGGGCGGCACTGCTTCGGTTGGGTTATCCCGAGGAGAAGATCTGACGGTACGCATCCACACCATCGGTCACTCGCGTCATCCAATAGCTGTCTTTGTTGATCTCTTGCGGCAGCACAGCATCCAAACGCTCGCCGATATCCGTTCCATTCCCGCATCGCGGCGTATGCCGTGGTTCTCGCGGGAGCCATTGGCTGCTGCGCTAACGGAAGCAGGCATCCGCTACGTCTGGATGGGTGACCGGCTTGGTGGGAAGCCGCGCGACCCGGCACTGCATGGTTCCGATGGTGGAGTGGACTACGCGGCAGTCCGCGCCACGCCGCGCTTCCAGACCGGTATGGAGCTTTTGGAGAAGACAGCCGCTGCGAGCAGCACTGCCATCATGTGCGCTGAGGAGGATCCCATGCACTGCCATCGCTGGCTATTGCTCGGCCCGGCGATGGCTGAACGTCATATGGAAGTCCTGCACATCCGTGGTGATGGGCGAGTGGAAAGCATGGCTCCGGTGCAGAACCGGCTCTTTTGACTCAGGAAAGCGAAGGCCGGGCCCATGTCCCCGAGGGACATGGGGCACCCGGTGCATGGGTTATCTCGAATATGTCGATACAGCGTGGTTTGCGATCAGCAGACTTTCGCCGTACCATCGCCTTTGACAGGCTTCTTGCGTGGACTTTTCGAAACCGAGCTTCGTAAACAAAAAGATCGATCTTAACCGCCGCGCCAAAGATGAGGCCGAGCGGCTGGTCTCTGCCGGGGCGACGGATGAGGACTCCGCTTTCGAGCTGAAGCTGAGACCAAAGAAGCTCAGCGAGTTTATCGGGCAGTCGAAAGCCAAGGAACAGCTCGCCATCGCGCTGGAGGCGGCGAAGTCACGCGGCGAGGCGCTGGATCACGTTCTGCTCTTCGGGCCTCCGGGATTGGGTAAGACGACGCTGGCGACCATCATCGCCAATGAACTGGAGGTCGGCTTTCAGCAGACCAGCGGTCCCGCCTTGCAGATCGCCGGCGACCTCACGGCAATCCTGACCAACCTGCGGGAAAGGCAGGTGCTCTTTCTGGATGAAATCCACCGGTTGCAGCCGGTGCTGGAAGAGAAACTCTACACTGCGCTTGAGGACTACAAGCTCGACATCATGATCGGCCAGGGACCTGCGGCGCGGACGCATGTCATGGAGCTGCGGCCGTTTACCTTCGTCGCTGCCACCACCCGGCCGGGCTTGCTTAGCTCGCCGTTGCGGTCACGTTTCGGCATTCTTCTGCGGCTGGAGTTCTACACCGACGACGAGCTGCGCTTCATCGTGCAGCGCTCCGCCGAGGTACTTGGAATCGCCTGCGACGAGGACGGAGCGGCCGAGATTGCGATGCGCTGCCGGGGAACACCGCGTATCGCCAATCGATTGTTGCGTCGGGTACGTGACTATGCGCAGGTCCGCGGCAACGGAGTCATCGACCGGCCTACCGCCACCAAAGCGCTGGAGATGCTGGAGGTCGACTCCCACGGCTTCGACGAGCTCGACCGACGCCTGCTGCGCACCATCATCGAAAAGTACGATGGCGGACCTGTGGGGCTGAACACGCTGGCTGCTGCGCTGGCCGAGGAAGAAGACGCCCTGGAAGAGGTGTATGAGCCTTTTCTGATCCAGATCGGCTTCCTGAACCGCACCCCGCGTGGCCGCGTGGCGACGCGGCTGGCATACGACCATTTGGGGATTCCCATGCCGGGAAAACTCTCCCTTTTCTAACGGGAAAGTGTCGTAAGGTAGAGGGACCGCTCCGTTAGTCTTTTTGAAACGCGTTGAGTTTCCGCCTAATGCTCAACTATCAGACTCTCTTTATCTGCGATGTGGCCACGGGTGTCGTCTATGCGGGCGCCATGGTTCTGCTTGCGTTGCATCATCCGCAGTTGCGGGCCCACCGCTGGTTTATGGCGGCGGCGCTGATCGGTCTGTTGCGGAATGCGCTTCTGGGAACGCTCGGCGTGCTTCCCCTTGTACTCAGCATTCTGCTGCCTTCGCTGTGCAATATCATCAGCTTCTTCTGTATCTACATGGGGTTCCGCTGGGCGATTGTGCGTCGGCCGCTGCAAAGCAGGCTTTGGCCGACCGTGCTGGCCGTGGAACTGCTGACCTTTTCGACCCTGTTTCTCTCCGGCTTCTCGCACACCTTTGCCTTCAGCATTACTCCTATCTTCGCGCTATGCATCCTCTCCATTCAGGTGCTGCGGCGCAATCAGGATCCTGAGATGCGGACGGTGGTGCGAGCCGGCATTACGGTTCTGGTCGCGCATCTCACTCTGATTGCCATCCGCACGCCGATGGTGCTCTTCCGGTACGACGTCAACACCAGCGGCCAATTCCGCCCGGCGCGGCAGGATCCCTTCTGGCTTGCCACGTTGGCCTGCATGATGTTCGTCTCCGCCTGTTTCTTCGTGGTCTATCTCTGGTTCTTCGAGCGCGAGATGAACCGTGCACTTCGCCTGCAGGTGCGGACGGATGCCCGTACTGGTGTGTTGAATGTCCGTGCCATGGAAGATGAAGCCGAGCGCGAGGTGCTGCGCGCCGCCCGCAAGCGCACGGCGCTGAGTGTGCTGGCGATTGATATCGACTTCTTCAAGCAGGTCAACGACACCCATGGACACGCCGCCGGTGATATTGCGCTGAAGAAGGTCGCTGAGCAGTTGCTGTCGCAGATCCGCGGTGGCGATGTGCTGGCGCGTACCGGTGGCGAGGAGTTTACGATCCTGCTGCCGGAGACCGGGCTCACCGCAGCACAGGAGATCGCGGAGCGTCTCCGCTCCAGCATTGCCGCACTCGATATCGTGACCGAGGCGGCGGTCGTGCACCTGACAATCAGCGTCGGCATCACAATGCACCTGGGCAATGGCGATGCGTGGCCCCTGATGCATCGCCGCGCCGATGTGGCGCTGTACCGTGCGAAACGCGCCGGCCGAAACTGCGTCGCCGTCTGCATGGAAAAGAACTGGGCTCCGACGCCGCTGCCAGGCGTTGTAGAGATTCGCGCAGAGCGATAGGTCTTTGGGAATTGAATGATGGAAGAATTGAAGGATTGAATAAGGTCTTGGGCTCGCCTCCGCCTGTCCCGTCACAGACGGGTGCCGCATATCTCGGCTACGCCGAGATATGGGTTTGCAGGAAGCTCGGATAACGGTGGCTCGTTCCCACATCTGGCGATGGAGCATTTTCCCTGTACGTGTCGAGTAGGGCTTGCGCATCTATGGGCGTTTTCCGCAATGAAAACGCCGCTGCACTCCTCTTACGGGATACCCAGCGACAGGGAAATGCTCTAATGCCGCCAGATATGGGGCACCCAGTGTCGGGTTGATCCACACGTGTCGAGACTCTTCTAATTCTCCAGCGCTTCGCGTAAACGTCCGCCGGCTTGTTGCAGCTTGGCGACGGCGGCGTCATTGGAGAGTCCCAGCTTCTGCATCACGACGGCTACCTTGACGCTGCCGGCTTCGATCAGCAGCTCGGCGGCGGTTTCGTGATTGACTCCGGTGATCTCACTGATGATGCGGGCGGCGCGGTCGACCAGCTTTTCGTTGGTTGGCTGCACGTTCACCATCAGGTTGCCGTAGGTCAGGCCGGTGCGGATCATCAGGCCGGTCGACAGCATGTTCAGGACCAGCTTGGTTGCCGTGCCGGCTTTCATGCGGGTGCTGCCGGTCAGGACCTCCGGGCCGGTCAGAGGGGTGATCTCCATCTCAGCTTGTTTCGCCAGCGGCGAGCCGGGCACGCATGACAGGCCAACGGTCAGCGCACCGATCTCGCGGGCCCAGGCGATGGCTCCCAGCACATAAGGAGTACGTCCACTCGCGGCGATGCCGACTAAAGTGTCGCCATCGGTGAAGCCCGCGGCCTTCAGGTCTGCTGCGCCCTGTTCGCGGGAGTCTTCCGACTTCTCGCTCGACTTTCGCAGCGCGGAGTCGCCGCCTGCGATCAGGCCCTGCACCAGCGTCGGAGGAACGGAGAAGGTCGGCGGGCACTCCGAGGCGTCGAGCACACCCAGGCGGCCCGAGGTTCCGGCGCCGATATAAAACAGCCGTCCGCCGCCCACGATGCGGGGTACCAGAGCGTCCAACACTGCGGCGATGTGCGGCACTTCGGCTTCCACGGCGGTGGTCACGGCCGCATCTTCGCGGTTGATCAGGCGCAGCATCTCTTCCGTCGGCAGGGAATCGATAGTGGTGGTGCGCGGGTTGCGGCTCTCGGTAGGAATGCTGGCGAGTTGGACAGAATCGATCGGCACGAGACAATTATCTAGTTGTACGCACAAAGTTGTCAGTTCGGGCTCTGCTCCGAATTCGATGGTTGGTGCAAAAGGGGTGTCATGCGGAAGTCCCGTTTTCTTGTTGTTCTGTTTGCGGCAGCCATTGCCTGCGTCGCGCAGGCGAAGAAGCCTCTGGTGGTTATGGTTTCAGTCGATGGCATGCGGCCCGACTACGTAACCTACGCCGAAGAACACAAGCTGGAGCTGCCCTTTCTGCTGGGCATGATGCACAACGGCGTCTACGCCCATGGCGTGATCGGCGTGCTGCCCACCTACACCTATCCCTCGCACACCACGCTGGTCACTGGCGTGTGGCCGGCAAAGCATGGCGTGCTGAACAATCGCCCGTTTGATCCTCTAGGAAAGGATCCCTTGGCGTGGTGGTGGAGCTTCTCCACTATCAAGGTGCCCACGCTTTGGCAGGCCGCGCACGATGCGGGCGTGAAGACCGCTGCCGTGAACTGGCCGGTGACGCAGGGCGCTCCCATTGACTACAACATTCCGGAGTTCTGGAACCCATCGCCGCAGGATGACGGCAGCACGCTCGAAAACGCAGCGACACCCGCGGGCATGTTGAAGGATCTCGAAAAGACCCTCGGCCGCTATCCCAGCAAAGTGGTTGATGTGGCGAACGATCACAAGCGCGTCGCCTTCGCGGTCGCCATCCTGAAGCAGTACCATCCGGGTCTGCTGGCAGTGCATCTCGCCGGTCTGGATACGGCGCAGCATGATCATGGTCCCTTCTCGGATGCGGCGAATGCAGCCGTGCAGGAAGAGGACAAGTTGCTCAAGGAGATCTACGACGCTGCTTATACGCAGGACAAGAACGTCATCTTCTGCGTGCTGAGCGATCACGGCTTTGAGCCGGTAAGCTACTACGTTTCACTGAAGCGCGCGTTCGTCGACGCCGGGCTGATCGCAGTGGATGCGAAGGGCAACGTCACCTCATGGAAAGCGATGCCCTGGGTCTCGGGCGGAACGGCGGCCATCATGCTCAACGACCCGAACGATACGGAGACGAAGCAGGCGGTATTGGCGTTATTGCGTAAGTTGGCGATCGATCCGGCCAACGGCATCGGCCACGTCTACAACCACGAGGAGACGGTGGCGATGGGCGGCTATCCGGATGCGGCCTTCCTGGTGGCCTTGCGGCCGGGCTGGCAGGCGATTGCGGAGCTGAAGCCGGAAGTGGCGACCGGGGTTTCGAACCTGGGAGCGCACGGCTACCTGGCCAGCGATCCGGCGCTCCGATCGGCATTTTTCATCATGGGACCTGGGTTAGATCGGAA
>JABFXN010000198.1 GCA_013361705.1 Acidobacteriaceae bacterium
GAACGCTAAAAATTCCGGATTGCAACGGCACATTTTGGACTACCCTGTTACCCGACGTGAAGGGCGCCCAACGATGGGATCTTCTGCGGATCGTCGGGTCATCGGTTTCGGCACTACGTTGCGGCGTGACGCATGGTGGGTGGAGCTGTTGCCTGTCATCGCCGTTCTAAGCACATTTGGAATCTATGCCACCTTCCGAGCCTTCGAAGGAAAGTTCTATGCCTGGGGACCTTACCTCTCGCCGTTTTACTCTCCGCTGATCGACCCGGAACATCACTGGTGGCGATTTTCCCCCGCACTTTTGATCCTGGCCGGCCCGCTCGGATTCCGTGCAACCTGCTACTACTACCGAAAGGCCTACTATCGAGCATTCTTCCTGCATCCCCCCGCTTGCGCGGTAAGCGAAGGAGGCAGAGGAGCGTACGGCGGCGAGACTCGTTTTCCGTTCATTCTGCAAAACCTCCATCGCTGGTTCCTTTACCTTGCGTTGGTATTTCTCGTCATCCTTTGGTGGGACGCAATTCGCGCATTCTTTTTCCAGGATGGCTTTGGAATCGGCGTGGGCTCACTCGTCCTGCTAACAAACATCATTCTGCTCACTCTTTACACCCTCTCTTGCCACTCTCTGCGTCACCTGGCAGGGGGAAAGCTTGATTGCTTCTCTTGCACGAAGTTTGGCCCTCCGCGTCACACGGCCTGGAGCTGGCTCAGCCGCTTGAATGAGCGTCACATGCTCTTTGCCTGGGTAAGCCTGTTTTCAGTGGGCTTGGCTGACCTCTACGTGCGCATGGTCTCTGCGGGTCTCCTCAAGGATATTCGGCTGCTGTGACCTCCAGGTACGAAGTTCACGAACACGACGTGCTCATCATCGGCGCGGGCGGCGCTGGCCTTCGCGCTGCCATTGAAGCTTTGTCCCAGGGCGTCCGCGTCGGCATCGTGTGCAAGTCGTTGCTCGGCAAAGCACACACAGTCATGGCCGAAGGCGGCATTGCCGCGGCGATGGCCAACGTGGATACATCCGATGACTGGCGTGCGCACTTTCGCGACACGATGCGCGGCGGCAAATTTCTGAACAACTGGCGCATGGCGCAACTCCACGCTCAGGAGGCCCCTGAACGCGTGCGCGAGCTGGAACAATGGGGGGCTCTGTTCGATCGCACCGAAGACGGCAACATCCTGCAACGGGCCTTCGGCGGCCATACATTTAAACGGCTATGCCATGTCGGCGACCGCACTGGGCTGGAGATGATTCGCACCTTGCAGGATCGAGGTGTGCACCTGGGTATCGACGTATATATGGAGTGCACAATCACACGGCTGCTCAAAGATGGCAACCGTGTCGCCGGCGCTTTCGGCTATTGGCGTGAACAGGGCCGCTTCGTCGTGTTCAGGGCGAAGTCTGTCGTCATTTGTACGGGCGGCATCGGCAAGGCTTGGAAGATCACCTCGAACTCGTGGGAATACACCGGGGACGGTATGGCGCTCGCCTACGAAGCCGGCGCCGATCTGATGGACATGGAGTTCGTTCAGTTTCACCCCACCGGCATGGTCTGGCCGCCGGGAGTGCAAGGCATCCTCGTGACCGAAGCCGTGCGCGGAGAGGGCGGCATTCTCCGGAACAAGAATGGCGAGCGTTTCATGGAACGCTACGACCCCAAGAAACTTGAACTTTCTACCCGCGACGTGGTGGCACGCTCGATCTATACCGAAGTGCGCGAGAATCGCGGCACCGAGCACGGAGGCGCCTATCTCGACATCTCTCACAAGCCTGCCGACTATGTAAAGCGAAAGCTGCCCAGCATGTATCACCAGTTCCTGGAACTGGCGGATGTAGACATCACCAGGGAGCCCATGGAAGTGGGGCCGACCTGCCACTACATGATGGGGGGCATCCGTGTGGACGCAGAAACGGCGCAGACATCCATCCCGGGGTTGTTCGCAGCAGGAGAGGCCGCTGTCGGCCTACACGGAGCAAACCGGCTGGGCGGCAATTCACTCTCCGATCTACTGGTGTTTGGTCGCCGAGCAGGGCTCGCGGCTGCGGAACACGCCAGGGGAACCGAGACACCAACGATCGATTACTCCCATATCGACGAATCCGTCCAGCAAATGCTCGCACCGTTTGAACGGCTGGATGGCGAGGGCCCCTACGCCATTCACAGCGACTTGCAAACCACCATGCAAGGTCTTGTTGGCATCTTTCGTTGCGAGGAAGACCTTCGCCGAGCTTTGTCGGAGATCGAGACACTGAAAGAGCGTGCGGCACGCGTACATGTGGAGGGCTCACGGCTCTTCAACCCAGGCTGGCACCTGGTATGGGACCTGCACAGCATGTTGACCATCGCTGAAGCCGTGACCCGCAGCGCGCTTGCGCGCCGTGAGAGCCGCGGCGCACATAGCCGCATTGACTACCCAGCGCTGGACGATGCGTGGGGAAAGAAGCATAATGTCGTGGTCAGGAATGCCGGCACGATGACGCTCGTCGAAGCCCCCGTTCTTGAGATGCCAGATGACCTGAAGCAATTGCTGGCAGAGGATAGCGGAGCGAAATAGCGGAGGCTGGCCATGGCGGAAGTCCCGTTCGCAGAGGCAACGTTGCAAATCTTCCGGGGTAACCGCGAAGACGGCAAGACCGTTGACTATCGGGTACCGCTCGTTCCGGGGATGGTAGTGCTCGACGCGCTTCACTGGGTTCAGTCGCATCAGGCGCCCGACCTTGCCGTTCGCTGGAATTGCAAGGCAGGAAAATGCGGCTCATGCTCGGCCGAGGTCAATGGCCGGCCGCGGCTCACGTGCAAAACCCGCATGGACTCTCTTCCACTCGATCAGCCCATCACCATCTTTCCCATGAAGGCTTTCCCCGTGATCAAGGATCTGGTGACTGATGTTTCCTGGAACTTCAGCGTCAATCGGAAGATCCCGCCTTTCCAGCCACGCGCTGGTGTCGTGTGGAAGATGGATCAACGGGACGTCGATCGTGTGCAGGAGTTTCGTAAGTGCATTGAATGCTTCCTTTGCCAGAATGTCTGCCACGTCCTGCGCGACCACGGCAAGCAGGAACAATTTGGCGGGCCGCGCTTCTTCGTGCGAACTGCTTCCCTTGAGATGCATCCGCTCGACGGCGTCTCCCGGGCACACGTGTTGAAGGAGGAGCTTGGCATCGGCCTCTGCAACATCACGAAGTGCTGCACCGAGGTGTGCCCCGAAGATATCCATATCACCGACAATGCCATCATTCCGCTCAAGGAGAGGGTGGTGGACGAGTTCTATGACCCGCTGCTCAGGCTCGTCCGCAAAATCCGCAGCGCTAAAAAGATATAGGCGTGGAGGAAGCGCCATGGAATACAAACTCAAACGCATTTCGACAGCGGGGATCGGCGAGGCTATCGCGAAGGCAGAACTCTACCGCTCGCTTAACGAACCGGAAGAAGCAGAATCGATCTGTCGCGATATCCTGACCATCGAACCTCAGCACCAACGCGCACTGCGTTTACTCGGGCTCGCCCTTACGGACCAGTTCACCGGAGGTGGGTCCGATCGTTACCGCGAAACGGAACTGACCTTCCAGCAGCTCAACGACCCCTACGAACGACTCTACTACTCCGGGATTCTGTCCGAACGGCGCGCAAAAGCGCAGCTCAGCGCAGGACAGCCACCGGAGATGCTGCTGGTGCTTTTTGAAGAAGCACTGCACTTTTTCGCAGAAGCTGAAAAGGTCCGTCCGGCAGGAAACGACGACGCAATCCTTCGCTGGAATCGCTGCGTGCGCCTGCTCCAGAACCCAACGTACGAGTGGGATATATGGAAACAGGAACGTGCCCCGTTCGATGCCCAGGACGCACCACCAACCTAGGCAACATAGGCAACGTTGAATTCATTTCCGGAAGGTTTGCAACTCAGCCGATGCCCGGCAGAGGCTTGTTCATGGCCGTGCCTTGGTTTGCGCGTCTGGGCGCGGAGATGTAGGCTCTGTCTTCGGGGTTCTGTGTCCGAAGTTCTAGTCATAAATGTTGTCATCCTCAGCAACGGGGTCCCCGGCGAACTTGTTCGCTGGGGCAGAAGCGAAGGACCTGCTTTTTCAACGCTTCGGACGGCAAGGCTTTTCATGATTTATGTCGCGAACTTTAGATTCACCACACCCGCGCAACTCTGAGTGGCCCTCTGTCTGGCGAGGTCTGAAAGGAATAAGAGGACGACTTGCTGGTTTTTACCGGTATGAGACAAAGGAGCTTTGCTGCCATTGAGCCACTCCTCAGAATCCCCGAGGGATTGCGATGGCATGCGGTAGTAGCCCTCTCCTCGGCGCTATATCTTTATCTGAACCTATTCTCTTCGCCCAGGGTTCCGTTTCTGCTCGGCGGTGACCAAGTCTACTCCTGGATGGGAGCGCAGCGTCTCTTAGACGGACAAACGATCTATCGAGACTTCTTTCAATTCACTCCTCCCGGTACCGATTTAGTCTATGCAGCCAGCTTCGGACTCCTTGGGAACACGATCTGGGTAACAAATGTAATTGCTCTGATTCTTGGAGTCCTTTCGGCCTGCCTCTGCTATTCACTGTCGCGAGAGCTGATGCGTGTCGTACCTGCTCTGACTGCGACAGGTTTGTTCCTGGTCTTGGTCTACGGGAAATTCCTGAATCCGACACATCACTGGTTCGCGGTATTTTTTATACTTCTCGCCGTCCGGATAGAGATGGAGTTTCTGACGATCAGAAGTAATGTGATGTCAGGTGTACTTCTTGCGATCTCCAGCTTCTTTAATCAAGCTCATGGAGCAGCGGCTCTCATAGGTTTTGTTGTCTTCTTAGTGCTCAGCGGCAGACGGAGACGTGAGGCGAGCGCACACACGGCAAGACTTGTTGCGGCTCTGGTGATCGCATTCGCGCTGGCAAGTCTTTCCCTCTACGCTTATTACCTCCATGCCGTGGGGCACGAACGACTGTGGTTCTGTTTAGTGGAATCCGTATCTCGGTATGTCGCACAATCTCCGAGATCGCTCGGACTTCCAGGTCCGTTGAGATTGTCCAGCGTCCCAGGAATGCTGCCCTACTTGCTGGTTTACGCCTTAGTTCCATCGGTCTACGGCTTCGCTCTCTGGAAGTGCTCGCGGCCGTACAAGGACACACGATTCCCGTGGAACTCAATTACATTGCTGAGCCTGTGTGGGCTCTCGCTGCTTCTTGAGGTTGCAACAAGTCTCAATGTGCTAAGGCTCTTCGCAATCGCAATGCCTGCTGCCATTTTGTTTGTCTGGATGTTAGGAGAGCTCTCATTTCCGGAGCGAACGCTTTCAGTTGTTACGTTCGGTGTCATAGTTGCTCTGGGCGGGCATCAGATAGTCGCAAAGCATATCGCGTGTAGTGCTAAAGGCCAACTGCCGGGAGGACAGGTTGCAACAACGCCAGAAGCATTCGACGAATTACGTGTACTGGCTCAACAAACGCGGCCAGGGGAATATTTCCTCGAAGCGGGGTGGCCAGGCGTGTATCTCCCGTTAGAGGTACAGAATCCACTGTACCTGCCAACCCTGTCGCGGTGGGACGGTACGCGACCAGAGGACATTGAACCCGCCATTCAGCAGATGGATGCGAAGTATGTGAAATTTGTCCTTTGGAACGAACATCTTGATGAACGATGCTCCTTCTTCAGTTGTAAGGATTACCTCTCACCGGTTCGCAACTACCTGACGCACTCTTTTCGGCCACTGCATACCTTCCCGAACGGTGACATCCTCTGGCAAAGGCGCGGAAATTGACGACTGCGTGTTTTCCCCCGTCTGCCCCCCAAGTTAGTTTTGACTCCTCTACCCCAGGTCCCTTGCATCTCGGGACCCGGGGCATTTGGGTTAATCGAGAAACGCAATTTGCGGAGCGTGCTTCGCAAATCTTTCCCGGTTCATGTACACGCGATGCCAGCACCAGAGATCAATGGTCCTGTGATCCTTGTGTCGGATCTCGCCACGCGCATAGACAGCGGCATCGCGCACCATCTGGCGCCAGCCGTAACTGCGGGCGTCATCGTTGGTCGCTAAGAGCTCGTGATAACTCGCGAGGCTCAAGCCAGTGGGATACGCGCGGCTCACCATCACGACTTCGCCGCCCTTCCTCATCATCTGCTCGCAGATGTGAGGCTTGCTTCCTGCTCCGCGGCTGAGCGGTTCGTTGCGCAGGATCACAGCGCCCTTGTCATTCACGCCGGGTTCCAGAACAAAGAACCACTCGCCCTGCCGGATCGCCTCCCGTCCCTCGATCTCCGTAGGACGCAGGCTGGCAATTGCGGTCCGCACATCGCGGACAGCATCACCCGGGACAGCTGCAGCAAACCAGTGGCGTTCATCGCGCCCAAGCAGGAACTTGTGCTTTTCACTTCCGTCTCGAACCATCAGCACCAGATGATGCGAACACGGCTGCACGTCGATAACTTCGATTGCAACCTCTTCCTCACACCCAATAACAAACACTTCGCCGGAGCGGTCCCTGCCCACATCAATTGTGATCTTCGTCCGCTGCCTGAGGCGAGGTCCGCGCACAACAACACGCGCACCCATGCGGGCGAAGTGCCGACACAGATATTCCTGGGTCGTCATACGTTCCCTTCTAATTGTTTGAGGGTTGCCGTTATGCGCGGCAGAGGAAGGCAGAAACAGAGCCGTCCCGCGCCGTGCCATTCACACAGTCACGCACTCGCTGATTAGTTCGCATAGACGTCTCCTTTCCTTGAACAAAGTAGCATGCTTTTTGATTTCGGAACAATTACCAAGATAAAGTTGAATGAAAACTCGAATGCGGGCATAACCGTAAGACGAATTGGTAACTTCACAAGCCAATCCACGACTCGAGGAGACAATGTCACCGATTGCCCGAAGCCGTCGAGCCTGCTCGGTCTCAGTTCAGGGGGCGTTTCAAAAAAAATTCATTGGTGCCCGGAGGGGGACTTGAACCCCCACGTCGCTTTCGCAACTGCGGATTTTAAGTCCGCTGTGTCTGCCGATTCCACCATCCGGGCACGCCTCTTAGATGCTATCGCAACTAGAGCATTTCCCCGCGGGTCTGATGTAGGGCTTCCGCATCTATGGGGCGTTTTCCGCATTGAAAACGCCGCTGCACAGTTCCTCCGGGATGCCCAGCAACAGGGAGAATGCTCTAAGCGATCCAATCCGGGTGGTTGTAGACCATATGCGCCACCATCTCGCCAAACAAGGTATTGGCCCAGGCAAACCACGAGCGAGTGAACTTCGCCGGATCGCTCTTCAAGTAGCTCTCGTGGATGAATCCAGTCGCGCGGGCTGCCGTCTTCAACATCGTCAGCGCAGGTCCAGCTTCTTCCTTCTTGGTACTAGTCAGCGCATAGATGGTCTGAGACATTGGCCAGATCATGTCGTCGCCGATATGCGGTCCGCCGATTCCCTCACCTGCTGATCCACGGAAGAACCAGGGATTGCGCTCGCTCCACACAAAGGCGCGCGTTCGCGCATACATCGCCGCGTCCGGCGATGCGTTGAGATACGGCAGCGCCAGCAGGCTTGGCACGTTGGCATCGTCCATCAGCAACTGGCTGCCAAAGCCATCCACCTCAAAGGCCCAGATGGCGCCGGTGTCGAGCTGCGCTACCGCGTATTGCCGAAGAGCAACTTCAACCTCGGTGGCGAGGCTCTGAGCCTCCTGCGCTGTTGCGCTGTCACGCACGATCGTGTTCATCATCTCGGCGAGTTGACGCAGGGAGGTCGCGGCAAAGAGATTCGATGGAACAAGAAATGGGAAGACGCATGCATCGTCACTCGGGCGGAAGCCGGAGAAGATCAGACCCACCGGCTTGATCGGATTGCCTTTACCAGCTCGTGGCAGCGTCTCGGTCGAGCGATCTGATTTACGCAGGAAGGTGTATGGCCCATCGCCGTTCTTGCGCTGCTGCACTCGCATGGTGCTGACGACGGTGCGCATGGCTTCGGTCCATGCGGTATCGAATGGCTTGGTATCCCCCGTCGCCTTCCAGTAGCCATAGCTGAGGCGGATGGGATAGCACAATGAATCGAGCTCATACTTGCGCTCGCCCACGCCGCGTTTCATCTCGGTCTGGTCAGTACGGCCCCACTCCAGCGGCGGGTCGTCCAGGTTCGCCATAAAAGCATTGGCGTAGGGATCGATCAGGAGGCAGCGAGCCTGGCGGCGGATGACGCCTTCGAGCAGCGCCCTCAGCTTCTCGTCCTGTTTTGCCAGTGGAACATACGGCCAGACCTGGGCGGAGGAATCCCGCAGCCACATCGCCGGAATATCGCCGGTCAGCACCACCGTATCGGGCTTACCATCTGCGGTTCCCGGCTGCACGGTCGTATCCAGTGTGTTGGGGAAGCAGTTCACGAAGAGCTGCCGCAGCTCCGGATCGGCGATCCGCTTCGCGGTCTCGGCGATATAGCGCTCTACGCCCTCCGAGGTAAACTTCCGATCTGCCGGCTTCGGCCTGCGATCCAATACCTCTGCCTGCAGCCCAACGCTCTTCCCGGCAAGGGCCAAAGTCCCCAGCTTCACTACTTCTCTACGTGTCCAATGCATATTCCTGATTCTGCTCCAGATGGAACTTTCCAGCCATGGACATCGTACCTATCTGGCATGCCGATTCGCGAGATCTTCCTGCAAACGCTCGCCGCCCTGTGGGCTACCAAGCTTCGCAGCTTTCTCACCATGTTCGGCATCGTGTGGGGCATTACCTCAGTGATTCTGCTGGTTGGGCTGGGCATCGGTTTCAGCAAAGACCAGCATGAGCGGATGAAGGGATTGGGGACCGACATCGCCATCATCTGGGGCGGCAAGACCGGCGCGCAGGCCGGCGGTTACGTTGCCGGACGCGATATCAGGCTGGAGTATGGTGACGCCCTCGCTATACGGGATCAGGCCGCGCTGGTGCAGCATGTCTCTCCGGAGATCAACCGGACCGTCAACGAGGTCTCACAGTACAACGCCGCCAACCGGGCGGTGCGCGGTGTATGGCCGGAGTATCAGGCCTTCCGCTCCATCAAGGTCTCGGAGGGTCGCCTGATGACCGAACGAGACGAGGCCGACGGCGCACGCGTGGTCCTTCTCGGCGATGACACCAAGCAGCAGCTCTTTCGCTCCAACCAGGCTGTCGGGCAGATTATCTCCATCGCGGGCTATCCCTACGTGGTGATCGGCCTCCTGGAAAAGAAGAAGCAAAACGGCTCGTATGGCTCCGGCCGCGACGGCACGCAGCTCTTCGTCCCTTACTCGTCGATGGAGCGTGATTTCCCACCGGCGCGCAAGGGAGTCTTTCCAGGCTGGCTGAACGATATCGTCGTCCAACCCGTCTCTCCCGACAAGCATGAGGCTGCGGTCAAAGAGGTCTACCGCATCCTTGGGGAGCGCCATCACTTCAATCCGGACGATAAGGAGGCTCTCTGGGTGTGGGACACCCTGGAGGGAGCCAAGTTCGTGGACCGCATCTTCGGCGTCATGACCATCTTTCTGGGAGCCGTCGCCCTGCTGACCCTTGCCCTGGGCGGCATTGGGGTAATGAACATCATGCTGGTGGCCGTAACCGAACGGACCCGGGAGATCGGTGTCCGCAAGGCTCTGGGCGCCCGCGCCGTCGATATCCACAGGCAGTTTCTGGCCGAATCCGCAATTATTACCATGGTCTCGGGCACCATCGGTTTCTTTCTCGGGGCCGGGGTCTGCGTCGTGATGCGCTATATCCCGATGCCGGATTTCGTGCCGCACCCAGTCATTTCACCGATCGCGGTGGTACTCTCCCTGCTGACACTTGCCGGGATAACTCTGTTTGCCGGCACCTACCCCGCGCGGCGGGCAGCGATGCTGAGCCCAATGGAATGCCTCCGAACCGAGTAAGGCGGTTACACTAGAAGGATGGAGAGTACCCGGAAGGTCGACCTGGTTGGTGTTGGCCTAAATGCTACTGACACCGTCCTAACCCTTCCTACCTTCCCTGTATTTGGCTCTAAGGTGGAATATCACGACTCCGTCGTTCTTCCAGGCGGCCAGGTCGCCAGCACCGTAGTTGCATGCCAGAACTGGGGACTCAGTACCCGCTATGTCGGCAAGCTGGGCGATGACCAGGCAGCCGATCTGCACCATCGTGCTTTTGCCGATGCCGGCGTCGAAACCAGAATTGTCACCGTACCTGACTCCCACTCACCGCAATCGCTGATCCTGGTCGATCCCAGTGGTGAACGCACAGTGCTGGTACGTCGCGATGACCGCCTTACACTAAAGCCGGAGGAGCTCCTCCGCGAGTGGATCACCGATGCTCGCGCTCTCCACGTCGATGGGCAGGACACGGCTGCCGCTACACAAGCAGCCCAGTGGGCTCGTGAGGCCAACATTCCCGTCGTTGCCGACCTCGATCTTCAGTTCCCCGGCATCGATGACCTTTTAATCAACATTGACTACCTGATCGTCAGCCGCGACTTCCCCTCCCGCCTGATGAATGAGCCTGACCTCGAGACCGCACTTCAGAAGATGCAGCGCCGTTATGGAAACACGCTGGCCGCCGCGACCCTGGGGCCAGATGGCGTACTGGCCTTCGACGGTAAGAGCTTTTGCTATCGGCCTGCTTATCGTGTCCATGCTGTCGATACAACCGGCGCCGGTGACATCTTCCATGCAGGCTTTATCTACGGCATGCTGCAAGGCTGGGCCCTCACACGGCAGCTCGATTTTGCCTGCGCCGCCGCAGCACGCAACTGTACGGCGGTAGGAGCCCGCGGAGCCATCGACTCGCGTGATGCGATTGAATCACTGATTCGCGCTGACGAGCGCTATCCATCGCTCTCTTTTGATTCCGTAACCGCCTGATTGGGGGAACTCCTCTCCCCTGATCTGCGTATCACCCTGCATCCAGAGCTTGTCGCTATGATGCAGATCAAGGAAACCGTTCAGCAATCTATCCAGTCGCTCCTGCGCAACCGCTTGCGCTCGGGTCTGACCATGCTGGGCATTGCATGGGGCCTGGTCACTGTTGTCCTGCTCATCAGCTACGGTGCGGCTCTCGGACAGACGGTGCTGATGGGCTTTCTCGGTATCGGCAACAACGTCATCATGGGCTGGGGTGGGCAGACCTCCATGCAGGCCGGCGGCGAACGGTCCGGCAAGCGGATTCACCTTACCGCCGAGGACGCCGATGCGGTTCGGGAACAAATGCCGCTGATCCGCGCCTTCTCCGTCGAGAATGACACGTCGTACAGCTTTAAGTGGAACGCTAAGGCGGTGAATATCCAGGTCAAAGCCGTCGAGCTTCCATATGACGGCATGCGCAGACTGGTTGTGGAGGAAGGTAGATACTTCGCCCCAGACGATTTCACGGAACACCGCAAAGTCGCGATCTTCGGCCCGCATGCCGCACAAAAGCTCTTCAACGGATACCCGCCGGTTGGGCAGACGGTCCAGGTCAACGGGCAAACCTTTACCGTGATCGGAGTACTGCGAAACAAAATTCAGGACTCCTCCAACAACGGTCCTGACAATGAGAACGTCTTCCTCCCCTTCTTTACACTGCGCGATCTGGAGAACGTACGCGATCCCTCGTCGCTGGTCTATCAACCGCTCTCGCCAGAGTTGCACAAGAAGGCGACCAGTGCTGTTCGCGCGATTCTTGCCTCGCGCCATCACTTCAATCCGGCTGACGATAAAGCATTCTCCACATGTGACACGATTGAAGACTCTGGCGAGATCATGCAGTTCTCTACTGCGCTTGAAGTGCTGCTGGGCATTATTGGAGCGATGACACTCGGCGTTGGCGGCGTCGGCGTGATGAACATCATGCTGGTCTCTGTAACCGAGCGGACGCGGGAGATCGGATTACAGAAGGCGCTCGGCGCGAGACGGCGCGATATCCTCGCGCAGTTCCTCCTCGAAAGCCTTACGCTGACCTTCCTTGCAGGCGTCCTCGGGATGATTGCCGCGATCGCCATCGCCCATATCATCCCGCCTATGCCGCTCTACTCGGATATGTACAAGACGGCGAACAGCGAAGGCGACATCATTCTGCGACCCAATCTGATGATTGCGATGGTTTCCTTTGGCATTCTGGCGATTGTAGGTCTGGTCTCGGGCCTTCTGCCCGCCTGGCGCGCCAGCCGCTTGGACCCTGTTGCGGCACTGCGGCATGAGTAACGCTGGATGACTGACCATACCTGCTGCTAACGTGGCTCATGCGCCTCACGCTACTTATGCGTCTCACGCTCGCTCTCGCGCTTTTTACAGCCACAGCCTCCGCCCAGTTCAAGTTGCAGCAGTCCAACTCCACTGCCAGCTTCCGAGGTATTCACGCTGTGAACGACGTGGTTGCATGGGTCTCCGGCACGAATGGCACGGTCCTGCGCACCGTTGATGGTGGTGAACACTGGCTGGCATGCGCTGTTCCTCCGGACGCAGAGAAGCTGGACTTCCGTGGCGTTCAGGCTTTTGACGATAAGACGGCGATCGTGATGTCCAGCGGCAAGGGAGATGCGTCGCGGATCTACAAGACAAGTGATGGATGTAAACACTGGAAACTGGCAATCGCGAACACCGAGCCGGAAGGCTTTTGGGATGCACTTTACGCCGAAACAGAAGACGATGTTTGGGTCATGGGCGATTCAATTGACGGCAAGAGTGTCATGCTCGACATCCGGGACCTCGATGATCAAACACCAGAGATCGTCACCTGGAGATCGAATCTTGAAGTGGATCGCGGAACCTCCAGCTTCGCTGCCAGCAACTCAACTTTGTTGATACTGAAAAACGATGTACAAGAGCCTGGCTGGAAGTATTCGCGCTGGTGGGCCGGCGATATTCCCGAACACGCCTATGTCTATCGCCTTCGCGATGAAAGCAATGCATCTTGCGAACCGTGCACCGAGTTCATGGACAAGATCGAAGTTCCGATGGCTCAGGGAGTCTCTACTGCAGGTATCTTTTCCCTGGCCTTCCGTCCGGATAAAACGCTCGTAGCCGTTGGCGGTGACTATAAGACTCCAGAATCGCCGGTCAAGACCGCAGCCTGGTCAGCGGATTACGGCAAAACATGGAGCCTTTCCACAAAGCCCCCGCACGGCTATCGCAGTTCAGTCGCTTGGTCGAATCGCCTACAAGCCTTTCTCACCGTGGGCCCGAACGGCACGGACGTTTCGTATGACAACGGCAAGACCTGGCAACCCGTCGGTACAGATGGCGCGAAAAGCAATCAATGGAACGCACTCTCGCTTCCCTTCGTCGTGGGCCCCAAAGGACGCATCGGTAGACTCAACCTTACCGATTTTTCCGTGAAGACAATGCCCCGGTCGCGCTAAGTGCCAGCGCTTCGGTGAGCAACATTTCACTCCCCTTGCGGCGTTTCACCTGCTACCGTGGGTGCATGCGTTCCCGCGCATCCCTGGCCATCTTTCTTCTGTTGCCCTTTTCAACGGCGCATGCGCAGGCCCTTGCCTCGAAGTCTCCTCTGGTGCAGTTTTCCGACGATCTTGAGGCTCTCTCCTCGCGCGTCATGCCAACTGTTGTGCGTATTACGGCGCAGGTCTACGTTGGAGACCACGAAGACAGCGCGCCGATCAACCCAACGGCGAATAACAGCAATAGCAACCTGCCCGATACAGGCTTGGTAACAGCCGGCACCGCACAAGGGTCCGGCGTACTGGTCTCCGACGATGGCTATATTCTGACCAACGCCCACGTCATCGCCGGAAGCGCCAACCTGCGCGCTGAGGTTCGCATGGTCTCAGGCAAACTCCGCGTTCTACCTGCGACCCGTGTCGGCCTGGATGAAGATACCGATCTGGCGGTCCTGAAGATTAATGTTCCGGAGGGCGAAGAGCTTGCCTTCCTGGATATTGCCCATCTCCCCCCGGCACATCAGGGTCAGGTTGCGATTGCCTTCGGAAGCCCCTTCGGGTTTGAACGCTCGGTCACCATGGGTATTGTCTCCGCGGTACGCCGGCAGTCCTCACCGGACGATCCCAGACTGTGGATTCAAACGGATGCGGCAGTAAACCCAGGTAACTCCGGCGGGCCGCTGGTGGATGTCCGAGGCCGTCTTCTCGGCATCAACACCCTGATCTATTCCGAAAGCGGTGGCAATGAGGGTATTGCTCTGGCTATTCCCGCCGATACAGCCCGCACCGTGTTCAACGCCATCCGGAAAAATGGCCACGTCACCCGGTCAACGCTTTCGATTACGACACATACGCTGTCGCGCGATCTGACGCGGGGATTGGGGCTGACCGGGACGCAGGGCGTTCTGGTGGAAGATGTGTGGCCGGCGGGCAGCGGGGAACGTGCCGGAATTCTCCCGGGCGATATTGTGCAGGAAGTGAACGGCAAGAAAGTCACATCGATCGTCAACTACACGCAGGTGATCTCCGCGCTGGAGCCGAAGAAGCAGGTTCCCATTACAATCGCGCGTGGCGACAAGACCCTGAATCTTACGGTCGAGCCAGACCGTGCTGGTTCCCGCGCCCGCTCCCTGACCTCCGACATTAGTTTTGGACGCAACCTGATTCCCCGCCTGGAGATCTTCGGCGTCACGGTCGATCCCGATACGCCGAATGAGTGGAATCCGATCCGCAGTCCCCAGGGAGTGATGGTTGTTGCACGTTCAAGTGCACTACGCGTCCCTGAAAGCAGCCTGCGCCCGCATGACGTGATTCACGCCGTAAACGGAAAGCCGGTCACTTCGGTTGAGACACTACGCCGCGAGCTGGCGCAGGTTCCAAATCGCGAGTCTCTGGTGCTGCAGATTGAACGCGATGGAAACCTGTCTTATGTCGTCGTGCCTCCAGGTTAAAACGGAGAAATAGGAATTGGATATGGAGACGGCGTTATTGTGATCGTCTGAAGGCGATGTGGTTGTCTTCGTCCACGAAATACTCGGCCGAGCAGTTATCTCCACCACAGATCATCGGTTCCAGACCAAAATACTGGCTACGCTTGATAAGACCCATGCAACCACAGCGGGGGCACGCCAGAACGGCAAAATAAGGGTTTTCCTCTGAACCAAAGCGCCCTTCTCCGTCCAGTACAAAGACGGTTCCAGGGGCCATCTGCTCGGGGATCCATGCTTCCAGGAATTCCAACTCCGTCACGACCATTGCCTGCCTCTTTCCGTTGTTGCAACGTACCTTTGGCTAGCCTCGCTTGCTGTGCGGGGAAGTGCGGCGGGTGCAGCCGGCAATCCCGGCTGCACCTTGTTTGGTGCAAGGATACAGGCACATCATTACCTGTCAAATGAAAGTTGGCTTCTTCGGCGAACCGGAATGGATTCCCGTTCTATTCCAGGAAATCTGCCTCGCGCTTCCTCGCCCAGACAACAAACGCGATCGACATACCGGTATAAATAACCAGCCAAAGCAGGGTTCGTAAGCTGGCATTCACAATGAGGCCCCACCGCGTCCAGGTGTGAACGGACATATCAATGGTAGCCACCCAGCGCTGATAGGCGGATCCGACTCCGTCAACCGCCAGTCCTATAAGCCCCCCGTAAAAAAACCCCTTTTGCATCTCGTCCGAACGCCGGAGGTTCTGCCAGGTGATGGGGCTGGTAAGAAAAGTTGTGACCAGCGCGATCAGCGCCCAGATGCCGGCGACAACGACAAAATGCTCATTAATGTAGTCCCATTTCGTCGCGAAGCGGGAGCAAACCGGCCCTAAGGGATTGATAACATAGAAGATATCCGACGCTAGGAACTCGGATACGACCAGGATGATGGAGAGCGCCAATCGAAAATTCAACTCACTAACCTTCCGAAGTGGGGGGAGGAGAGCCCGCCTCAGTTCTATTTTCCATCGCCAACAACTTTTTCTTTCAGTGTAGACGCAACCTCAGCATTAAATTTGCGTCTTAGCTAATGTAACGCCCACGATGTGCTATTCTCGTGGAGTCAAAGTTTTATCCGAACCATAGTTCGGAAACAAGTTGCGTCACTGGCCTCCCGGCACGAGCAGCAATGTTCGTGCCGTCTTTTTTCTTTGCCTGTCGTCTAACCCCTCAGAGATCGATCTTTTCCTATGAAGAAGCGCGTTCTGACCGCAATCGGTATCGCTATTTTCACCCTGGCGGCCTACGCCCAGTGGTCTAACCCTGCCAATGACATTCCCGCCTACAACGCGGCGCCGCCCAAGGGAGCACTGCCGCCGATCATGGCCGGCAAAGAACTCACCGGCGAGTACTTCTCGCACCCCTATCAGGTGAAGGTGTATCAGATGGCCGCGAAGGTCTCGCCGGTGCTGCACCAACTTCCCTGCTACTGCCGTTGCGATCGTTCCATGGGGCACAACAGCCTGCATAGCTGTTTTGAAGGGACCCACGGTGCTGCCTGCTCAACCTGCATGAAGGAAGCCGCCTTTGCCTATCAGCAGACCAAACTTGGCAAAACGCCTGCACAGATCAGAGCAGCGATTGAGCGGGGAGAGTGGATGAACTTCGACCTGGAGAAGGCCAGCCTGTAAGTGCATTTTCCCTGTTGCTGGGTATCCTCGAAAGAGGCGTGCAGCGGCGTTCTCATGGCGGAAAACGATCATAGATGCGGAAGCCCTATATACCTACAGAGAAAGCTTTAAGTGCGAAGAAAAGTGGTAAAATCAATAGCTGAGGAGTGATGAGCCAGCCCCTTGAACCCTCGGGGCTGGCTTTCGCGTCTCAAGGCGGCTCCCCAGGGAACCGCAGATGGGTCTTTCACAAGATGGGGGCGTCACGGTTTCGACGGGATTGCGTGCGGCTGAGAGGCATGCCGGGGTGTGAACACCCGTAATCGATCACAAAACTATAAGTGCCAACAACAACCTGGCTCTTGCTGCTTAATTAACTAAGTAGCCGACCGCTTGGGCTTCGCCTATGGGCCCATACCGGTCGTCGCACAGTAGGCTGGCCCAAAGCGTTCCGCCTGGACGCAGAGGGTGAGATCGATCAGGCTGGTTTCGAGCGTATCTTTGTCCGTTCTTAGCGCTCGTTACGAGATATAGAACAGGAAAAAGCATGAAAGCTCTTCGTCGACAGTAGTTTCGGACGCGGGTTCGACTCCCGCCGCCTCCACCAGACCTAATCAGACGCGCTCCTAGCTTGCTACAAGCGCATTTAGTCCATCGCTATAAGGCGCATGCAAATGGGTTCATAGGGTCTGCGGTTGGCAGAAACCGATAAGCGTACTAAAGTCTTCTGCTACCGGCTCGGAATCGTTCGCGGCAGGACCCGACTACAGCGCATTGATTTTGCGCGATAACGTGCAACGCTGCTCGCTTCTTTTATAGGCATTTTCCGAAAACGCCGCTGCATATCCTTCAGGAATACCCAGTAACAGAGGAGATGCTCTAGTCGAAAAGGTTCGCTTGCCGTTCGTGCCTGTTCTTCGGCCGCATCCACTCCTGATTGATTCCTTCCATTGTCTTTCCTGAAATACTGTTCGGCTGCTCCATCAGGATGCACCTGCCCGCCCAGTTTTCGGCAAACGCATCGGCGTGTTTACAAAGCGTCCAGTGCATCCGCGAGTCGGTTCCTACAATATTCGTTCTGGTAAGAGTCCAGCCGCCCTGTAGCTTCTCCCCGTGCAGCGTGAATCGCAAAATGCCGCCCCGCACACTGGCTCCGACATCCTCACATTCCGGATAGGGTGTCCAGGTTCCCCGATCCCAGAGCATAATTGTCCCCGTTCGATGGATACCTTCGAACTGCAGATACGCCAGGCGGTGATCGTCCATCTCGACGGCTTTGCGAAGCACTCCGGGTTGCCTGCTGGGTCCCTCTCGCAGAGCCCAGCTTAATAACACCCCATTCCATTCCAGCCTGAGGTCGTAGTGGAGGTACGATGCATCGTGCTTCTTCATGCCGTAGGCGCGCTTGCGAAAAGCGTGATGGTTCTCCTCTGCTTTCACTTCGCAGCCCTCCTCCTTTCTATCGCACACCAAGCATCTGAAGATGGCTCAGTGGGAAGCTCCCGGCCGCAACAACTTCTCTATCTGCGGAACCATTGTGGCGAAGTCTTCATACTGATCGGTCGCCACGAAGTTCACGCCTGCACTGATAGCAGCCTTCCAGCGTGGAAGAACGGCCTCGCGCGATCCGAAGTTGTAGCTCGCACCCCATCCCTGGCTCTTCTGCGGGTCAAAGCCATCGAGCGTGTAAAAGCGGATCCAGAATCCCTTGCTGTGGGCGTGATCGACGATCTCGCGCAGCCGCTTTTCATCCTGCGCGGTCCACTCGCCTGCATTGGCCTGCCCTCCCTCTTCCACTACAGCCCAGGAGTTGTTCCACCAGCGGCGATAGTTCGTCGGGGTCTCTGCCAGGAGATTCGCAGGCGAAGTTGTGGCTTCCCAATGGGCAAGCTCCGCGCGGGAGAGATTCTCAGGGTGGGGAGCGCTGTGTGCCGAACCAAAGATCCGCAACTTTGCGCCCACCGGCACGCGATCAAAGAAGGCCTTTTCCTGCTCGTCATTGTCTTCTGTAATGACCAGAATCGGCTTCTTCTGAATGGGAGAGAGCCGATGCGGATCCGAGGTCTTTACCGCCGTTGACAGCCATGGCTCGTACTCGCCAAGCAGATTCCACACAGCCTCATGCAACGCCGGCTGGTTGTCCTTGAAATCGAAGTGCAGCACGATGAGGGGCCACTCACTTTGCTTGTTTTCCTTGAGGATCTTCTCGACAACCGGCTTTACCTGCTCGAAAAAGTAAGCCTTGAGCGTCGGCTCCGTTCCGGTTGTCTTCGGAGTGTGCGAAACGACGACGCGCCCTTTGCCTGTCGCCGGATCGGAGTACCAGGCTAGGTCTTGCTCGATGGATACCGGGAAACCCGAGTTCAGCGCACGGCCGACGCGGTCCTGCCATTGGCCCTCGTAGGGATAGCAGTTGTGGGCGTCCAGCATGGAGCGATTGTCATTCAAAAACTTGAGGTCGTTTGTTTGCGCGGCGGCGCTTCCCAGAGAGGCGGCAAGCAGCACCTCAACAAAAGCAAGGACTCTGAACTTCAGCATGATGAATCTTTCCTGACACAATCCGACGGAATCGATACGCTTCGAAAGCTTATCTGAAGAGTAGAAGACCTATCTCGTGAACTCGTTAAAATGCGACCGATCACCCGTCAAGCCAGACTCTTGCTTCCCTTCCCATCCCGGTAAGCCGGCTGACTATCTTTCGATAGATTCGGAAGAAATCCGGGCTTTCACTGGAATACTCTTAAAAGGGATCGGTTCTCCGGATCGTCCAAGATTCAAAACCCTCAGAGACGGGCGTCAGCATCTCATTGCTCATTGCAGCGCAGTTGACGCCTCCTCACGCCCTATCAGTGTCGAGAGGCTTTAGACGTACTTTTCCCGAAAAAGTTTCGGTCGAAAACTTTTTTCGAGCAAAAAGCAGTGATGGTCAGGCATAATGACAGACAACTTTACACGCGCTCCAGAAGTGGGTCTGTGCGATAAGTGACCTTACCCTTTTCTGATGAAGGGTTTGGCCGAACTGTTGTGCAAGGCGGGCTGGAGTCGCAGGGGCCTGCCTACTGATGTGCGGAATCGTTGGATACTCTCATGTTCGCAGGCCACTGCCAGAAGGTGTGCTCGCGCGGGGCCTAAGAAGCCTGACACATCGCGGACCGGACAGCCAGCAAGGGTTTGTGACCAGTCACGCCTCCCTGGGAGCGACGCGGCTGCGCATTGTGGATGTGGAGCACGGCAACCAGCCGATGCACAATGCCGAGCACCATTGCACGATCGTTTTCAACGGCGAGGTATACAACCACGGCGAGATTCGCGAGGACCTGGAGCGCCGAGGGTGGGCCTTCCGGACGCACTGCGATACCGAGGTAGTGCTGAATGCGTTCCTGGAGTGGGGGCTGGAGAGCTTTGCACGTTTCCGCGGAATGTTCGCCCTCGGAATATGGGATGAACGCGAACGCAGACTGACGCTGGCGCGGGACCGGGCGGGGGTGAAGCCGCTGTACTACCGATGCCAGGATGGGGAGATCTTCTTCGGGTCGGAGCTGAAGGCAATCTTTGCTCACCCGGAAGTACCGCGGCGCCTGGACCTGCATGGCCTGAACTGCTACCTGTCGCTCAATTACGTCCCCGGGCCATTCACTCTGATTGAAGGCATTAAAAAGGTCCCTGCGGGGCATGTGCTTGAGTGGTGCGAAAGCGGCATAGAGCTGCGGTCGTATCTTCCGGTGGAGCGCCAGCAGCCCGCCCCGGCGAATCTGGGCGAGGCCTGCGAGGAGTTGGATGGACTGTTGAGGAGCGCCGTACAGGAGCAGCTGCACAGCGAAGTCCCTTCCGGGATATGGCTAAGTGGCGGTCTTGATTCCTCGACCATCACGCACTATGCCGCACAGATCAGTTCCGAGCCCCTGAGAACGTTTTCAGTGACCTTCCACGGGCGGGAGTTCGACGAAAGCAATTATGTGCGGGCGATGGCAGACCATTATGGAACGAACCATACTGAGTTCGACCTGAATGAAGACGCTGACCTCGCGGACACGATTGCAGAATTGAGCTACTACTCGGATGAACCAAGTGGGGATGCCGGCGCGATTCCCGTCTGGTATCTGGCCAAGATGAGCCGGCAGCAAGTTACGGTCGCCCTGAGCGGCGAAGGTTCGGACGAGCTTTTCGGCGGATATCTGACGTACAAGGCGAACCGCCTGCGGAACTCCATCTCCTGGCTACCGAAGCCTCTACTGAAGGGGGCTCTGACAGCAGCGCAGCGGCTACCGGCAACGGACCGGAAGATTGGCCTGGACTACAAACTGAAGCGGTTCCTGGAGGGCTCGCTGCTTTCGCCGGAAGCAGCACACGTATTCTGGAACGGCACGTTCACCGAGCTCGAGAAGCAGCAGGTCTCCCAGTTTGCGCGTAAGGGACCAATGGCAGATCTGTTAAGCACGATGCAGGGCGGAAACGCGATGGAGCGGTTCCTGGACTTCGATCAGCGATACTCATTACAGGACGCGCTGCTGTATAAAGTCGACCGGATGAGCATGGCACATTCGGTGGAGGTACGGCCACCGTTCCTGGATGACCGGATTGTGCAGTTTGCGAACCGGCTCCCGATGAAGTGGAAACTGAACGGGCTGGAGACAAAACGGATTCTTCGAGTCCTGATGCGGGACGCGCTGCCGCAATCGGTCCTGCAGCGATCGAAGGTGGGACTCGATATTCCGATTCACGCGTGGTTCCGCGGAGTTTTGCGGCCGCTGCTGGAGGACACGCTAACGGATGCGTGGCTGCGTGAGTCCGGCGTATTCAACTCGCCGATGGTGCGAACGCTGATGGACCAGCACCAGGAGCGAAAGGCGAATTGGGGGTATCATCTTTGGGGTCTGCTGACGCTAACGATCTGGATGAAGCGCTGGAACGTGGAGCTGCCGACGGCGCACACACCGGTTCCGTCCGTGGAAGAAGAGGCGCTCGTGGCGGACTCCTCGTCGCCCTGGCAGCCTGTCTCGTGTTCTGTGGAAACGTAATCAGCCCGCCGCGTCTGATGGACGATGTAGACGCGGTTCAGGCGCAGATTGCACGCACGATGCTGGAGTCCGGCGACTGGGTAACGGCCCGCCTGGATGGAGTGGCATACCTGGAAAAATCACCGCTGATCTACTGGATGATGGCGGGATCATTCCGGGTATTCGGCGTCCACGATTGGGCCGCACGCATTCCTTTGGCGCTTTCTGTGGTGCTCCTGTGCTGGGTGACGTACCGGTTCGGTCGCTGGGCGATGGGCGAGCAGGCGGGTGTCTTCGGAGGCGTGGCGCTGGCCACGTCGGTCGGCCTGTATCTGTTCACCCGGATCCAGATTCCGGATGCGGTTCTAACCCTGACGATCGCGGTGACACTATGGGCATGGATGCGGCTGCTGGAGCCCGATGAGGCTAACCCGCGCGCTTGGGCGATGCTGATGGGGTTTGCGCTGGGATGCGGTCTGCTGCTGAAGGGACTGATCGCGATGGTGTTCCCCCTCGGTGCCGGCCTGTTGTATATGACAGTGACGCGGCAGTTGTGGTCTGGCGCGGCATGGAAAAGACTTCAGATATGGCTGGTGCTACTGGTCATGATGGTGGTTGCCGCACCCTGGCACGTGCTGGCAACGCTTCGCAATCCTCCCTACTTTGCCTTCTCCATGCACAGCGGCCCCGGTGAGTATCACGGGTTCTTCTGGTTCTACTTCTTCAACGAACATCTGCTACGGTTTCTGAACCTGCGGTACCCGCGGGACTACAACACGGTTCCCCGGGCTCTGTTCTGGGTGCTGAACCTGGCGTGGCTGTTTCCCTGGTCGGCATTTCTGCCAGGTGCTGTGAAGCTGAGCTATAACCGGAAATCCCGCGCCGGACGGCTGCGACTGATGCTGCTGTGCTGGATCGGCGTGGTGATGGTGTTCTTCACGTTCTCGACCACGCAGGAGTACTACTCCATGCCGATCTACCCTGCGCTGGCTCTGCTGGCGGGAGCTGCGATTGCAGAGGGTAGGTGGGTCCGCGCAGGACGCTGGTTTACTGTTGCGATCTTCGGCTCGCTGGCAATTGTGCTCGGAACTGTGCTTTTCATGGCAGCGAAGCTGCCGGCGAACGGTGAACTGGCCGACGCACTGGCACAGCATCCGGAGATGTACACGCTTTCGCTGGGACACATGCTGGACCTCACGCTGGGGGCGTTCGCTTACCTGAAATTGCCACTGGCGTTGGCGGTTGCGGCGTTTGCAATTGTGGCTGTGGGAGTCGTGGCTGCGCGGAGGCGCACCGGCATGATGGTTGCGGTGATGGTCACGGGCATGGTGGTGTTCTTTCAGGCGGCCCGGCTGGCGCTAGTGCGATTCGATCCTTATATGGGGTCGTACCAACTGGCGACTGCGCTGCTGGAAAGCCCGCCGGGCACCCTGATTGAGGCGGATGCATATTACGCCTTCTCATCGGTCTTCTTTTATACGAATCGCAAGGCGCTGCTCCTGAATGGCAGAAGTGCCAACCTGGAATATGGGTCGTATGCGCCGCATGCACCGCAGGTCTTCATCGATGACGCAGGTTTCGTCCGCAGATGGGAGTCGAACGAGCGGTACTATCTGCTAACGGATAATGGCGACCTGCCACATCTTCGCGAGCTGGTGGGTGAAGCACGCCTGCATGTGGTCAAGCAAAGTAGTGGGAAGTCCTTGCTGAGCAATATGTAAGTGCGCATTGGGTGAGCTTGGAGATATCGAATGGAGTCATGCAGAGGTCAGCCTCCGGCATTCGACTGATCCGACGGCTCATCATTTACATTCGAATGCTAATGTTTAAGCTGCTGGTTGAGTCCGAAGGAGTAGCGCCACGGAATCGGCCGCGGAAGTCTCAAGTGGAACGGGGATCATGTCGACAGCAGCCATGCGGGATCAATCAGCAGCCGCTCCCCTCTCCGTCGAACGGTACATCCATTTCTCCACGGTCTGGGGTATCTTCAGCGGCTTCTTGGTCTGGCATGCCGGCCCCACTATTTTTCTTTTTTACCTGGTGATGCTGAGCAATCTCATGCTGATCTGGGCCCTTCAGCCGCCTATTGTGTTGCCTCGTTGGCTGGCAGGATTTCTTGTCTATCTGCTCGCCACCGGTATTGTCGGGACGGTCCGGGGTACGGACTCTCTCGGAGAGACCTTTAAACAACTTGGGGCGATTAGCCTCAGCGCGTTCTACTTCGCCAACTTCTTTCATGCCGAAGGCAATCTCGTCAATCGCGCCTGGGCGACCTATATCAGGGCTGCCTATCTGTTTGCCTTGATCGGCATCCTGATATGGCCGGCGCAATGCATCTACCATTATGGCCTGGTGCGGCTTCAGGGAATGGCGACTGAACCCGCCGCCTTCTGCCTTCTGACCATGCCTGCCCTCTACTGGTATGCCAGCCAGTGGCTTCGCTTCGGCAATTGCCGGAAGGAGAGTCTCTGGATGGCGCTGGCGGTCGCTTTCTCAAGCTCTTCCATCGGATATACCGCCGTCGCCGTCGGCTTGCTGCTTCTCTTCGGCAAACGCTTTACCGGCATTGTTATGGCGACTGGACTCGTTGCCGTTCTGCTTGTAGGGCTCTACCTGGTCTCTCCCAATGTTCGCGTGCGAGTGGACGACACATTTGGAGCGCTCGCCAACAATGACGTATCCGATACCAACATAAGCACATATGCCCTCGTTTCGAATATGTATGTGACTGGTCGCGTGCTTGCCGAGCATCCCATCCTCGGCAACGGGTTGGGTTCCCACGTGATCTCCAGTGACCGATTCGTCAAAGATGTGCCGGGCGAAGACCTTGTCGAGGCAGCCGGCTGGGATGCCGGCTTCAACACCCGCGACGCCGCCTCCCTCACTCTGCGCTCTCTCTCCGAGTTGGGGATCCTGGGTTTTCTTGGTATCCTCTGGTTTATCATTCACTTCCGCGTCAAGGGTGAAAGCGGCCACGCCGACATCAGCAGCGCCATCCTGATGTGTTTTTTCCAGAAGCTGCTCCGCGGCGGAGGCTACTCCAATCCCGAACAATTCTTCTTTGTATTGGTCTACATGCTGAACTATCGGCAATATCATGCGTCTTTGCGGGATCGAAAGTATGGACTTGCCGGGTTGAAGAGTTGAGCGAAGTAACGGAAACAATGGCTTGCCCGATCGGGCAAGCACGACATCGGTAAGCCGGACACCCCATCGGGACCGAGACGGACTGCGGAGTGAATCGATCCATCCTATCCGTATACTCGAGAGAGGATCATGCGAGCAGTAATGAAAGTGGCCGTAGTAAATTACCTGGATACCCGGAACGTCCGAGTGCTCTCGGGAGCCAGCCATTTCATGATTCGCGCGTTGGAGAGGCAGGGGGCGGAGGTAACACAGCTTGGCCCGGTCTCGTCACGATGGCTTACAGCGTCACGGTACCTCCATGGAGCCGCGAGGATGTTGGGCCGGACTTACGACTGGCATCACAATCTGCTGGCTTCCCGGGCCTTTGGACGGGAGTTTGCCCGGCGCCTGAAACATGGCGACTACGACATTATCTATGCGCCGCTTGCTTCGACCGAGATCGCCTATCTTGAGACAAATCTGCCGATCGTCTATCTGACGGACATGACGTTTGCTTCGGGAAAGTCCTACTACAATTCATTCTCGAACCTGCTGCCGTTCACCGACCGCGAGGGAGCGACGATCGAGAAAAAAGCAACGACGCGGGCAACGGCAATCGTTGCTCCTTCCGATTGGGTCACGAAATCTTTCCATGCTGACTACGGGTACGACGCTTCGCGCCTTCATGTGGTCTCGTACGGTGCCAATCTGGAAAATCCGCCGACGCGAGACGAGGCCCTGGCACAACGGGATGTGAGTGTTTGCCGGCTGCTTCTGCTCGGTGTGAGCTGGGAGAGGAAGGGTGGCCCACTGGCGCTTGAAACCTTGAAGATGCTGCTTGCGAGCGGCGTCAAGGCGGAGCTGCTGATCTGCGGTTGCAAGCCTCCGGCAGGTGTCGGTCATCCGGCAATGCGGGTGCTTCCCTTCCTGCGCAAAGACAATCCGGCGGAAGCACTGGAACTTCGGAATCTCTTGCTGACCTCGACGTTTCTGATCGTGCCTTCTGAGGCAGAGGCGTGGGGATTTGTCTTTGGGGAGGCTTCGGCCTGCGGCCTGCCATCCGTGACCCGCGACACCGGCGGCATCTCGAGTGTGGTCAGAGATGGAGTCAATGGATTGCTCCTGCCGGCGGACGCGATCCCGGCAGAGTATGCGGCGCGCATCCGCGAAGTTCTGGATCGCCCGGGGCGTTACCGCGAAATGTGCATCTCCTCGCGCAACGAGTATGAGACGAGGTTGAACTGGGACAGCTGGGCGGCCCGCATGATGGAAATCTTTGCCGCGATAAAAGCGGAATCCTTGGCAGCACGCCGAGTGGATGCAAAGGCCGAGCAGTTGTCTCAGTGAATATGATCCAGGGAAACAGCAGCGAAGGCTATACCGATCGACTGGGATACGATGGGAAGCGGATATGACATTGGGCACTGGAAATTTTGAACGCTCTGAGTTACTCGCCGGAGCTGAGCCGATCACGACCAGTCCACGCAACGTTGATCTGTTGGATGCTTTGTTGGTGCTGGCTCGGAACTGGCGGGTGATTCTGCTGACGGCACTCGTCTTCTTGTTAGCAAGTTGCCTGGTCGCGTTCCGGCTTAAGCCCACGTTCACCGGCCGGGCCGTGATCTTGCCCCCGGCGCAGCAACAATCCTCGGCGGCGGCGCTAAGTGGGCAACTTGGCGCGCTTGCCGGAATCACCGGCGGAGGCGCCGCAAGCCTGTTCAAGAATCCGGGCGAACTCTACGTCGGCATTCTGGAGAGCAATGCGATTGCGGATCGATTGATCGACCGCTTCAATTTGCGCTCGATCTATCACACGAAGACACTTGCGGACACCCGTGCCGCGCTGAAGGGCCATGCAGTCTTCAAGGCGGAAAAGAATGGACTGATCTCCATCACCGTGACCGACCACGATGCGCACCGCGCAAGCGATCTTGCCAATGGCTACGTAACCGAGCTTCACAAGCTGAACTCGACACTGGCCATTACCGAAGCAGCGCAGCGAAGGATGTTCTTCGAGCAGGAGATGGTCAACGAGAAGGCCGCGCTCGAGACAGCGGAGAACGATCTCAAGGTAACAGCGGAGAAGACCGGTCTTATTCAGGTGTCGAGTCAGGCGGAAGTGATCATTCGCAGTATTGCCCAACTCCGTGCGGAGATCATGGAGCGCGAAGTCGAATTGCAGTCGGTGAAGACCTTCGCCGCGGATCAAAATCCGGATGTGCAGAGACTCTCTCAGGAGATCGCTTCCATGAAGGACCACCTGGCGACATTGGAGAATAGCCAGAAATCGCAGTCTCCAGGAGACATCTCGGTGCCGTCGGGACGGGTTGCCGAGGCGACGCTCGAGTATTCGCGAAAGCTGCGCGAGGTCACGTACCACAGTGCGCTCTACACTCTGCTGCTGAGACAGTACGAAGCGGCACGCATTGATGAAGCGAAGTCATCACCTCTGATTCAGGTAGTCGACCCAGCAACGACGCCGGACAAGAACTCGGGGCCGCATCGCGTGTTGATCGCGGCCGGAGGAGGGCTTGCGGGATTCATCCTGGGAATAGCGTGGGTCATGCTGCGCCCGGGCTTTCAGCGTATGCGAGACACGCCGGAGACGGCGGAGCGGCTGCGGGAGCTGCGCAACTCCTTCCGTATGAGAGCCTGACGGAAAGCGGTTCAGGAGGGAGCGATCTCGCGCCCCAGTCTTCCGCGAATCGTCGCCATCAGTTTGGTTCTCTCCTCGGGCTGGAGCGCAAAGCGCCAAAGCATCCCCAGGCTGATGGCTGTCGCGATGGCTCCACAGGCAAAACGAACCGCGATAAGGTTCGCGGGAAGGAATCGCCAGACTGCGGCGGCAAGGCCGATTGGCAGGAAACACAGGCTGGGCCGAAGCAGCGCGGAGAAGAAGTACTCCGAGATGCTCATCTGGATCTCCGTCGTCCGGCGCATGTTGTAGAAGAGATTGCCGCCAAGACCGACCAGCGAACCGATCATCGTCCCGGCCGCAACGCCGATTGCCCCAAACGAACGAGCCAGAAGTACGCTAAAGATCAAGTTACTCACCCCTTCCAGGAACGGAGTCAGGATCACGCGGCGCTGCTCTCCACTCCCGATCATCGCCAGCACGTAAGGCGTCACGGTCATGCGGATGATATTGGCGGCAACCAGCACCTGTAACAAGATCGCGCCGTTGGCAGCGTACTGAGCATCAACCCAGACGCGGATCAGGGGGTGCGCGAAGACAATCAGCGGCAAGCCGGTTGCCAGCAACATCACTGTTCCCATGCGAGTGGCACCCACTACCATTTTGCCCAGGCCGGCTCGGTCGCCGCGGGCGTGAATAACGGCTGCGGTTGACCCCATGGCACCAAAGATGGCGCCGAACGAGCCTGCCAGCAACGTAACCACGGTGGCGGCGATGGAATAGTAGGCTACTTCACCGAAG
>JABFXN010000079.1 GCA_013361705.1 Acidobacteriaceae bacterium
GGAAAAGCGAGAGGAATGGTGAAAGTAAAGACCGATCCCTCACCTTGTCGGCTAACGACGTCGATAGAACCTCCATGTGCCTCTACGATGGAGCGGCTGATTGAAAGCCCCATCCCTGTGCCGGAGATTCTCTGGTTGTGAATCGGAGCGCGATAAAAGCGATCGAAAATCAGACTCTGTTCATGTGGATCAATACCGATCCCCTTGTCGGCCACGCTAACAGCCAGTTTGTTCCCCTGCACTTCGGCCGTCAGAACGATAGGACTGCTTTCAACAGAGTATTTCGCAGCGTTTTCGAGAAGATTGCCCAGCACCTTCTTCAAAAATTCGAAGTCAGCGCGTACTGGTTCCTTTTGCTGGATGCGCACATCGATGGGATTTCTTTCCTCCACCCAACTCACATCCTTGATGGCGCCGGAGATAACATCGCCGATGTCCACGGGCTCAAAGCTCATATGGACCTGGCGCGCGTCGAGCTGCGCCATCTCTACGGCCTGAGAGACCAGACGATTGATGCGGTCACTCTCCTGATCGATGATGGTCAATAGCTCGTGCCTGTCCTCGTCTTTCTGGATTTCATCGGAGAGCAGCGCGCTCGCCGCCCCCTTAATAGACGTAAGCGGCGTACGCAATTCATGGGTGATGGAATCAATCATCAGGCTGCGAAGACGCTCGCTCTCTTTGGTGGCCTCACTATGAGCTACGTTCTCGAGCGCCTTGGCGCGATCGAGGGAAACGGAGATGATGGTGCCGATCGCTTCAAGAGCACCGTCAGAGAGAACGGCTCCCCTCAACATGAGGATGCCGCGAGGCTTCACGCCGACCTTCAATACAACCCTGACTTCATCCCCGGTACGGCTTATCCCGTTACCATCGTTCGCTTCCTCCCGGAGATAGAGTCGCTGATGCTCAGACAGTTGTTCCGTTCCCGCCTGAAACATGAGGTCCTCATCCAACAGATACAGAACAGCAGAACGCGCCTTGGTCGTCGCCACTACTGCGCGCGGAACTCCGTCAATGAGGGCAGCAACGTTATCTGTCGCCAGCATCTCGCGGCTGAGGGCGAAGAGCGTTTCGAGCTCTCGCTGGCGCCAGCGTGCGTCTTCCGCCTCGTCTCTGGCTTTTTGTGAGAGACGACTGCCAATCAACCCTGTAGCCAGAAAGGAAAATAGGGCAAGCCAGTTCTGCGGATCCGCGATGGTGAGCGTATCGACCGGCGGTAGAAAAAAGAAGTTATAACCCAGCGTGGCCAGCACCGAAATGACGATGGCCAGACGCAGGCTCCAGGTGGAGGCAAGCACGAGGATGTATAACAACAGCGTGAGCGCGACCGTGGTCGGATTGACGTGGAGCCAGTGCCGGTAGACGAAGATGATTCCCGCCAGTGCGACAATGGAGAACGTCCAACGCGTAATAGCGACGATCCTGCGCGAGTTCATGAGGAGCATTCTAAGCCTTGTCTGACTATCGCAAGTCTCCCGAAGAGTGGCTGAAGACCAGTGACACGGAAAAAACACGCGGGCGATTTAAGGTCTTTCTTGGATACGCTCCCGGAGTCGGCAAGACCTACGCCATGCTGAGTGAAGGCGTGCGCCGGCGCAGCCGTGGCGAAGACGTTGTCATCGGCGTTGTGGAGACCCACGGCCGTGCCGCCACCCTGGAGATGGCCGGGAAGCTCGAGCAAATTCCCCGCAAAGAGATCGAATACAAGGGCACCCAGTTTACCGAGATGGACATTGACGCCATTCTGGCGCGTATGCCGCAAGTGGCGCTGGTGGACGAGTTGGCCCATACCAACATCGAAGGCAGCCGCACCAAAAAGCGGTATGAAGACGTTCTGCTGCTTCTGGAAAACAAGATCGATGTACTGTCGACCATCAATATCCAGCATGTCGAGAGCCTGAGCATGAGAGTGCAGGCTCTGACCGGAATCAAAGTGCACGAGCAGGTTCCTGACTGGGTGCTGGACCAGGCAGACGAGATCGTCATCAGCGACCTGACGCCGGAAGCGCTGATCACGCGCATGCGCCGCGGCGATATCTATCCATCAGAACGAGTCGAGAGGGCGCTCTCAAACTTCTTCCGCCAGGGGAACCTGATTGCGTTGCGTGAGATGGCGCTGCAGCGGGTAACCCGCGCGGTGGACCGCACGCTGGACGACTATGTCAAACGCAAGCGCCTTGGCCCCCAATGGACCGTGGCAGAGCGCATCGCAGTCTGTATCAGCGCAAACCCTGAGGCTCGCGACCTGATCGGCCGCGGCGCACGCCTTGCCGAAGCCCTGGACGGAGAACTTTACGTCCTGCACGTCGACAGCGAACGGGACAAGGAGCCTGAGCGCAAAAAGACGCTGGTATCGCATATCCAGTTCGCCACGAATCTGGGCGCCACGGTGGTTCATTTAACCGGCAGCAGTGTCGCCTCTGCCACGGCGGCCTTCGTCAAGGAACAGCGCATTACGCAGGCGCTGTTCGGACGCTCGGCTCTGCACGGTCTGAAAAAGTATCTGTACTATCTGGCTATTCAGAAGTTCATGTCGGAAGCGCCGCATGTGGATCTGCACATCATCACCCAGGAGTCTCGATGAGCGCCAACATTCTGATCGTGGACGACGATCCCCAGATCCTGCGCATGCTACGTACCTCGCTACAGGCGAGCGGATACGCCGTCAATACGGCTTTGAGCGGAGGCTCCGCATTATCAACGATCGCGCAGGCGGTACCCGACCTGCTGATCACGGATATCGCCATGCCGGGTATGGATGGCATTGAGCTGACGAAAAGGGTCCGCGAGACCCATACGCTACCGATTATTGTGCTGAGCGTGCGGGACCATGACGAGGCCAAGGTGCAGGCACTGGACGAGGGGGCGGATGATTACGTCACAAAGCCCTTCCGAACACCGGAGCTGCTGGCCCGCGTACGTGCCCAACTGCGCCGCAGCCAGAAGGCAGAAGACGCTCCCCACCCGGTGCTGCATGTCGGCCACTTCGAGATCGACCAGGACAGCCATACCGTTACGATGCGTGGCGAACACATCCATCTCTCGCCGAAGGAGTTCGATCTGCTGCTGCTGTTCGCGAAGGCTCCGCAAAAGGTACTTACCCACAAGAGCCTGTTGCGGGCGATCTGGGGCGTCGCCGGAGCCAATCAGCCGGAATACCTGCGCGTGCTGGTCGCCCAACTTCGCAAGAAGATCGAGACGGAAGACTCCAAGTACATCCAGAGCGAACCCTGGGTCGGCTACCGGTTCAATCCCGAAGGCCGGGATGAGCTCTTATGACTTTTTAACGCTTTTCCTATGAATTTCATACGGACCCCGGCCGTTCAATCTACTCAGGGTTCGTATGAAGATTCTGGCCAGCACTGTAGCGTTTCTCCTCCTCGCCGCCTTTCCGCTGACGGCACAATCAGCACCGGATCCGTCAGCCGCACGACGGACAGAGATTGCAGAGCTGCGAGCAGAGCTTGCTCGCCTGGCATCCAGGCTCGATGCCCTGGAGAAGGCGGAAGCTACCTCGGCGACCGTATCTGCCGGACCAACAACCAGCGTTCCGGCCACGGCTTCCTCGGCGCCCGCCGTTTCGAGCTCGGCGCCGGCTGCGTCGACGTCAATTACTGTCGCATCCACACCCGCTGCGGCACCGGCTACGGTGGACGACTTCCTGCACGGAACAACGCTCGGCTTTGTTCTTGACGGCTACTACGGCTACAACTTCAACCAGCCCATCGGACGCGCCAACCTGCTGCGTGTCTACGATGTCACCAGCAATAGCTTCAGCATCAACCAGGCTTCCCTGGTCGCCGAGCGGATTCCCACCATCGACAGCCGCTTCGGCGGACGCCTCGACCTGCAGTTCGGCCAGGCAACCGAGACCCTGCAGGGTTCGTATGCGAACGAGCAGCGGGCGCAGGTCTGGCGCAATCTCTTCCAGGCTTACGGCAGCTATCTTGCCCCTGTCGGGAGTGGATTGCAGATCGACTTCGGTAAGTTCTCGAGCGCCCTGGGAGTAGAGGGGAACTACACCAAGGATCAGATCGCCTACTCTCGCTCGTTCACCTTCAACTATCTGCCCTATTACCACATGGGTGTCCGCGCAAACTACAACGTCACTCCAAAGATCAACGTCACGTATTGGCTGGTAAACGGCGCGCAGCAGACTGAGGACTTCAACGGCTTCAAGTCCCAGGCCTTCATCCTCAACTTCAAGCCTGCGTCCACCGTGTCCTGGAACGTGAACTACTACTTTGGCCAGGAGCAGCGCGACGTTCTACCGACAGATAACCCGGGAGCACCAACCTCCCCCACGCAACCGGGCCTGCCCACCACCAATATCACACCAGCGCCGAATGGTCGGAACCACATCTTCGACACCTATGCGACCTGGAATGTAACCCCGAGGCTCACGTTGGTAGGCGAGGCCGATTACGTGATCAACCGCGCGCAGCGGGAGTCGAATCCCGCGCATATAGCGATTGGAGCGGCCTACGTTCGCTATGCGCTGCCGAAGGACTGGAGCATCGGCAGCCGCTTTGAGTACTTCGACGACCTCGGCGCTCTATTCAGTGGAAAGACGCAGGCACTCAAGGAGTTCACCTTCGTCGCCGATCGTAAGCTTGCGCCGGGCATGCTTGTCCGTGCTGAGTACCGCCGAGATTTTTCCAACCAAAACTTCTTCACCACAGATAGAGAGGGCGTCCTGGCTAAACAACAACCGACGGCGACACTCGGACTTATCTTCTGGTGGGGCAATAAACAGGGCCAGTGGTAACTGGCCCGAGGAGGGACACCGTGCCCGATGTCATCGCAGGCATTACGCTCATCCTTCTTTTTCCGCTCAGCCTTCTGTATGTCCATGGCTGTGCGCGGCTGAAAGGAAAGAACCAATGATTCTCAACTGCGTTCTTCTCGCCATTGTGGTTTCACTGATGGCGTATCTCGTCTACGCATTGCTTCGCCCGGAGAAGTTCTAAATGTCTCTCAATGGCTGGCTTCAGATTGTCGTCTTCTTTGCCGCTGTCCTGCTGTTCACAAAGCCTCTCGGCGCTTATATGGCGCGCGTCTTCCAGAGAGAACGTACACCGCTTGATTTCATCTTCGGCCCGTGTGAGCGTTTACTTTACCGCCTGACCGGAGTTAATCCTGAACAGGAGATGAGCTGGGGTGTTTACGCCACGGCCATGCTGGTCTTCAGCGCCGCAACTTTGGTGCTGACTTATCTCGTGGAACGGTTACAACATGTGCTGCCGCTGAATCCGCAGCACCTTCCAGGCGTAGCTTCGGACCTCGCGCTGAACACAGCGATCTCGTTCACCACGAATACGAACTGGCAGTCGTATGTGCCCGAGTCAACGATGAGCTACCTGACCCAGATGCTGGGCCTCGCCACGCACAACTTTTGGTCGGCAGCGGTGGGACTTGCACTGGCGATCGCGTTCATTCGTGGCATCGCGCGGCGTGAGATGAAGACGCTTGGGAACTTCTGGGTGGATCTGACGCGTGGAACCCTGTGGGTCCTGCTGCCGCTGTCAGCGATCTTCGCTCTTGTCCTGGTCTCTCAGGGGGTGGTCCAGAACCTGAAGCCGTACGACACCGTCAAGCTCGTCGAGCCACAGACGGTCACAGGAACGGATGGGAAGCAGACCACTGTCTCAACGCAGACCATCGCGCAGGGCCCGGTTGCATCCCAGGAAGCCATCAAGATGCTGGGAACCAACGGCGGCGGGTTCTTCAATGCAAACAGCTCGCATCCGTTTGAGAACCCGACTCCGCTGAGCAACTTCCTGCAGATTCTGGCGATCTTCCTGATTCCCGCGGCGCTGACAGCGACGCTTGGCGAGATGGTGGGCTCTCCGAAACATGGATGGGCTGTCTTTGCCGCCATGGCGTTGTTGTGTTTTGTTGCTGTGCTGACGTGTTACTGGGCGGAGGCACATGGCAATCCGCTGCTGCATGGTGTTGATCAGCATGTCTCCGCGTTGCACTCAGGCGGCAACATGGAAGGCAAAGAGGTACGCTTCGGCATCGCCAACAGTGCGCTGTTTGCCACTGTCACTACCGATGCGAGCTGCGGCGCCGTGAACTCCATGCATGACAGCTTTACGCCGCTTGGCGGCATGGTGCCCATGGTGAACATCCTGCTCGGCGAGGTCGTGTTCGGCGGAGTCGGAGCAGGTATGTACGGCATGCTCGTCTTCGTGATTGTCGCGGTCTTCATCGCAGGTTTGATGGTAGGCCGGACTCCGGAGTATCTCGGCAAGAAGATCGAAGCCTACGATGTGCAGCTCTCGATGCTGTACGTCCTGATCTTCCCGCTCCTGATTCTGGGCTTTGCCGCTGTCACGGTGCTGATGCCGCATCTCGGCCTCAGCAGCCTTGCCAATCACGGGCCTCATGGCTTGTCGGAGATCCTGTATGCCTACACCTCGGCCACCGGCAACAACGGATCAGCCTTCGCCGGCTTGAATGCCAACACGCACTGGTACAACTACACCCTGGGCATCGCCATGTTCTTCGGGCGCTTCATGATGATCATCCCGATGCTGGCGATTGCGGGCAATCTCGCCGGCAAGAAGATTGTCCCGGCGTCCTCCGGCACATTTCCGGTCACCACACCGCTGTTTACGATTCTGCTGACTGCAGTCATTGTGATCGTCGGTGCTTTGACGTTCTTCCCTGCACTTTCACTGGGTCCGATTCTTGAGCACCTGTTGCTCGGCGCCGGACAGACTTTCTAAGGAGACCGGAGATGTCGCACGCAAAACGCCGCTCCATGTTTGATCGTAAAATCGTCCGCCGCGCCACGGTGGATGCACTGCTGAAGCTTTCACCAAAGGTCATGATGAAGAACCCTGTCATGTTCGTGGTGGAGATCGGCAGCGTTCTCACCACAGTGCTGCTCATTCTCAATCTCATTACCAAGCGTGGGCACTTCCAGTTCGATCTGCAGATCACGCTCTGGCTCTGGTTCACGGTTCTGTTCGCAAACTTCGCGGAAGCGATGGCCGAAGGCCGCGGCAAAGCGCAGGCCGACGCTCTGCGCCAGGCCAAATCGGAAACAACAGCATTCCGCGTTGGCAAGAACGGCATCGAGCAGATTGCCAGCTCGCAACTGCGGGCGGGCGACGTCGTACAGGTCAGCGCCGGCCACATGATTCCAGGCGATGGCGAGGTCATTGAAGGTATCGCTTCCGTCGATGAATCAGCAATCACTGGTGAATCTGCTCCGGTGATTCGCGAGGCGGGTGGTGATCGTTCTGCGGTCACCGGTGGAACGCGAGTTCTCAGCGACGTGATTACGGTTCGCATCACCTCCAACCCTGGTGAGACCTTCCTCGACCGCATGATCGCCCTGGTGGAAGGCGCGGAACGGCAGAAGACTCCGAATGAGATCGCACTGAATATCTTGCTGGCCGGACTGACGATCATCTTTCTGCTGGCGGTGGTCACACTGCAGCCCTTCGCGATCTATTCCGCCGCGCCACAGACGGTCTTCGTTCTGGTCTCACTGCTGGTGTGTCTGATTCCGACAACGATCGGCGGCCTGCTCTCGGCCATCGGCATCGCCGGTATGGATCGCCTGGTACAACACAATGTACTGGCCACCTCCGGGCGCGCTGTAGAAGCAGCCGGTGACGTCAACACGCTGCTGCTGGACAAGACAGGAACCATCACCATCGGCAATCGTCAGGCGTCGGAGTTCGTACCAGCTCCTGGCGTAGAGGCCGAAGTGCTCGCAGACGCCGCTCAGCTCTCATCGCTGGCGGATGAGACTCCGGAAGGACGTTCCATCGTTGTTCTGGCGAAGGAGAAGTACAACCTTCGCGGACGCGAGCTGGGACAGATGCATGCCGAGTTCGTTCCCTTCTCCGCGACCACACGTATGAGTGGCATCGAGGTGGAGGGAAGAACCATCCGTAAGGGAGCCGTCGACGCCATCGCCCGCTACCTGCAGGAGCATGGTTCGCCGATGCCCGCCGAGGTACGCGAGGCCGTGGAGACGATCGCGCGTAGCGGCGGCACTCCCCTGGTCGTCGCCGAGAACGGCTCTGCCCTCGGCGTCATTCACCTGAAGGACGTGGTGAAAGGCGGCATGCGTGAGCGCTTCGATCAGCTTCGCGCCATGGGCATTCGCACCGTCATGATCACTGGCGATAACCCGTTGACCGCGGCAGCCATTGCGCGGGAGGCGGGTGTTGACGACTTCCTCGCCGAAGCAAAACCGAAAGACAAGATGGACCTGATCAAGCGCGAGCAGGCGGAGGGCAAGCTGGTAGCTATGACCGGCGACGGTACCAACGATGCTCCCGCACTTGCACAGGCCGATGTGGGCGTTGCCATGAACAGCGGCACGCAGGCGGCAAAAGAGGCGGGCAACATGGTGGACCTCGACAGCAATCCGACGAAGCTGATCGAAATTGTGGCCATCGGCAAGCAGTTGCTGATGACGCGAGGCGCCCTCACGACCTTCTCCATCGCCAACGATGTAGCGAAGTACTTCGCTATTATTCCGGCGATGTTCGCGGGCTTCTTCCCGGTGTTGAATGCATTGAACATCATGCATCTGCACAACGCGGAATCGGCCATCCTTTCGGCCATCATCTTCAACGCGCTGATCATCATTGCCCTGATTCCGCTGGCGCTGCGCGGTGTCAGCTACCGGCCAATGTCCGCAGCCGCGCTGCTGCAGCGCAACCTGCTGGTGTATGGACTGGGCGGCATCATCGTACCGTTTGTCGGCATCAAGGTGATCGATATCGTCATCGTCGCCATGCATCTTGCGTAGAGGAACTCACCATGAAAAAACATCTCATTACCGCAACCCTCTATACCCTGGTTACCGCCGTGTTGCTAGGGATTGTCTATCCGCTGGCAGTCACCGCGATCGCACAGCTTGTCTTTCGAGATAAAGCGAATGGGCAGCTTGTGACCCGGCAGGGCGAGTTGATCGGCTCAAAGCTGATCGGCCAGCCCTTCACCGGACCTACTTACTTTCATAGCCGGCCTTCTGCTGCCGGCACCGGCTATGACGCATCGGCCTCCAGCGGATCGAACCTTGCCTCAACCAACAAGGCACTGATTGATCGCGTCACAGCAAGTGTTGCCGCGGAGAAGGTGAGCAACGTCCCGGTGGATCTGGTCACTACGTCAGGGTCGGGTCTTGATCCGGATATCTCGCCTGCCGCAGCACTGGCGCAGGTATCGCGGGTGGCAGCAGAGCGCCATCTGGATGAAGCTAAGCTGCGGACGTTTGTGGAAGACCACATCACCGATCGTCAGTTTGGTTTGCTGGGAGAGCCGCGCGTGAATGTGTTGGCGTT
>JABFXN010000090.1 GCA_013361705.1 Acidobacteriaceae bacterium
CGGGGGAACCTCATAACGCAGCGGGGGTGGGGGTCTTCCGATGGTGACGCCAATACCGACCTGCGCATTGCCGGAAGCTGCCAGTGCTCCGGCGAAGACAACTGCTGCCAACCATTTTGTTTTCATTGCGATCTCCGTTTTGGATACAGCTCTACTTTAAGATGCGCGAGATATCAGATGGTGGTGCGCTCGCGGCACAATTGACGGGGTATTCTTGAGTTTCAGGGATATGAAGTCTTTCTTTATCGCAGACGCCTCGCAGTACGAGAACGAGGTCATTACCAGCTACTTTGCGTTGGGCTCCATTTCGGCGCGAGAGAAAAAGTCGGGTAGCGGACAGTACCTGGCGCTCACGCTGGTGGACAAGACCGGCACCATGGACGCACGCATGTGGGATGAGTTCGAGGACGCGGTGCGTACCTGCGAACCCGGCTGCTACGTGAAGGTGCAGGGACAGATCTCGAAGTACAACGGCCGCTTCCAGATCACGCTGCAAAAGCTTCGTCTCGCGGCTGAGAGTGAGGTTGAACCGGCAGACTTTCTGCCGCATACACAGTACGACATCGGAGAGATGTGGCAGGAGCTGCGCTCGACCGTCGATGCCTTCAGCAACTTGCATCTGCAGCGGCTGGTGAATGCGTTCCTCGATGATCCGACGATTGGGCCGGCGTTCATGAGCGCTCCCGCGGCGAAGGTGCTGCACCATGCCTGGATCGGCGGTCTGCTGGAGCATGTCGTCTTCCTGCTGCGCATGTGCAAACGGGTGGCTCCGCAGTATCCCGAGGTGGATCCTGATCTGTTGTGCACGGCGGCCATCCTGCATGACATTGGCAAGACTCGCGAGCTGGAGTGGAAGTCGAGCTTTGCCTACTCCGCCGAGGGGCAGCTTATCGGCCACATCTCCATTGCGATGGGGATGCTGCGCGACAAGCTTGCACTGATCTCGCAGGTGGAGCCGTTTCCCGAAAGACTGCGCATCCTGGTGGAGCACATCATCCTGTCGCACCATGGATCTCTGGAGTTCGGTTCGCCCAAGCTGCCCATGTTTGCAGAGGCGCTGGTCTTCCACGCGATCGACGATCTCGAAGCCAAGATGCAGAACCTGCGGACCCAGCTTGCGAACCATGTTGCGGGTGGAAATCAGCCGGGGTCGGTGACGGACTGGATCCGGAGCATGGACCGGCAGTTGGTGGATTCGAAGGAATACTTGAAGGGCTAGTTCCTAGTTGCTGGTTCCTGGTTGCTAGGGCGTATCGACAAATTCGGAAGCAGTAGACACTCGTTGCCCCATTCTTCGCAGTTTCATTGCGAAGGGTGGGGTCCCCGGCAAACTTGTTCGCTGGGGCTTAGCGTGGGGTATCGCGCAAAGCGCGACCGTTTTTCTGTAACCCTAACGTTGATACGGGAAGAGATCGATACGAGTGCTCGGGAAAATGAAGGCCGGGCCCAGGTCCCCGAGGGACCCGGGGCACCCGGTGTATGGGCTATCTCGAATATGTCGATCCGCCCTAGTATTTTTGTCATTTCGTAGCGCAGCGGAGAAATCTTCTTCTCTACCGCTATATCCCCTCCATCGCGATGCGATGGAGGGGCCCCGGTGTATGGGCTCCCGATCTCGCGATAAAATTGATGTTTATGCTTCGTTTCTCCACAGCAGGTGAAAGTCACGGCGAGAGTCTCGTCGCGCTGGTCAGTGGTATGCCCGCCGGGGTGCCGGTCGACCTGGAGTACGTCAACCGCGAGCTCTGGCGGCGTCAGCAGGGATATGGCCGCGGTGGTCGAATGCGGATTGAGCGCGATACGGCGCATGTGCTCTCGGGCGTTCGCCATGGCCACACCATCGGATCGCCGATCGCGATGACGCTTGAGAACCGTGACTGGAAGAACTGGACTGAGATTCTGCCCGTCGAGCCGGGTGATCCCGCGAAGCACAAGGCCGTTGCTTCTCCGCGCCCTGGACATGCCGATCTGGCCGGCTCGCTGAAGTATGACTTTCATGATGCCCGTTACGTGCTGGAGCGTGCCTCCGCCCGCGAGTCTGCGGCGCGTGTTGCTGCTGGAGCGCTGGGGAAGCTGCTGCTGAAAGAGCTTGGCATTGAAGTCGCCAGCCACGTCATCCGCGTAGGCAAGGCTGAGTTGCAGCGGCCGGTGACCTGGGACGAGATCAAGGCTCTGCACGGCAAGGACGAGATCCTGTTGAACTGCGCCGACCCCGAGAGCGAGAAGGCCATGAAGGGCGAGGTAGATGGCATTCTGCGCACCGGCGACACCATCGGCGGTGTCTTTGAGGTGGTCGCTCATGGTGTCCCGCCAGGTGTTGGAACGCATGTGAACTGGGATGAGCGTCTGGATGGTCTGTTGGCACAGGCGGTGATGAGCCTGCAGGCCGTCAAGGCCGTGGAGATCGGCCGCGGTGTTACGGCGGCGGAGTCAAAGGGATCAGAGGTTCACGACGCTATCTCCTACGGCGAGACCGACGGGCCGTTCACGCGCTTCGAGCGCGACCACAACAATGCCGGCGGTCTGGAAGGCGGTATCTCGAACGGCGAGGATGTGATCGTGCGCGGTTATCTGAAGCCGATCTCGACCCTGCGCCGGCCGCTGGGATCGGTGAACTTTGAGACCCGCGAACCGGTGAAGGCAGCGTATGAACGCTCTGACGTCTGTGTGGTGCCGGCGGCGGGCGTAGCAGCCGAGGCTATGGTGGCGCTGACGCTGGCGCGGCTGGTGCTGGAGAAGTTTGGCGGAGATTCTTTGAAGGAACTGAAGCGCAATTTCGAGGGCTACTGCGTACAGATTCGTAACTTCTAGGGTGATTTCAAGAAGCAGGTCCTTCGCGATGCTCAGGATGACAGTAAGAATATAAGACGATGATTTATCCCATTATTAAGTATCCCGACCCTGTGTTAACGAAGCCCGCCGGAGACGTCACCGTCTTCGACAAGGAGCTGAAGCAATTGGTCGCGGACATGTTCGAGTCCATGTATGAGGCGCAGGGCATTGGTCTGGCGGCGCCGCAGATCAATATTGCGAAGCGCCTCTGCATCATCGATCTCTCGTTCAAGAAGGATCCGGCGCAGAAGATTGTGCTGATCAATCCCGAGATCATCGAGAAGGAAGGCAAGCAGCACGAAGAAGAGGGCTGCCTCAGCCTGCCGGAGATCCGCGAGAAGGTGAACCGCGCCTTCCAGGTAAAGGTGCGCGCCCAGGATGTCGGGGGCGAGTGGTTTGAGATCGAAGGCACAGAGCTGTTGTCGCGTGCCTTCCAGCACGAAATCGATCATCTGAACGGCATTCTGTTCATCGATCACCTCAGCCGCCTGAAGCGCGACCTGGTGGTGCGGCGCATTCGCAAGATGCAGAAGAACGGGGAGTGGTAGCCGGTGCGCCTGGTCTTCTGCGGTACGCCGCAGTTCGCCGTGCCCACGCTGCAGGCGTTGATCGCCGCCGGGCATGAGATCGCCCTGGTGGTGACGCAGCCGGACCGTCCTGTCGGACGCAACCAGGAGATCGTTGCTCCTCCCGTAAAGCAGTTGGCGCTGGCGCATGGACTGCCTGTGTTGCAGCCGGAGAAGATCAAGACCAACCCGGAGTTCCGCGCGGAGCTGGAGGCGATTGCTCCCGAAGTAATCGTGGTGGTGGCCTACGGCCGCATCATTCCGAAGTGGATGCTCGATCTGCCACGCTACGGCAACATCAATGGCCATGCCTCATTGCTGCCGAAGTATCGCGGAGCCGCGCCGATCCAGTGGGCTATCGCGAACGGCGAGACCGTGACTGGCGTGACCACCATGCTTCTCGACGAAGGACTCGACACCGGCGCAATGCTGCTGAAGCATGAGATACCGATCGGGCCGGAGCAGACCTCGTCGGACCTGTTTCCGATTCTGGCCGAGGTGAGCGCGAAGTTGATGGTGGAGACACTTGCCGGATTGCAGGCTGGAACCATCACGCCGCAGCAGCAGGATGAGTCGCAGGCGACGTTGGCTCCGATTCTTATGCGCGAAGATGGACGCATTCAGTTTGCCCAAACGGCGCAGTGGAACGTGAATCGCTGGCGCGGCTTTCAGCCGTGGCCTGGATGCTTCACCATGTTTCGCGGCAAGAAGCTGACCGCGCATCGCATGCATGCTGTCGCTGGTGTTGGAAAACCAGGCGCGGTTCGCGTCGATGGCGACAGCCTGATGGTAGCCTGTGCTGATGGCACCATGCTGGTGCTCGACGAGGTGCAGCTCGAAGGCAAAAAGCGTATGCCCGCGGCTGACTTTCTGCATGGCCACCAGGTGAAGTCCGTCGAGGTGCTGGGTTGAGCGATCGGAGACTACTGCTGATCGATACCTGCGGCCTGGGCGGATCGGTTGCTCTATCGTCTGCCACAGGCGTACAGCAGGTGGAGCTTGCGCCTCGGATGGCTGCCTCGCATGGCATGCGTGCGGTGCGGGAGCTGCTGGAAGAGGCTGGTTGTGAACTGGCCGATCTGGATGCTATTGCCGTGATGCACGGGCCGGGATCGTTTACCGGCGTGCGTGTCGGGGTTGCGATGGCGAAGGGCTTGTCTGAGGCCGCGGGCATTGGGCTCATTCCGCTGTCGCGGTTGGATGTACTTCGGGCGATGCAGCCGGAGGCGGCATTTGCGGCGCTGGACGCCGGGCGGGGTGAGTTCTACCTGGGCAGCGCGACCAGTCAGGAGCTGGTTACGCTGCAGGAGATGCTGAGCCGTGTGCCGGCGCAGGCGACGGTGGTGGTCTGCGAGGATCGCGTTGCCGATTCTCTGGATGCGTTGACGATTGTTCGTGTGCCCGAACCGACGGCGAAGGATGGTCTGGGGCTGGCGATCGCAGCGTTGGATGCAGGCCAGGTAGTGACCGCCGAAGCTGTGGATGCCTTGTATCTGCGGCGGCCGGATGCAGAGCGAGCTCTGGAACGGGCCGGATCGTAAGAAGAGGCACGGACCGGGTGCCCCACATACGCGAAGCTTATGTGGGTTGTTCGAGCGCAGCTCGAATGTTTCCGTTTGTCATTTCGCAGCGACCGAAGGGAGCGGAGAAATCTGCTTCTAAGCGTATCGATTCAATACTGACGGAAATATAGATCGGGCCTTCAGCCCTCCTTTTCTTTAGTTGCCGGAAACCTGGGGCGTTGCCCCAGGCTGATATAGAGCCGCGCCTTCAGCGCTTCTGCTGCATATGTGGGGCACCCAGATTGGTGGTTACGGGAAAAGTCGTGGCGATACTCCCACATCTGCTTTGCAGATATGGGGCACCCAGTGTGTACTTCCTCTAAACGGGAGTGACCACCCGGTGTGGGTGATTCGCGATAATTCCTCTATGGCAAGTGTGATCCGGAGGGCGGAGGAGCGGGATGTGGCTGCATTGCAGCATCTGCAGGCTGCGACGCCTGGCATGCCCGAGTGGACCCAGGTTCATTGGCTGGGGCTGCTATCCGGAGACGCCATCGTCGTGATCGCCGAGGCCGACGCGGATGTCGCCGGCTATGCCGTGGCATCGCTGCTGCGGATTCCCGGTGAGGTCGTGGCCGAGCTGGAGGCGATTGTGGTGGCGTCTGCCCATCGCCGGAATGGCCTGGGGCATGGACTTCTGCGGTATCTGCTGGCCGAGTCCCAGGCCGCCGGAGCGATCCGGCTGATGCTGGAGGTCCGGACTGGCAACGGGGCGGCGCGGGCGCTCTATCAGGGGCTTGGTTTCCAGGAGGAAGGGCTGCGGCGCAGGTACTATCGCGATCCCGTCGAGGACGCCGTTTTGATGTCCCTTCAGTTTCCACAAGAGACAGTTGCCGTGGAAAAAGGACAGGAGTAGAGTCCTTAGGCATCAGTTTCGACGGAGGTTTTCATGCTTCCTGCGCACACCGAGGCGTCGTTTCGTCATGAGCAGCTTACCCGGCTACAGATGGAACACGCGCAATACTCTGAACGTCTTGACCATCTCCTCCTGAATCCGCTGCTTTCGCCGGCTGACCAATGGGAAGAGATTCGCCTGAAAAAGATGAAGTTGAAGTTGAAGGATGCCATGGAGCATCTCCGGACGGACTAGATTCTTTCCGGAGCTGCAGGAGCATCGTCTTGGTTTTGAGCCGGCAGTAAGGGCCGGGTTTTGGGCCTCGCGCTCTTGGTGTGTCTGAAGTAACCCATACACCGGGTACCCCATTCATCGCCACGCGGTGAGTGGGATGTTCGAGCGGAGCTCGAATTGGTCTTTCGTCTTGGGGAAGCTCCTATAGAGCGGGCCTTCAGCCCTTGAAGATTTTTATGTGCCTAGAGACCTGGGGCGTTGCCCCAGGCTGGTATAGGGCGCGCCTTCAGCGCTTATCCGGTTGGAACCCCAACATATGGGGCCAGGAAAGCATCGCGCATAGCACGACAACGACCTTTTCTCCTTGCGGCTCTATAATCGGAAGAACTTTATGGTGCGTGACGGTTTTCTGTATGCGCTCGGCCTGGGTGTCGTTGCGGTTCTTCTCTCGTTGACCGGGTGGCCCTGGCTGGCAGTGATTCCGGTTCTGCTGGCGGTGTTCTTTCTCTGGTTCTTCCGCGATCCCTCGCGTACGATTCCGCAGGGCAGGGGAGCCATTGTCTCTCCAGCGGACGGCAAAGTAACCGAGGCCGAATGGATCGAGACGGGCGCCGGCACGCGCCTCCGTATCAGTGTCTTTCTCAGCGTCTTCGATGTGCATGTGAACCGTGCGCCGATCGAAGGCAGGGTGACGCAGGTCGACCATCGCGCCGGCTTGTTCAAGAATGCGCTGTCGCCCGACTCCTCGCTCGTCAACGAACAGACGATGGTCGTGGTGGAAAACCCCAACTATCAGGTCAGCTTCAAGCTGATCGCCGGTCTGCTGGCGCGTCGTATTGTCTGCAATCTGAAGGTTGGCGACAAGGTTGAGCGCGGACAGCGCATCGGCCTGATCAAGTTCGGCTCGCGTGTAGATGTGCTGTTGCCTTCCGATGCGGTGCTGAAGGTCAAGAAGGGATCGCGGGTGAAGGGCGGATCGACCATTCTGGCGGAGATGCCCGTTGCTTCGGAGGCTTGATGGATGAGCTGATCGAGCGCCGCCCCAAGCAGCCGCGGCGCGCCATGTACGTTCTTCCGTCGTTGTTCACCGCGGGCAATATCGCCGTGGGGTACTACGCCGTGATGCAGAGCCTGCAGGCGGTATCGACCGGAGACCCCAGGTACTTCGACCGCGCGGCGATTGCCATCGCCTTCGCCATGCCCTTTGACGCTCTGGATGGCCGCATCGCCCGCATGACCAACACGGCCAGCGAGTTCGGCAAAGAGCTGGACAGCCTGGCCGACGTCATCACCTTCGGCGTGGCGCCCAGCATCCTGGCTTTCCTGTGGGGATTCCGCATGCTGCCCGTGGCGGGCAACCTGGTCTTTCGGCAGAAGGTCATGGACCTGGGGCTGTTCATCTGCTTTTTATTCCTCATCTGCGGAGCCAGCCGCCTGGCGCGGTTTAACATCACCAAGGACCCGAAGCCGCAGAATCCGGGACGGCCAGACCGGAAGTACTTTGTCGGTATGCCGATTCCCGCTGCGGCCGGTGTTGTGGCCTCTGTAGTGCATTGCTTTGATGGCCAGCCGATCGACAATATCTGGATCGCGCTGGTGTGGTTGTCATTCGTTGCGTTTGTCGGGTTCCTGATGGTGAGCCGCTGGCGCTTCTGGAGCGGCAAAGAGATTAACCTGAGCCGGGGACATCCGTTCCGGCTCCTGATTCTGCTGACGCTTGCCGTGGTGCCGCTGTTCCTGTGGTCGGGGATTACATTGATCACGCTGGCGCTCAGCTATACGGTGTACGGTCTGTTCTCGCGCGTGAGCTATGGATGGATGCGACGCCGCCGTACACAGACCGCATCGTAGCGGCAACAGGAAGGAAATCAAGATGGAAGAACGCGTGTATCACGTCGGCGTGGCCGGCGCATCGAGCCTGGCAGGCAAGGATCTGCATGAGGAGCTGGGGCAAAGCGTGCTGGCTGCCGCCGATGTGCGTCTGCTTGACCATGAAGAGCTGGCCGGAACGCTGGAGGCCACGGAAGACGAGATGAGCTTCATTCAGAAGATCGACTCCGACTCCTTCGACGGACTGGACCTGGTCTTCTTCGTCGGCACCGCCGCCCAGACCTCCGAGAGCTGGAGCTTCGCCCGCAAGGCAGGCGTGGGCATCGTCGACATGAGCTATGCCCTGGAAGAGCAGCCTGAGACGGTGGTGCTGGGGCCGTGGGTGGAGCAGGTGCTGGCCACCAAGGGCCCGGGCGCAGCGCTCAGCCTCAGCACGGTCGCGGTGATCGCCGCACATCCGGCGGCGCTGATGCTGTCGCTTATCGCGGCGCGTGCAGGGAAAAGCCTTCCACTGAAGAGCCTGGCCGCGGTGGTCTATGAGCCGGCATCGCAGATGGGCAAGGAGGCGATGGACGAGCTGCATCAACAGACGCTGAACCTGCTCTCATTCCAGTCGCTGCCCAAGGAACAGTACGACGCACAGGCAGCCTTCAATCTGCTGCCTGCGTTTGGCGACGCAGCGCTGCAGCGGCTGTCGGTCACCGATGGCCGTATTCAAAAACACTTTGCGCGGCTGGCCGCAGGCCGCCTGCCGGAGCCGGCGCTCCAGATTGTGCATGCCCCGGTCTTCCATGGCTATGTCGTCAGTGTGCTGCTCGAGTTTGCAAAGCCCATCGAGCTGGCTCTGCTGGAACGCGCACTCGAAGGCGAGCATGTCGAGGTGCTGCTGGGCGATGCCGAGCCGCCGAGCAATGTCAGCGCTGCGGGACGGAAAGAGATCCTGGTCCGCCTGCCCGAGGATTCCGGTGCGCCGGTCTCGCGGGTGTGGCTGTGGTTGGCTGCGGACAACCTGAAGCTGGCCGCACAGAACGCCATTGCGTGCGCCGTCGAGCTGGAAAAGCTGCGTCCTCAGGGGAAGGTGCAGTAGCCGATGCTGCGGTCGTTTCATGTGGAGGGCGGCAGGCTGCGTATCGATGAGGGCGATGAGCTCTCGCTGCTGCATCAGGCCGCATGGATCGACCTGCAGTCGCCCACGCAGGAAGAAGAGCACGCGGTGGAGCATGCCATGGAGCTCTCAATCCCGACCAGGGAAGAGATGTCCGAGGTGGAGAGCAGCAGCAACCTCTACCGCGAAGATGGCGCCTCGTACATCACGGTCCGGCTGGTAAGCCGTCCGCGCGACCAGCAGCCCAAGCTTGCGGCCGTGACCATGATCGTGACGGCAAAGCAGTTTGTCACGCTGCGCTCTGCCGATCCCACGCCCTTCAAGCTCTGCTGCGCGGGTGTGGACAAGTCGCCAA
>JABFXN010000093.1 GCA_013361705.1 Acidobacteriaceae bacterium
GATGCGGTCGAAGCTTTGGGATTGCCATCGAAATTCTCGATCGTGACACGAGCCTTCAACTCGTATCACCAGACCAAACTTCCTCCGAATGTCTCACATGCCTATCACGCTCTGGCGCTGCATGAGCTTCGTTCTGACTTTGAGCCGCACGTGTGGACAAATAAGGATCGAGATGAGCAGGTGCTCGAACAACGATGGTTCGCGGGAGACCACAGCGACATTGGTGGTGGACATGTCGGGCGCCAGCTCGCTGATATTTCGCTGGAGTGGATGTTGCGCTGTGTCGAGCAGGCTGGATTTCCCGGTGTACATCCACTCATGCAGTACGCTGCACAGAAAGCGGCCCTGGCTGGCATTCAGCAGAAATGGCAGGACGATATCTATTGCGTCCTGCCTCCGAAGGTCCGCCAGATTCTTCACAACTACAACAGTGACTTGAACGTCGAGCCATTGCTGGGCGGCAGCTTCGACCCCACGGTCACAAACCGCCTTTGCTCTGGAGAGGAGATCGACTACTCACGGTTCTTTATCGGTTTTGGTAAAACCTTCGGTGTTCGCAGCCATGATATTCAGATCAGTGCTCTGCGAGAGGTCGATCAATACACGATTCGCGGGTTGTTGCGACAAGATCCCCGCTTTCAGAGATTGACTGCAGCACGGCGAGAGAAGCTATTCCATGCGGAGACCTTCGTAGGTTGGGCCGATGCTGTGAAGCAGCTACTGGCTCAATCAGGTGAGCAGGCAGCAGACGAGATGCGTCAAGGGCTTCCCAAAGGCATCAGGGCGGGTAAGTCCCTCGCTGGCAGGCTGATTAAGAAAAATATCGAAAGACCGTGATGTGATTGGCGCCCTGGCTAATTCTCCGAGGGCCTCTCCACCGAGTCGATGACCAGTGTCTCGACTGGACCCTTCTGGGGAGTAAGTACGAGTCCGAGCTGATCTTTCAATGCATCGAAGATCGATGGGCGGTTGTCCTGCGCGGGACTATTTGTGTCCATGGATGCGTTTGGAGCGAGCTGAGGCCGGAACGACAGCTTGAAATCGTAGGCTCCTAAGAGACCAGTCTGATCGATGACTGGACGCTGATCGTTCTGTAACCTCAGGCCGAGCCACCAGCAGAAGAAGCCCATGCGCACACTCTCTCCAATGAACTCATTATTTCCGCCATTCGCGATCGGGACGTTGTGATCATGCGCTGTGGGGGATGCCGCCATCTTCAAACCGGACTTCGCGATGGTGAGGATATAGGCCGGAGCCAGTTTCGTCTCTTTATGCAGCTTCAGATAGAAACGTTCTGCCAACAGGTTCTGAAACATGAGATGGAGATCATCTGTGCTGTAAGGTGTCTCCGTGATCGCCTGGACATCGAACCTCTCGTCGTTGAGCCAGTCTGGCCCTCCGACGATCTGGCGCAGAGGAACTCTGTACATCACGCTGAGCATGACTTTAACGGAGACGCCTTCGCCTTTGTAACCGGTTCCGCCTGGGAGCGGATCAATGCCGCCGGTGGGAGCATTCGGTGTGGACGGCCTGATGGAGGCGACATCGTAGACCAGGCCGTGCCGATTGTTTTGGCCCACTGCAACAGGGATCGACACAAGTCTGAAACTCAGCAATATCAGGCATCGCCTGAGCGAAATCATGCAAAACCGTCCTAGGAACTCATTCTTGTTGGGAGTGAGTCTATCAACGCTCTGTGACAATCAAGTCCTAAGGTCAGTGGTATCGTGGCCACGAGCGAAAACACATCATGATGACTCGGTGGATCTTTTCCGCGGCTGTGCTTGTGCCGATGTTGGCAACGACGTGTTTGTGGGGACAGACCTGCGAACGGATGCAACAGGCGAGTTCTTCGTCGGTTGCCATTACAGCGGCGAAGACAGTTGCACCGGGTGCATTTACGACTCCTGAAGGGAAGGGCAGCTTCTCAAGTCTTCCAGCCTTCTGCCGTGTGGCTGCCAGGTTGAAGCCCACGAGTGATTCCGACATCGGGATTGAGGTCTGGCTTCCGGTCAATGGGTGGAACGGCAAGTATCTCGCTGTTGGCAGTGGCGGATGGGGCGGATCGATTGCCTATGATGCGATGGCGGAGGCACTGCGTCGTGGGTATGCAACCAGCGCGACCGATGATGGCCATACAGGCGGCAGCGGCAGCTTCCTGATGGGGCATCCTGAAAAGTTTGTTGATTTTGCCTATCGCGCGGAGCACGAGATGACGGTGGAGGCTAAGGCGCTAATCAAGGCCTTCTATGGACGCGACGCTCGCTACTCATACTGGAATGGATGCTCTGGCGGCGGACGCGAAGGTCTGTTGCAGGCAGCGCGTTTCCCTGACGAGTTTGATGGCATCATTGCCGGCGATCCGGCGAATGTCCGCCGCAATGCCTGGGCGCTGTGGCTTGCGAACCAGACCTTCAAGGATTCTGCCGATGCGATTCCGGCGAGCAAGTATCCGATGATCCATCAGGCGGTGCTCGATGCCTGTGATGCGAAGGACGGAGTGAAGGACGGCCTGATCGAGAACCCCGAAAGCTGCCAGGTCGACTTCAAGTCTCTTACGTGCAAGGGAGAGGACAAGTCCGACTGCCTGACGGAGCGGCAGGTCCATACCGCGCAGACGATCATCAGTCCGGCGACCGATGCAAACGGACGGGTATATTTCCCGCGCCTGGAGCCAGGGACAGAGCTTCGCTGGGCACGCCTGGCAGGCGGACCTGCTCCGGCGGATCTGTTTCTCGATCAGTTTCGCTACCTGGTTTATCAGGATCCCAACTGGGACTGGCGCACCTTCAATCTCGAGCGCGATGCGGTAAAGGCGAACGCAATCAACAAAGATGTCGACGAGCTGGATCCGAATCTAACCGCGTTCGCCAAGCATCATGGCAAGCTGCTTCTTTATCACGGCTGGGCAGACCAGCAGGTGGCTCCGGGATCGACGGTTGAGTTCTACAAGTCCGTACTGCATGCCACCGGCAACTCTACCGAAGCGCCGGAGTGGATCCGTTTGTACATGATGCCGGGTATGGGACATTGTTCCGGCGGGGAAGGACCTGACACCTTCGATAAGATCGGCGTTCTTGAAGAGTGGGTGGAGCATGGCAAGGCGCCAGCCGAAATCGTGGCATCGCACCAGAGCCATGGCAAGGTCGACCGTACCCGCCCGCTCTGTCCCTATCCCCAGGTCGCGCATTACAAGGGCAGCGGCAGTATCGATGACGCGAAGAACTTCTCGTGTATCTCTGCGCGTTGAGAAGCGGCCGTTTTGGGTACATCTTTGGACCTGGGTATGTACTCTTCTTTGCTTGTCATCCGTAGCGAAGCGGAGAAATCTGCTTTTCACTCTTTTCCATTTGGGCTTCGAATTATTGTTGACATGTACTAGTTAAGTAGTACATTTGTTGCCATGAAGTCCCGGTCAGAAAAGCCGCGCCCGCCATTCCGTTTTCGACTCGATGCGGTGAGCGGTGTGCCTGTTTACCGGCAGATCATCGATCAGGTACACGGCGGTCTGGCTACAGGCACTTTGATGGCGGGAGATCAATTGCCTACCGTGCGTCAGCTCGCGGTCGATCTCGCAATCAATCCAAACACGGTCATGCGTGCGTATCGTGAGCTTGAGTTGAGCGGGCTTATCGAAACGCAGCAGGGTTCAGGCACGTTCATTGGCGAAGGCCGGCTGCGCAACGCCGACGCCGAGCGTGAGCGGCAGTTGAATCAGATCGTGGAAGAAACCATTGCCCGTGCAGGCGCAAGTGGGTTTTCACTCGATGAGCTGATTGCAGCATTACGAGCAGCAAAAGAACGGGTTCGGAAGGAGAGATCATGACGGCCAGAACGAGCACCTATAGAGGAACAAACCAAGTCGCTTTGATGGCTTTTGGAGTCTGTTGTGTCGTTGGAGTGATCGCGAGCAAAGTAATCGATAACCCCATCCCGGCGGTGCTGGGAACTCTGGTGGGTCTTTATCTACTTAACTCCATCAAGGTCGTAAAGCAATGGGAGAAGGTGGCGTTATTGCGTTTCGGCCGCTACCGGCGTCTCCAGGGAGCCGGCATTTTCTTGATCATTCCGATCATCGATACGTTGACTCCGTATGTGGATCAGAGAATTCGCCTTGCAAGTGTTACGGCCGAATCTACCCTGACCCGCGATACGGTACCGGTGAATGTGGACGCGATTGTCTTCTGGATGGTCTGGAACGCGGAGAAGGCGATTCTCGAAGTCGAGAACTACTTCGATGCGATCTCGTTGAGCGCGCAGACAGCGTTACGTGAGTCGATCGGACGCCATGAGCTGGCGCAACTGGTGGCCGATCGTGAGACGCTAGGCCGCGAGCTGCAGAAGATTCTGGATGAGAAGACGACTCCGTGGGGAATTACCGTGCAGTCGGTCGAAGTGCGCGATGTGCAGATTCCCGCCAGTCTGCAGGACGCGATGTCGCGGCAGGCACAAGCAGAACGGGAACGTCAGGCGCGCATCATTCTGGGTCTCGCAGAGACGGAGATCTCCGACAAATTCGTCCAGGCTGCTGCAGCATACGAGGCCAACCCTGTCGCCCTGCATCTGCGTGCGATGAACATGCTGTATGAAGCGATCAAAGAACGTGGATCGATGGTGATCGTGCCCTCTTCCGCAGTGGAGACCATGGGTCTGGGAGGCATGCTCGCAACCACGGCTCTTAACGGAGCGAAAGGTCAGGAACTTGGATGAGCCGGTGCTGATCATCCATTCTGTGGGTGATGCTGATCGCGATAGCGGACAGGCAGCATCAGGTACAGAATGACCGCTGCCAGCAGGACAACGACGCCAGCGGCTGCGAGGACCGGCAGCAGGCCCCATGCATCCAGCAACCAGTTCCAGGCGTTTGAGGTAGTTGCCGCACTGCTGGTCCAGACTCCACGACTGTATGACATCACGATACCCGCAACGATCGTGAGAACGATGGCCAGCGCAACAAGCTGTCCGGCGAACAGTGGCCTCTCCATCTGTTGCAGCATGGCGCTTCTGCGGCGGGCCTGAGCCTTCCACCACAGCAGGCTGGCGCTGCCAGGCTGCGCCGCTGCGATACTCGTAGCGCGCAGACTTTGAAGATGCTTCGTAACCAGTACCTCTGCGGCGCATCGTGCGCAGGTCTGCCCATGGGCGGGCAGCTCCGCGCAGGCCTGCGGCCAGTGACCCTGTGAGAGTGCATGCCGCACTTCTTCCAAACGAGTGCATCCGTTCAGATTCATAGTGTTCCCCTGCCGTTCTTCTCCAATGCCTGTGCCATCTGGCGTCGGGCACGGAAGAGCAGCAGCCGGATGCTTGTCACACCCAGCCCTGTGATCTCCGCGATCTCGCGGTGAGAGTAGTTTTCCGCGTGCGCCAGCCACAGCAGTTGGCGGTCGCGTGGTCGCAGTGAAGCCATAGCGGGTTCGAGCGAAAGTCGCGACTCCATCTGCGCGGAGGTATCCTGTGCCAGCCGCTCCGCCGGCGCGTCTTCAATCGAGAGAGAGCGCGGACGGCGCCAGTGATCGCGCAGCAGATTGCTGGCAATGCGGAAGAGGTATCTGCGTGAGGCGATCTCTCCTTCGGCAAGAGGTCTGACACAGAGAAAGCGCACATAGCTCTCCTGCGTCAGGTCGTCCGCCAGGGCGGCATCGCCTGAGGTGCGCGCCAGGTAGGCCCAAAGCTGTCGCGAAGAGCGCTCGTAGAAGGCTGCAAACTGATCGCTGTCCATAGCAGGATCTGCCGTCTGAGCCGCAGCGCCAGTCATGATTCCCGGAATGACGTTTTCCCAGTTCATCGTGAAGCTCCCTGCGGCCCAGCGCCCTCGTTAGGTGCGATCCTGCTGCGCATCGTTCTGGCTCTCCGATAGTAGTCCTAAACGGGAGCTGACCCGCCAGGTAATTGCCGCGGAGAGCAGCAGAGCGATACCCGGCATCATGATCACTACGCCGGCAACCAGCAGCGGAGCGGCGAACTCCGTAAGGCTACGGCGCAGCAGCACCAGTCCCAGCCCAAGGAGCGAGAGCACCAAACCTATCTGCAGCGACGCGATCACTCGCCCCAGGCCGCCCGACATTCGCTGACGTTCCATGCCCATGGGGATGGGGGCAGCTTCCAGAAAGCGTCTGCCGGACTCGGTGCTCATGTACTGCATCAGATTGTCAGCCGTGGCGAAGCGCTCGATCAGTTTGCCATGGATATCGCTCTGCAGGCGGAAGACGCGGCTCCATCTGCGATTTTCGAGAAGGATGCGGATCAGCCACATCAGGCTGCCGATCGCGGCGGCGAAGATGAGGGCCTGCATGATGTCCATCATGTACTGGCGTTTGAGTTCCAACAGGTTCATCTGGTTGTTGTTATTTCCACGGCGGCGAAGCGGCTCGGTATGCCTGCCGCGCTGCTCTGGGAACTCCGCGAAGAGATAGAAGTCCGGATTCCTTGTGATCTCGGGATGCTGCGCCAGGAATCGCGCCAACTCGGGATTGACGCGGTTGATGTAGGCGTCGTCCGCCAGAAGGGTCGGATCGCTGGTCAGCACCTGGGTCAACGTGGGGCTCATGCGGAGGAGGGCCAGCAACTGGTCCCGCTTAACCGCTAGATCGTCGTCTGTGGGCGCCGGTGGAACCGGCGCAACCTGTTTGGCAGCATCTTTCGGCTGCGAGAAGACGCGGCCAGGGCAGAGTGTCATTGCCAGCAGAAGTGTCATTGCCGGTATCAGCTTCGAACGGTTAAGACCCATTGCAGTCATCCTTGGAAAGGTCATTTGGAAATGTTCTTCGCCTATACAACGGGGAAAGGGCGGCTTTGGTTAACAAACTTTTTTCGATCTTTATTTCAAGCGAATATGAAGAGATTTTGTTAACCAGCGGATGCGTCTATGCGTTGTTTGGGCATGAAGACGCCCGACGTATCTTACCCATCCCGTACGGACCGGCCTTCGCCCTTCTTCTGTGCCTTCGTCATCGTTTCGATACTTCTATCGTTCATGGTGAAGGTGCAGGCGCAGCGGGCTTCAGCCCGTTCCATTGCGCTGAAACAGCAGATCGCGAGTGCCGAAGAGAAGCACGCTTCTGAAGCAAAGGTCGGAGCACTCTGGTTGCAGCTAGCTAATGAATATCAGGTCCATCTCGATCTTCCGAGTGCGGAACAGGCCTTCACGCATGCCATTCCGCTGCTCCGATCCCCAGACTCTCATCGAGATCTGGCCGATGCGCTGGACGGCCTGGGATCGGTCTACCTCTCCACCGGCCGTGTTCCGGAGTCGAGAACGCTGCTGCGGAAATCGCTTCTGCTTTACCGGGAGTTGCACGATCGCTCTCACGAGGCACATCTGCATGAGGCGCTCGCGATCGGATTTCTTCTGGATAGACACTATCGCGATGCGGAACAGGAGGCCTCCGAAACATTGTCGGAGTTGCACGAGCAGCAGAGTGCGGATATCGCGGAGAGAGAAGCGGCGTTGCTGACACGCAGCTATGCGCGTGTGTACCAGGGCCGCTGCCGGGGAGCACTTGAGGATACGCAGCAGGCACAGATACTGGTATCCGCCGGGCTTGAAGCGAACTCTCTTGAGGCCGCAACCTTCTGGGCCTCTCGGAGCTTTGCGCTGTGGAGGTGCGGTGTCCACGACGGCGCTGAAGAGGCCGTGCTCAAGGCTTTGGAGATCGTCAATAGCCATACCGATCTGCCGCGGCCTTTGCTGCTCTCGTATCGGCTCTCCGTATTGAAGCAGTACCTGGAGTATCTGAAGGACACGCGTCGTAAGCCGGAGGCCGCGCGCGTGGAGGCGGATATTCGTCAGATTCAGGAGGAGATGCCGCCTGTGTGTTCGAGTTGCACGGTGCATGCCGCGGCGCTTTCGATGGCGATGCTGCCGTAGGGTTGTTGGTATTCAATGTGCCTGATATCTGGGGCTGATATTTGTTTTGTCATTTCGTAGCGCAGCGGAGAAATCCGCTTCTCTGCCGATATCGCGCGAGCTAAAAAAGTATCGTGCTTCGTTCGATGCCCAAGCAAGCGTTTGTAGACCCCTTGCTGCAGAACTATAGAGCGGGCCTTCAGCCCTTGGATTCTCAATGGGACGGAAACCTGGGGCGTTGCCCCAGGCTGGTATAGGGCGCGCCTTCAGCGCTTAGATCTGTGGCAAAAGGGAGTCTACCGTTACCGAATTTGTCAGTACACCTTACGTCGTTGCTACCAACATCTCTTCTGCATTCTCTGGCGGATGAAGGCCGTCGGTTCTATTCGCAAAGTAACGCTCGGTCAGATTAGCGGCCGAGACGTGACGGACCTCTTTGAAGCCAGCCTCGCGAGCGAGATGCATTATTTCGTCCGGCGTGAAGAAGCTGAGGAAGGGTGTTCCGCTGGTGCGCGCTCCTTTCTCAGCCACCTGCAGACCGGGTTGCAGGTCGCGAGCAGCAAGATCAAGCGGAAGAAGGAAGGTCATGGCGAAGGTCGATCCCGCGGCGAGCTCGGCCGCCTGACGAAGCATGGTATTTACGGCATCCCTGGTGAGATACATGCTCACTCCGGCTGCGGCCACAACTGCGGGTTCACGTGTGTCGAAGCCAGAGGCAGTGAGGCGCTGCCACCAGGTGTCGCCTGCTTCGAAGTCCACCGGTACAAACCGCAGCCATTCAGGAACGCCATAACCGAGTTCGCTGCCGTTTCCAGGCCTGAGGCTCGGTCTGGTCCACCTCGAAGATGCGCAGGCGAGAGGCGATCTCCGGTTTGCGCTGGGCGAATGTGTCCAGGCCCGCGCCGAGCAGAACGTACTGGCGAGCATCGCGGCCAGCGTGTTCCAGAACCAGGTCTTCGATGAAGCGGGCACGGGCCACGATGGAGGCGCGGAAGAGCCGCGTTGCCTGCGGATCCATGTCGGGGCGTTGTTGCCAGCCTTCAGCAGGAGCCGCCAGCCGCAGGCCGATCTCATCTTCGATGACATGCGGCGGCGCATCGACCTGGAGGTGCAAGGCGCGCCACAGGGCGACGCGTACTGCGGGGTTGTCTGGTTGCAGCGCAGACATGGATACTTCCTCCCGTGGCGGTGGACTTAGGCTTTCTGTGACGGTAATGGTGCGTCTACGGCGATATGCCGGCCGTCGGGATCGGCGAGCATCATCTGTAGCGCGGGCCAGTGCTGTTTCTCGAACGGATGCACGACCGTACCGCTATGTGGAGGAGTGAATTGATCGGCGTCGTCGACAGCAAGCCCCAGAGTGACCTGTAGCGCATGGCCGGCCGGGCGCTCGGCGATGAAGAGATAGGGACCTCCGCTGGGATGACGCAGACGGCCTGAATTGTGGTCGGTTTCGAATTCGATCTCGTAACCGAGATCGCGCCAGAAGGCTACGGTGGCGCCCCAGTTGTGTGTCTCGATCAAAATTCCGTCGATGCCTTTAGTCTTCATGCTTCCTCCGTTTCCGCTTGTGCTCGTCGAGATAGGCGCGCAATGCCTCGGCAACAATGGCCGATAGCGACTGCTCGGTTTCAACGGCGTGATACTTGACCGCCCGAATCAGGTCGGTCGGCAGATATACATTGAACTGCTTCACGTCGTCCGGCATTGCTAGTATGCTAGCATACTAGCAACTAAATGAAAGCATAGATTCACTGGCGAAAAACTGACCTTGTGAACGGTCTTTGTCCTCGCGTACACTTTGCCCGCCGAATTGTTGATGGAGTATTTTCCCTGTAGATGTCGTGTAGGGCTTCCGCGTCTCTGGGCGTTTTCCGCAATGAAAACGCCGCTGCACTCCTCTTCCGGGATACCAACAACAGGGAAAATGCTCTAGCTGCAACAAATGTGAACTCCACCTCAGTCAGGAGATACGGATATGCCGTTGACGCGACGACAGTTCACGCAGATGAGTGCCCTCAGCTTGGGCGCGGCGCATGTGCCATGGGCGCTTGCCGGTCAGGAGACGCCGCGAATCGGCTACTGCGTCATTGGTCTCGGCCGCATCGCAGGGCACTTTCTGGAAGGCGTGAAGAACTCGCAGCACTCGAAGATTACGGCGCTGGTCAGCGGACATCGCGATAAGGCCGAGCGCATCGCGGCGCAGTACGGAGTTCCCCGCGAGTCGATCTACAGCTATGAGGAGTTCGATCGCATCTCGCAGAACAAGGCGATCGATGCTGTGTATGTCGCGCTGCCCAACAGCATGCATGCGGAGTACACCCTCCGCGCGGCCAAAGCCGGCAAGCATGTACTTTGCGAGAAGCCAATGGCTATCAGCTCGGCTGAGTGCCAGCAGATGATCGATGCCTGTAAGACAGCGAAGGTAAAACTGATGATTGCCTATCGTCTGCACTATGAACCGATCACGCTGAAGACACTCGAGATCGTGCGCAGCGGCCGCATCGGACCGCTGCAGGCGATGGAGGCCGCGAACGGTTTCAGTATCAAGTTTGGTGAGTGGCGCTATACCAAGGCATTGGGCGGCGGCGGATCGCTCTTCGATGTCGGCATCTACTGCCTGAACGCTTTCCGCATGTTCGCCGGCCAGGAGCCCAGCGGTTTTCAAGGTGAGGTCGCGACCATCGACCACGATGAACGCTTTAAAGAGGTGGAAGAAAACGTCTCGTGGCTCCTGCGCTTCCCCTCTGGAGCGCTGGCGACCGGCGCTTCCACCTACGGCGGCGATATGGCCGGTTTCTATCGTTTGCACGGAGCGTATGGCTGGCTTCAGGTCGGCACCTATACCTATCAGGGCCAGCATCTGCAGGGCAGATATGCCGAAGAGCCCCATCGGGACGCGAAGCGTATCGATATTGATGAGACCAGCCAGGAGAAGGATCCCATGCACTTCGTGCGTGAGGCCGATCATTTCTCTCAGTGCATTCTGAAGAACACCGAGCCCGGCACGCCCGGGGAAGAGGGTCTCGCAGATCTCCGTTGTATTGAAGCCATCTATAAATCCGCAGGAGTTCCGCTGCACGCATGAACCGACGTCAATTCCTCTCCAGCACCGGTATCGCGACGATCGCCGCGGGTTCGAAGTCTGCCGCGGCGTTAGCGGCAGCGCCGAAGCGCGCCACCATGAAGCTCGGCTGCCAGAGCGCTCCGACCAACGATACGCATCTCAAGTACCTGGCGCGCTATGGTGTGCGTAATATCTGCGGCTATCCGCAGATCGCCGATGGCCGCATCTACGCGACAGTGGAAGAGCTGAGCCGTATGAAGGACCTGGCCCAGAAGATCGGCATCGAGATCGACTGCGTGGGACCGCCGGTCCTTACCTCGAGCCACATTGACAGTGAGAAGCACCCGGCGATCATGCTTGCGAAGAGTCCCGAGCGCGATCGCAATATTGAAGACTTCCAGAAGCTTATCCGCAACTGCGGTCAGGTCGGCCTGCCCGCGATCAAGTACAACATGAGCATCCTCGGTGTGCTGCGCATCGGCCGCGTTCAGGGCCGTGGCGACTGCACCTACAGCCAGTGGAAACTCTCGGAGGCTCATCCCAAGACACCGCTCACCAGTGCCGGGCATGTAAATGCAGATATGTTCTGGGAGCGCATCACATACTTCCTCGAACGCGTGGTTCCGGTCGCCGATGAGTACAAGGTTCGCCTGGCCTGTCATCCGCACGATCCCGGTGTTCCTCCAGAGGGATATCAGGGTGTCGACCGAGTGCTGGGCACAGTGGATGGCCTGAAGCGCTTCATCAGCATTCAGGAGAACCCGTATCACGGTCTCAACTTCTGTCAGGGCACGGTTTCGGAGATGCTGGCCGATCCGGGTAAAGAGATCTATGACGTCATTCGCTACTTCGGTACGCGGAAGAAGATCTTCAACGTGCACTTCCGCAATATCCGCGGACATCGCAATGACTTTATCGAGGTCTATCCGGATGAGGGAGATGTTGACATGGTGAAGGCGATCCGGGTGTATCAGGAGGTGGAGTACCCGTATCTGCTGATGCCGGATCATGTGCCGCAGGCGGCGAACGATCCGGATGGTCTGCAGTCGTTTGCGTTCAGCTATGGATATATTCGTGGGTTGATTCAGTCGCTGGAAGGTTGAGGCGGCAGTAACAGCATATTGAGATTTTTCGAGCAAAGCTCGAACCGGGTGGGAGCCGTGGGCTTCTAGCCCACGGTTTCGAGGCCTTATAAAAATCGGGCTTTAGCCCTGGGTTTTTATCTTCACCGGAAGAGAAGACCCAGGGCTAAAGCCCGACGCTTTTACGTCTGTCAAATCAGCGGGCTGAAGCCCGCTGCTCCCACCGTTACAACTCGAAGATCTCCTCACTGCAAACGAAACACAATACCTGCGCCGAGGCGCAGGTTGTTTTGCACGTTGGTGTTGCTGTTGGAGAACCCGGTTCTGACCCAGTTGGCCTCTACCGGCCGAAAGGCGATACGGTGTGACATCTTCACGTCGACACCACCGCCGACCTGCAGCGCGAAGGCGTCGTAGGTGGATGTCGCGCCTGCGGTCGCGGGGAAGACACTGTTCCATCCGTGCGAGTCTCCGATCAATGTCTGGCCGAAGATTGCGAGTCTGTCTGACTTCGGGCGCCACGTGTAGCGAGGACCGAAGGTCATGGTGATGGAAGTGTGATCAACGCCGGAGTTGTTGATGTTGCTTGTGTGCATTCCGGCGATGTTCATGGCGATACCGAAGCCGCGATAGAGTCCGGCGGCAATCTCGCCGCCGCCTCCCTGCAGCCAGAAGATGTTGCCACCGACGGTGTTGCTCCGTTGCGCCTGGTAGGTGAAGGCGACGGAGACGGGATGTTTTGCCGGCTGCGATGTCTGTGCGTGGTTGCGGGTGGGAACTGCCAGCAGGACTCCGAACAGGAGCAGGCTATGTCTGAACAGATGCATGGATCTTCTCCTTTTCGGGTTACTGAACGTTCAGGTTGACCGTTGAGGTGTGAGAGACGGTTCCTGATGATGCCGTGATGGTCACGGCATAATCATGTGCGCCCTGGATCAGGAAGCCATTGCCGGTGCCGCAGCCTGTCATGCCGATGCAGAAGCAAACAGCGAGCAGGATGTAGAGTGTGCGCGCCAGTTTCCTCGATCCGGCACGCAGTCTGCGCATTCCGGCAAAGGGCAGTAGGAGTATGGCGAATGCCCATCCACGATGCTGCATCACAAGGCCTGCCGTGGACATTGGTGTTTGAATCGCCAGTGTCACCTGCTGAGGACCTGCGTTTGCCGCGATGGTATTGGGCGACAGAGTGTAGGTGGCGCCGCTGGGCAGGCCGCTCACGCTAAAGCTCACCGGGCCGGGATAGGCGCCGGAGCTCGGCGTGAGAGCGTACGTAAAGTTCACCGCTCCTCCGGGAACTACGGTTTGTGAAGTTGTTCCAGTGGAGGTGATGGTGAAGTCCAGCGACGCAACGGTGATATTGACCCCGGACGAAGAAGTCGAGGCGAGATAGTTTGTGTTGCCGCTGTAAGTAGCGGTGATCGTGTGGGCTCCGGAAGCCAGCGTGGTGGAGTAGCTAGCGCTCGATCCAGTGAGCGTTACTGTCTGCAGGGCTGTGGTTCCGTCCAGGAAGGTGACGCTACCGGACGGTGTTCCATTCGATGCCGCCGTCACCGTCGCGGTGATGGTTACAGTCTGTGCAGGTGACAGGCTTGTAGGGGTAGCCGCTACGGCGATAGCCGATCCCTGCTTGTTGACCGTGATGGCCGTTGAGGCGGTTGCGTTCTGATAGTTCGCCGTATCGCTGGGTGTGAAGGCGACGGTCAACTGCTGGTTGGCTCCGGCGGCAAGCACGGTGCCCGCCGACGGTGTGTAAACGAAGGTACCGGTTGTGCCGGAGGCTGCGTTCAACTGCGTGGCAGAGAGCGGTGTGCCATAGGTAATCGCAGCCGGTGCAGCCCAGGTGATGGCCGGTGTGACTTTACCGATGGTCAGGGTTCCGGTTGCCGAACCCTGATAGTTAGCATCGCTCACAGTAGCTACGACGGCGTAGCTTCCTGAGGCCGTAGGAACGCTCGACGAACCGTTATAGGTAAGCGTTACGGTCAGGCCGGAGGGCGTTGTTGTCGCGGTTGCGGCGTGAGCCGATCCATCGTAGGCCGCGCTCAGATTGCCAAGGGTAACGGTGGCTGTTGCTTTGCCGATCGTCAACGTTCCACTGGCTGTTCCCTGGTAGTTGGTGTCGCTGATGGTTGCGACCACCGTGTAGCTACCTGCGGCTGTGGGTACGGTTGCAGAGCCGTTATAGGTGAAGTTCACCGTCAGGCCAGTCGGGGTGGTTGTTGCCGTGGCCGCATGGGCGGAGCCATCGTAGGTCACGCTCAGGCCGCCAAGAGTGACGGGAGCTGTTGCTTTGCCGATGGTCAGGGTTCCATTGGCTGTTCCCTGGTAGTTGGTATCGCTGATAGTTGCAACTACCGCATAGCTACCGGCGGCGGTGGGTACGGTTGCAGAGCCGTTATAGGTGATGTTCACCGTCAGGCCAATTGGTGTGGTTGTTGCTGTTGCAGCGTGAGCATTGCCGTCGTAGGTGACACTCAGGTTGCCAAGGGTGACCGGTGCGGTTGCCTTACCGATGGTCAGTGTCCCGTTTGCTGTTCCCTGATAGTCGGCATCGCTGACGGTCGCGACTACTGCATAGCTGCCTGCGCCGGTTGGAGCGGTCGACGAACCGTTATAGGTGAAGTTCACCGTAAGGCCAGTCGGCGTAGTGATTGCCGTCGCAGCGTGGGCGTTGCCGTCATAGGTAGCGCTCAGGCTTCCTAAAACGACAGTTGCTGTCCCCTTGTTCACTGTCTGCGTTGCCGTTGCCTGCAGAGAGTTCAGGCTGGCAGTGTAAGTGTAGGTTCCGGCGTGATTGAGCGCAGCCGACGAGAGGTTGAAGGTGGCTACGCCGTTCACGGCCGCGGCCGTGTAGGTGTGTGAGTAGCTGGAAGGACCCGTAACGGTTAGCGTGATGGTATCGGCCGCGGTGGTGATGGTGCTGCCGTCCGAGGCTGCTTCTTTGACGGTTACGGCCGCGCCTGCGTTTCCGCCAAGCGCCACCGGCGTAGCCGGTGAGGTTCCGAAGAGAAGCTGGGAAACCGCGCTTAGCACGTTGAAGGTACTGCTATTCACGTAGATGTCGGGTGCGACGCCGAAATTCAACGCAAGGGTCGCTTGCAATCTATCTCCCGTGCCGGCGGTATCGATCTTCAGCGCGGGGTATGTTGCGACCCCAGCACTTGTGTTTGCGGATGCCCCACTCAGCGTGCCGCTTCCCACCAGCAGTGTAAGAGGGATCGTTGTAACCGGAGTAAAGGTAACTGCGTGCTCTGTCAGCGTTACCTGGGGAGCGGGACTCATGGCGACGTTCTGCGCGACATCCGACGGCGATTGTGCGAATGCGAGCGCGAAGCTGGTCTGTACCGCACCGGAGTCGAGGCACGGTGGCCCGCCGTAGCTGGTTTGACGTCCATAGCCGCGCTGGTCGAGCGCGATGCCACTGGGAATACTCGCGATCACTCCGGCACAGATCCCGCGATTTCCCGGAAGCGGAATCATCGTCTGCGTCGGACCACCGTAGTTACCCAGGGAAGTGAGATTGCCAACGCCAACAACGTTGCCCGCGAAGCTGTTTGTTGGGCAGGCGCCACTCCCTCCATTTCCGCAATCGTTGGGTGTGTTGTCTGTCAGAATACTGTTCGAAACGGCAAGGGTGCCGTAGTTGAAGATTGCGCCGCCGCCGGCCGAGGTGTTTCCAGAGAAGGTGCTGCCGGAGATGGTCACTGTGGCACTGTTGACGAAGATTGCGCCACCCGCTCTGGTGGCGATAGCGGAGTTTCCAAAGAAGGTGCTGTTGATGATGGTTACGGTGCCGGAGTTAGCGCCAATTGCTCCACCTGGCGCTGAGATATTTCCGCTGAATGTGGTGCCAACAATCGTCAGATCGCCGCTGGTGAAGATTGCGCCACCGCCATTGCCTCCGCCCGTGGCATACCCGCCGGCATAGTTGTTTGCGAAGGTGCAATCGGTAATTGTCAGGGTGCCGCTATTCAGGAGGCCGCCACCCTGGGAATTGATATACCCATCCGTGACGATCAGGTTGCGCATCGCCGCCGCATCCGTACCGCCGTTGACCTGGAAGACAGAGAAGTTGCTCGACGAGCCTCCACCCTGCACGGTGACGAGATTCGTGAGCGTGGCGCCGCTACCGGAAGTCGCTCCCGTGACTGTCGTGTACGACGGAATCGTCAGCGTGCTGTTGGTCAGTGCGATGGTTTTTGCCGTGGCGAAGCTGGTGGAGTCAAAGGTGATATCGCCGGCGCCAAGGCTGGCCGCTTTCAGTAATGCATCGCGCAGGCTGCACGAGCTATCGGTACCCGTTCCGCGGGTCGTTTGCAGCGTGCAGTTCGACGCCGTGCCGGCATCATCTGTCGCTGTGGTGACGACGAGGAGCGGAGCGGTCACACTGATCTGGCCTGAGGTTCCGGCGACTGAGTTTCCAGTATCGGTCGCGGTGACGGTCTGGTTGCCGGGGGTCTTCAGGGTTGCGCTGAAGATGTGGGTTCCGCTGTCGCCGCCGGTAAAGGTGTAGGAGGCAGGCAGAACCGAGCGTGTGTCCGTGCTGCTGAAGCTGACGGTGCCGGTGTAGCCGATCACCGTATTGTTGAACAGGTCACGCGCTCTTACGGTCACGGAGATCGCCTGACCCGCGGTGGTGGAGGCAGGCGTCGAGACCATTAGACCCGTGACAGGTCCTGGAGCCATGTAGATGGTCGCCGTCCCGGTGATGGAGGAAGTTACGGAATCTGTAAGTGTAAGCGTGTTGTTGCCCGCGGTCTTGAAGGCGCTATAGACAGTGGTCGCGCCGCCGGAGAAGGTAAACGGCCCGAGGTTGGAGAAGCCCGGATCCGAGCTGCTCATGATCGCGGTGCCGTTGTAGCTGGTCGCGCTGTTGCCGTAGGCGTCAAGTGCGTAGGCATTGAATGAGAAGGCCGTGTAGAAGGGAACCGAACCTGGAGCACTGAGGGAGTACGAAGCAGCGGCTCCCGCTGTGATGGCTGCGCTGGCGGTGCCGGTTGCCGAGGTTGTTGCCACGTCGTTCACCGTTACGCTCTGCGTGCCGGCGGTCTTCAGCGTGACGGAAAAGGTATGCACGCCGTTGTCGCTCGCGGTGAAACTGTAGTCGGCGGGCAGCACGGCCTGGGCGTCGGAGCTGGTGAAGTGCACGGTGCCGGTGTAACCGGTGTAAGTGGCGTTGCCGCTGTCTTTGGCGGTCACCGTAATGGTCTGTGCCGTTCCCGCGGTGGCCGCATTCAAGCCGGTGATGGTGAAGCTGGTGATAGGGTCTGTGCCGGTTCCGCTGAGAGCGATGGTTTGTGTCGTGCTGGGAGATGCGTTCAGCGCGTCGTCGGTGAAGACCAGCGAGCCGCTGATGCTGGTCGATGAGAGTGGCTTGAAACTGATGCTGGCGGTGCAGCTTGCGCCGGCCGCCAGGGTGCCCGCGGAGCTGCTGGTGGTGAGCAGAGGACAGGTCGAAGATCCGCCGAACAGGAAATCGGCCGAGATGCTGGGGTTGTTTCCCGTACCCGGCACAGGGAAGGTGAGCGCGGCATTGCCGATGTTCTCGAGCGTTACCGTCTTCGGGCTGTCGTTGCTGGTATTGCCGACATTGGTGGAGACAAAACTTAAAGAAGGAGGTGTAGCGCGGGTCAGCGTGCGGACCTGATCCCAGGTGGTATCGCTGACATAGAGATTGCCGTTGTCGTCCAGGGCAACGCCACCGGGCCCTAAGATGGCCGCCGTTGTCGTGACACATGCGGAGGAAGCGCAGCCAGCCGGCATCTGCTTCAATGCGCTGTTGCCCTTGTCCGCGATGTAGATGTTGCCGGCGGCATCGACCGCAACCTTAACCGGATTGCTGAAGCCCCCGCCAAGCGTGCTGACGCAGGCAGCCGAGGCACAGGTTGAGGTCAGGGTCTTGATGACAGTGGTGGATGCGTCCGCAACATAGATGTTTCCGCTGCTGTCGAGGGCCACGCCATAGGGTTGGATAAAGCCGCCACCAATAGCCGTGACGCAACTGGAGGAAAGGCAGCCTGCGGGCACACGCCAGAGAGTAGCGCTGCCTCTGTCGGCAACATAGGCATTTCCGTTGCTGTCCACCGCAATACCGGTGGGAAGAATAAAGCCGCCGCCTAGTGTCGTGACACACAAAGCCGTGGCGCAGCCCGGAGACATCTGCTTGACTTCGCTATTGGTTGAATCAGTCATGTAAAGGTTGCCGGCGCCGTCCAGGGTGACGTCGGTTGGCTCATCGAAACCTCCGCCCACGGTTGTGACACAGCCAGAGGTGGTGCAACCTGCCGGAATCTTCGTAATCGTGTTCCTGCCGTTTCCAGAGCTACCTTGCGAGGCGGTAGCGACATAGGTATTGCCATTGCCGTCTACCGCCAGGCCGCCCAGGTCGGAGAAGAAGTTTCCTCCCACGACGCTTCCGCCGATCCCGCCCAGCGACGGTGGCAGAAAGACCAACTGCGGTCCGGTTCCAATTCCGTATACCAGTCCTGTCGCGATAACCGTTCCGGATCCGGTGGTCAGCTCAATTCCACCTCTGCGAGCTCCGGCGAACTTAGGAGTGAAGGTGACGTCGACTGTGCACGTATCGTTGGCGCTGTAGACATGGCTGGTTCCGTTGGTGGTGCATGTTCCGGTGCCGGCATCGGCGAAGTCCAGACCCGTCGCGCCTGTGGTCAGAGTGATAGGCGCTCCGATTGTTCCCCCTGTAGCGAAGGTGAAGGTCAGAGTCAGACTGCTGCTCTGTCCCACGGCCGTAGTGGGCATGGCGACGGCCTGGGTCATGATCTTCTTCACCGTACTGTTCAAGGAACCGCCGACGAAGACGTTGCCGCTCCCGTCCACCGCCACGCTAGTGGGAGAGGAGAAGCCGCTGACCAGCGTCACCGGCGTGCCATAGCTGCCACCGCTGTACGGAATCTCTTTCACCGCACTGTCGCCGTAATCGATGACGAAGACATTGCCGCTCCCGTCCACCGCCACGCCATAGGGGCTATTGAAGCCACTGCCCAGCGTCACCGGCGTGCCGTAGCTGCCACCACTGTACGGAATCTCTTTCACCGCACTGTTGCTTGTATCGGCGACGAAGACGTTGCCGCTCCCGTCCACCGCCACTCCAGTGGCGCCATTGATGCCGGTAGCAAGTGTCACCGGCGTGCCATAGCTGCCCCCGCTGTACGGAATCTTTTTCACCACATCGTGGCCTGTATCGGCGACGAAGACATTGCCGCTCCCGTCCACCGCCACGCCAAAGGGGCTGTTGAAGCCGCTGCCCACCGTCACCGGCGTGCCGTAGCTGCCACCACTGTACGGAATCTCTTTCACCTCATCGTTGCTTGTATCGGCGAAGAAGACATTGCCACTTCCGTCCACCGCCACGCCCATGGGGCCATTGATGCCGGTAGCAAGTGTCACCGGCGTGCCATAGCTGCCACCGCTGTACGGAATCTCTTTCACCGCACTGTTGCCGTAATCGGCGACGAAGACATTGCCGGTCCGGTCCACAGCCACACCAAAGGGGCTATTGAAGCCGCTGCCCACCGATTGGATCGCATTGCTGAAGGACGCAGTCTGCGCCCTTGCCTGGGCCGGGAACAGACCGGCGCCGCACACCGGCAAGAGTGCGATGAGGGCGCCTAGAAGCTTTTTGGCAGGGAAAGGAAAGGAGAGACCGGAACCCAGGGCCGAGATTCCACGGGGGCACAACTGACGCAGAGATGCATCAACCATCGCAACAACTACCTCCAAGGCATGAAACGGGAAACTACCTGATTCGGCTGTTACGAACATCTCCAAAAAACACGTGCAGCCAGTACGTATGGATTACGCAGGACCGGAGACAGGTCATAACGTTCGAATCAGGGGAATGTCTGGCGCAACCAGCATATCGCAGCAGTGTCGCTTTCAGGACAAAACCGGACGAAGGGCCGTGCCGAAGCAGGTTCCAATCTGTCCCTGGAATGCCGTTGCTCTTCTATGCATAGATTGTCTATGATACCCAGCCATGAGCAGAAAAGCAGACCTGATGCCGGGAACCCTGGACATGATGATCCTCAAGACGCTGACCCGTGGACCGTTGCATGGCTACGCCATCGCGCAGTCGATCCGGCAGATGTCGGACGAGGTGCTGACGGTAGAAGAGGGGTCGTTGTATCCGGCGTTGCAGCGTCTGCTGCTGGAGGCCTGGGTGAAGGCGGAGTGGAAGCGGACCCCGTCGAACCGCCGGGTGCGTGTCTACACGTTGACGGTGGCGGGTCGTAAACAGCTAGGGGTGGAGTTATCGCGCTTTGAGCAGATGGTTGCCGCCATCGGGCGGGTGATGCGCGATGTGGAGGTAGAGGGATGAGTGCTGCTGGGCGGTGGATGAATCGGCTGCTGTTTCTGTTTCGGCGTAGCAGGTTTGAGGCTGAGCTGCGGGAAGAGATGGAGTTCCACCGCGAGCAGATCGAAGAGGAGTTCCGGTCGGACGGAACAGCCGGTTCTGAGGCTCACAGAAGGGCTGCCATCCAGTTCGGGAACACGACCCGCTTGAGGGAACGCAGTCACGATGTCGTTGCTTTTCGCTGGGAGACGGTCGTGCAGGATGTGCGCTACGCCGTGAGGCAGATGACCCACAGTCCGGGCTTCGCGATTACGGCGATCCTCATGCTGGCTCTTGGTATTGGCGCGAGTGTCACCATCTTCGCGTTTGTCGACGCGGCGCTGCTGAAGCCCCTGCCTTACCAGCAGCCTGATCGGTTGATGGATGTTACGGAGAGTCTGGCGCTGTTTCCGCGGGGCAATCTCTCGTATCAGGACTACCTCGACTGGAAGCGGTTGAATACGGTGTTTACTTCGCTCGAGATCTACACCGGCTCGGGCTATCTGCTGCAGACTCCGGAAGGAACCGAAGCGGTCCCTGGAGTCAGAGTCAGCGCGGGATTCTTTCGTACGCTTGGGGTGACGCCGGTCGAAGGCCGGGACTTCCGGCCAGCGGAGGATGCGGTCTCTGAAGCGCCGGTAGGTCTGCTGAGTTATGCCACCTGGCAGAAGCGCTTCGGCGGGCGGAAAGACGTGATCGGGCGGACCCTCAAGCTGAGTGGCGTGCCGACCACGATCGTCGGTGTGTTGCCGCCGGACTTTCAGTTTGCTCCTCGGGGAACTGCGGAGTTCTTTACAACGGCGCAGCCAACGAACGGGTGCGAGAAACGGCGAAGCTGCCATAACCTGTACGGCATCGGCCGTTTGAAGGATGGTGTGACGGTTGCCGCCGCGCTCGCGGAGATGAAAGGGATCGCCCAGCAGCTGGAGCGCCAGTATCCCGACTCGAACAGGGGACAGGGCGCCAGCGTCATGCCGTTGGCGAGAGCGATCACCGGGGATGTTCGTCCGATACTGTTCGTGCTGCTGGGTGGGGCGGCGCTGTTGCTGCTGATCGCGTGCGTGAACGTCTCGAACCTGCTGCTGGTGCGGGCCGAGAAGCGCAGGCAAGAGATGGCGGTTCGCGGAGCCCTGGGGGCTTCGCGGGTTCGTTTGGCCAGGCAATATGTCACGGAAGGCCTGGTCCTGGTGTTGGTGGGGACTGCGGCGGGCATTGCCGTGGCTACGGTGATGATGCGTGTGCTGCACGCCATGATCTCGAAGCAGATGCTGGCCGGCATGCCATATCTACAGGGCATGGGGCTGACGTCGCACGTGTGGGGCTTTACCGTCACCGTAGCGTTGCTGGCGGCGGGTCTGTTCTCCATCGCGCCGATTCTTCGTCTTCCGGTGGCAGCACTGCGGCAAAGCCTGAGCGACGGTGGACGTTCGGGTGGAAGCACTTTCTGGCGCCGGCTGGGCGCAAACCTGGTGATCGTGGAGGTTGCGATTGCGGTCGTTCTTCTCTCCGGCGCCGGACTGCTATCGAAGAGCCTATGGAAGATGCTGCATATCGACCTGGGCTTCGAGTCAGATCATATTGCCACGCTGTCGGTGGACCTTTCGGAAAGAGGTTTTGAGAAAGACATCCAGCGGGCTCAGTTCGCACAGTCGTTGCTGGACCGGATCCAGAGTCTGCCCGGTGTGCAGTCAGTTGGGCTGACCACGACGCTGCCTGTCAGTTGTAACTGCAATACAGACTGGGTGCGTTTTGTCGGCAAGCCTTATAACGGCATTCACAATGAGGTGAACAACCGGGAGGTCAGCGCGGCATTCTTCCAGACACTGCGGGCAAAGCTGGTGCGCGGGCGACTCTTTACTCAGAGTGACGATGCAACGCATCCGAAGGTCGTGCTGGTCAATGAATCCCTCGCGAAGAAGTACTTCCCAGGCGAGGATCCTATCGGTAAGAAGATCGGCGACACGGAGCTGACGCCGAATTCGCTCCGCGAGATTGTCGGCGTTGTAAGCGACATCAAAGACAGTGCGCTCGATGCGGAGGAGTGGCCCGCGGAGTACGAAGCCTTTGCGCAGGATCCGTCGCATTACTTTTCTCTCCTGGTGAGGACGTCCCCGAGGCCGGAGTCGATGCTGCCGGCGCTGTCGGCCGCGGTGCGAGCGCTGAATCCCGAGGTCGGCGTGGAAGATCAGACCACGCTGGAGCAGCGGATTCACGATTCTCCCTCAGCCTGGCTGCATCGGTCGGCGGCATGGCTGATGGGCGGCTTCGCGGGCATCGCATTTCTGCTCAGCATGATCGGGTTGTATGGAACGATCTCTTACTCGGTTAGCCAACGGAAGCGGGAGATCGGCGTACGCATGGCGCTGGGCGCACAGCGGGCAACGATTCACAACATGATCCTGCGCGAGGCAGGTCGGCTGAGCTGCTTCGGCATCGTGGCGGGCGTTGGATGCTCGATTGCCGCTGCAAGCCTGATGGGGTCCTTACTGTTCGGCGTAAGGGCATGGGATGTAGCGACGCTCGCTGCTGTGGTGGTACTGCTGGCGGCAGCTTCGCTACTGGCTTGCTATCTTCCTTCCCGGCGGGCTGCAACAGTCAATCCGGTGGAGGCGTTACGGGCGGAGTAGGAGCTTCTACGATGCCTGATGGCCGATGATATTGGTCGGACCGGAGAGCAGTGACGGAAACGCCGACCTTCTCAAGGTTCATGAGCAGCTCCCCGCATTTGGGGAGGATGTGGCAATTCAAAACGGACCGACTGTTCTTACTAGGCGATGAACGAATTCTGATCGGTAAAGCGGCGATCCGCCGGATCAGGGCGTTTATTCATTCTCTGTAGGACAACTGCGCCAAGACGCCCAACATCTCAGTCGCCTGAACCGGATTGCATGAACGCCCACTAAGCTGGGCGTTTCCGGTGAAAGGTAGTTCCTTATGAAAATACTCCGAACTCTCCGCTTGAATTTTGCATTCACGGTTCTCACCTGTTGTTTCGCGCTTCCTCTGGTCAACGCGCAAGATGCTCCTGACAACACACGTCAGAACAAAAACAAGCCCGTTGACGCGGATCATCAATCGAACGCCAAATCGGATCTCCAGACAACCGCGAGTATCCGCAAAGCGATCATCGCAGACAAGGAGCTTTCGACATACGCTCACAATGTGAAGGTCGTCACGAAAGACGGAATGGTCACGCTTACAGGCCCGGTCAAGTCTGAAGAGGAGAAAAGCAAAGTCTTTGCCGATGCAACAAGCGTGATCGCTTCTGACAAAGTGAGCAACCAATTGACTGTAAAACCATAATCCGCTCGAGACGAATCTGGTTGCTTCGGCAGCCATAGGAGATACATATGTCGAATAAGAATGTAGCTGTATTCGGTATCTATAAGACCGCAGGCGCAGCGGAAGCTGCTGTCGATCATTTACTCTCCAGAGGTTTCACCAACTCCGCAATTTCAGTTCTTCTCCCCGACGACGACAGCACACGCGCTTTTGCTCACGAAAAGAAAACGAAAGCTCCGGAGGGGACTGCAACCGGCGCCACTTCCGGCGGCCTGATAGGTGGAACGCTGGGACTGCTGGCAGGTATTGGAGCTCTAGCTATCCCCGGCGTTGGTCCGCTCATCGCGGCCGGGCCAATTGTCGCTTCTCTGGCGGGAGTAGGTGTCGGAGGTGCGGTGGGCGGTATGGTAGGCGCTCTTGTTGGTCTCGGGATACCTGAATTCGAGGCAAAGCGTTACGAGGGTGCGGTGAAGGGGGGAGGCACGTTGCTTTCTGTTCACTGCTCGACATCCGAGGAAATCGATGTGGCAAAGGCTGCTCTGAAGGAAACCGGCGCGCAGGACGTAGCTTCATCGAGCGAGGCAGGCTCCGACACTAAAGCTGACGACCGCCGGATCTACGCTGACAGGCGCGATGTAGCGTGAAGGGGATAGGAGTCTCTTCCGGTATGGACTTCCAAACCTTTTTGCCAGGAGGGTTCACCGCAAATGGTGAACCCTCCTGGATATCATCCTCTGCGTTGCGACTGCTTCCTTGGTCCTCTTCAGTTCATGTGGCCTTTGGGGCTCGCTCATCAACCAAGGCAGGGCTTATTAGGACCCTGCTAGGGCGCGTAGCGGGTGAAGATGTAATCACGCTCTTTAGCTGGCACGTGGCAGGAGTAGCAGCCTTTTAGTGCCTCGGGACCATCAGGCTTTCCGTCGGTAAATTGAGCGAAGCCCCAACCGCCGGTGGCGGCGTATCGTTTCGAATCCTTCACCATGAGCTGGATGTTTGTCGGCGCTCCCGCTACGAAGGATTGCTCTTGTCCAAAGGCTTTGTTGTTTTCTTCGGATGGAGTGTATGTCCAGGCGAGGCGAGCGATGATCGCGCCGTCAGGGAATGGAAGATCTTTGCGGCGAAACGCTTCTACGGCCTGATCGTTGCCGAGGATGGCACGGAGATCGTTCAGCTTGCCTGCTTCATGCGCAACGGAAATCAGTTTCCAGTCTCGGTAGTGGGCCGGCAGCTCGATGACTGGGGGTGTGGTTTGCCCCGACACGTGACGCGCTGACCAGCTGAAGCCAATCATCGCTGGTGCGGAGAATGCCAGCATCGTTGCGGTCTTTCGTATCGTTTTTTCGAGCCTACCGGGAGTCTTCGTCAAGAAACTACCTCTTCATGAACACAATACATCTGGCGCGTTCGGGTCTTCGGGCATATCGACAAATTTGCGATAACCCATGCACCGGGTGCCCGATGTCCCAACGGGACATGGGCCCGGCCTTTCCTTTCCCAGACGAAACTCTTCAGCTACTTTGCATAAGAGTTATAGCGCGGGCCTTCAGCCCTTTAACATCTTGTGGGCACTGAGACCTGGGGCGTTGCCCCAGGCTGGTATGGAACGCGCCTTCAGCGCTTATAGTGCCTCCGTGCGCAGTCTTGACGGTTTTATCACGAAGAGTTGACAACAACTGTCCACTGCTTTCGAATCCGGCGATACGCCCTGCTTACTGCACTGTTACGGTTTTCTCCGCGGTGTACACATTTCCATTTGCATCCCATAGTTTGAAGACCAGGTCGTGGCTTCCCGTGCCGAGTGCTTCGTATGCATCGATGGACGAAGTGCCGCCGACGCACCCGCCGTTCTGGATGCATCCATCGTCATCAATCGTGAGATGTCCATCGATATAGAGCTGCGCTGACGTAGGCACTACCGGCGTATATCCATTCGCCAGGATATGGACCGGGGAGCCGCTTGTTGCGCCAGAGGGCAGACACATATTCGCTATCCCCAAAGCAGCCGGGCAAACCGGTTCCGGCGTTCCGCTATAGACGTTGATATGGCGCTCGGACCGGAAGTTCAGGCCGGTGTAGTCCCAGGCCTTCACTACCAGGAAGTTCGCGCCATTGTTCATGGGGAAGCTTTGGTCAAACGAACTTACAGGCTGCGAATACGTCAGATTCCCATTGGTATAAAGCTGCAGCGCAGTCACCTGACGCGTATCGTATGCATTCGCTTGGACGCGGACCGTAGGACCCGGCAGATAGGTATTGTCCACCGGCATGCAGACAGTCACTGTTGGATCGATCTGGCTGGTCGAACATGGTGCACGGTTTGTCGCATTCAGAAAAATCTGCGTTTGCGCCGAGCCCGGCATGTCCGCAACGAAGTCCATCATGCCATCGCGGTTGAAGTCACCCGCCGTAGGCGGTCCTACACTGTCCGTTGTCGCGATAAACTGCGCCGGAGCCTGTTCGTACGAGCCATCCGGATGCCCAAGCCAGACAAACAAACCACTCTGTGCTCCTGTTGTCCTATTCCCTCCAACCAGATCGCCGATGCCGTCGCCATTTATATCCACACCCAACACACGGCTCGTTGCCTGCACTCCATTCGACATCACCAGTGTCCGCTCGAACAGCTTCTGCTCACCCTGTCCGTAAAAAGCAATTACACCCTGGCAGGTTGAGTCGCTTCCCTTGATGGTGTCCTGGGTGCCGCAGCTATACGAAAGCAAAATGTCGGCCATTCCATCCTGATTGAGATCGGTAATCGACAGCCCCGCGGGAGATGTGAACGCCGTCAGTACAGCTTTGCGGAAGTTCTCATGGCCATCGTTCCACAAGACATACGATCCTGATCCGGCCGGGTTGCCGATGGTCATTGCGGCGATGTTCTGAATGCCGGTGTGGTCGAAGTCGCCTGCACCGACTGAGATCACCTCCGTGTTTGCCTCGATCGCGATGGTGTTCTGCAAAACGAAGCTCCGACCGCCCACGTTATTGAAGATCTCGACATTGCCGTCGATATCGCCAATCGCCACATCCAGCAGATGGTCGCCATTGAAATCACCGACGGCAATCGACCGCGGACTTGCCTGGGCCGCGGTAGCGACAGAGGACGCAAACGAACCGTTGCCGATACCAAAGAACACATCGAAGGTGCCGCCGATGCAGAGCACAGCTACATCCTGAATGCCATCGTTGTCGAAATCCGCGGCGACCACATCCTGAATCTGGGCGCTATCTGCGATGCCAATCCTGACCGGCGCCTGGAAGGTGCCGTCGCCGTTACCCAGACGCAACGTTACATCGGTTGAGTTGGCTCCGCCCCCGTAGACCACGTCGGGTTTGCCATCCCGGTTGAAGTCGGCCTGCGCGCTGGTATAACCGCCGAAGACCGGGGAAGTATCGCGTTTGAGCTGAAAGCTGACATTCGATTGCGCAATGGCAATCGCACTGGTCATTAGAACCAGAGCAGAGGCAATTTTGATTCGCATGGAAGTACTCCTGAGCAGGCTCTTGAGGGCCGGGCTGCGGAGTAGGAGAAGTTATTTTTGCAGTTTCAGGTTGTTTCTAATTTGAGAATTCGTTGAATGCCTACTGTTTGATTTTTTCGTAGGACAGAATCTTCCACAAAAACAAGGGAGTTATCGACCCATCCGACCACTTTTTAAAGTCGGGTGCATAACAATGGGTAACAAGTTCGCTATTTATGGTTTCTCTTCGTGCAAATCAAGCACGGGCGCGGCGCAGGGATCCGCTGAATGAAAGGCTCTAGCTCAAACCTGAGATTGTGACTGCCATCACACCGATAGCAATGATACTCAAGGTATTGTGGCGGTATGTTCCGGAAGTGACAGGTTATGTCTGATGGCACGGCGAGCTTGAACCTTCAAACGATCGGGGAACTGCTGATCCTGTTAGCTGTCGCGAATGTCACTCCGATTTTAGCTAACAACCTGCTTGGTTCCCGATGGTCTTACCCTGTAGACGGTCGTCTCGTTCTTTTTGACCATCAGCGTCTCTTTGGTGCATCGAAGACATTTCGAGGAATCCTAGCTTCGATCGTTGCTACATCCACGGTTGGGTTACTGTTCGGAATGGGTTGGGAGCTGGGAGCTGCTCTCTCTGTTTACTCCATGGGCGGCGATTTGTTTTCAAGCTTCTGGAAGCGCCGTCTTGGTTTGCCTGCCGGCAGCCGCGCTTCCGGCCTCGATCAAGTTCCCGAGTCTCTCTTCCCGGCGCTTGGACTCCGACAGATTTTCGCCCTGACACCGGCGGATATCGGTGTCGTAGTTGCCTGCTTCTTTGTTGGAGAGATCGTTCTGTCGCGGGTGTTTTTCAAAA
>JABFXN010000411.1 GCA_013361705.1 Acidobacteriaceae bacterium
TCGATGACCAAATACATCGTTCGTACTTCTTTGGTCTGGATGGCGTTGCTTGCAGCCGTTGCTGGCGTGGCCTTCTATCGCTCGCGGAAGGCAAGTTCTTTTCCCCGCGGTGAGAATCCGAGTGCCGTCCAGCCGGTCGCATCCGGCCCTGCCGACGATACCCGACCGTCAACCTCTCCGACACCGATGGCGGACAATCAGGCGCCCCTCGTCCCCGTTCAACTCTCGCCGGAACGCATGCAGAGTATCGGCGTGAGGATCGGCTCCGTCGAGTACAAGCAACTGACCGATGACATCCGTGCTACCGGAACGGTCGCGATCGATGAGCGGCGAATCGCCTACGTGCAGACCCGGTTTCCGGGGTACATCCGGCAGGTCTTCGCCAATGCCACCTATCAGTATGTCCGCAAAGGGCAACCGCTCTTCACCATCTATAGTCCGGAACTGGTTGCAACCCAGCAGGAGTATCTGCTGGCGCAACAGAATCAGAGAGCCTTAGCAGCAAGCACCGTAAGTGGTGTCGCTGCGGGAGCTGCCACCCTCGCCGATGCGGCAGAACAGAGGCTCGCCCAATGGGACGTCCCCGCAAGCGAATTGTCGAAACTGAAACAGACTGGTAAGCCAATCACCGACCTCGCCTTTAATGCCCCAGCGTCCGGATACATCACGGAATTCAACGCTTTGCCGAATCTCTATGTTGAGCCGTCAACGCGGCTCTACACCCTGGCCGATCTTGCGGAGGTTTGGGTAGTAGCGCAGGTGTTTCAGGACGACGTAGGACGAGTCCGTCCAGGACAGTCGGCACAGGTCACGGTCGATGCGTATCCAGGCCGGTGTTTCAGCGGTCGCGTCGAACAGGTCCTGCCTCAAGTCGATTTGGCGACGCGCACCGTGCATGTTCGGCTCGCAATCAGCAACCCGGCCATCCAACTCAAGCCAGGCATGTTTGTAAACGTCGCGCTCAAAACGAATCTTGGGAGACAGCTTGCCATTCCTGCTTCGGCAGTCATGCGTTCGGGAACACGCACGCTTGTCTTTCTTTACAGCGGGGACGGAAGAATTGAGCCCAAAGAAATCGCGCTGGGCGCACCATCCGGCGACAGCTTCGTCGTGACGAAGGGGCTGGTCGTAGGGCAGAAGATCGTGACCTCCGCTAATTTCCTCATCGACTCCGAGAGTCAGTTGCAGGCCGCCGCAGGCTCCTTCACGCCGCCGCCCCCAGGTGCGTCGGGGAAAGAGACTCTGACCGCATCGCAAGGAAAGATCGACTTCACCACCAGTCCCGATCCTCCGGCACGAGGAGCAAACACCTTCCTTGTGCGTCTCGCCGACGCGAGCGGAGCGCCCGTGACCGGAGCCGACGTGACCGTGACCTTCTACATGGCCGCCATGCCGGCGATGGGAATGGCCGCGATGAACACCGCTTCCAAACTCACCGAAAAAGGCGCCGGTTTCTATGAAGGGTCCGGAGCCCTCGCTTCCGGGGGGACATGGCAGGTGACCGTTACGGCCAGGAAAGACGGCCGGACGATCGCCACCAAACAAATGAGTCTCAATGCGACGGGAGGCATGTAGATGCTGGCCAAGATCATCGAATCCTGTGCGCAAAACCGCTTTCTTGTCTTTACTCTCGTCCTGCTGCTGACGGTTGCTGGCATCTGGTCGTTGCAGCATGTTCCCGTGGACGCTCTTCCCGACATCTCCGATGTTCAGGTGATCGTTCATACCAACTGGAATGGTCAACCGCCGGATGTGATCGAAGACCAGGTGACCTATCCCATCGTGACCAGCTTGCTGGCCGCGCCACACGTCAAGGCCGTCCGGGCCCAAACGATGTTGAGCGACTCCTATGTGTACGTCGTTTTTGACGACAGCACCGACCTCTACTGGGCGCGCTCCCGTGGCGTCGACTACCTTCAGCAGATTGGAGGGCGTCTTCCTCAGGATGTGCATCCGGTCATTGGACCGGACGCGACTGGAGCCGGATGGGTCTATGAGTACGCCATCGTGGACAAGAGCCACCGCCATAGCCTTGCGGACCTGCGCAGTTTGCAGGATTGGCATCTGAGGTACGCGCTCGAAACCGTGTCCGGCGTATCCGAGGTGGCCAGCATCGGCGGCTTTGTGCGGCAGTACCAGGTGCAACTTGACCCCAGTAAGCTGCTTGCCTCTGGTGTTCCGCTCTCCACAGTGATCGACCGTGTAAAGGCCAGCACCCATGAGACAGGCGGGCGCACGCTCGAAATGAGTGGCACGGCGTACATGATCCGCGGGCTTGGTTATCTGCGCTCGCTCGATGATCTGGCAAACGTTGCCGTGGGCAGCAAGAACGGAACACCCGTTCTGCTGCGCGATCTTGGCACTGTGACCTATGGTCCTGATCTTCGAGAAGGTGTCGCCGAGTGGAACGGAGAGGGGGAAACAGTCGG
>JABFXN010000296.1 GCA_013361705.1 Acidobacteriaceae bacterium
GATAGCATGTGCATCGTGGAAGGAAAGACCAGCCTCGCGCGCCACCGTATCGGCCAGCTCGGTCACAGCGAGAAAGTCGCCATGAGCGCGCGCGGAGAGCCTGTCAAGATCGAACGACGTCTCCTCTAAAACACCCGCCATCAGCCTTAAGGCGCGCAGGCCGTCGGCGAAGGCAAGATCAACCAGCGGTTGCAGCGAATCTTCGCTGTCGTTCATATCGGCGAACGGCGTGTTGTGCAGCGAGTTCAGGACCGCCTGTGACTCGCTCATAGCCCGCGAAGCCAGGATACGGGTGTGCTCCAAAGGCACCGGATTGCGCTTCTGCGGCATGATGCTTGAGACCTGCACATACCCCTCTGACAGCCGCAGGAAACCGAACTCGGCGGTCGACCAGAGCAGCATCTCCTGCGTAAACCTGCCAAGGCTGACCATCAGTGTGGCGAGCACCGAACATGGTTCGGTGATGTAATCTACCGCCGCAATCGCGCCATAGGTATTGATTTGCAGACCTTTGAAGCCAAGCAGTTCCGCAGTGCGCTCGCGGTTAATCGGAAACCCTGTACCCGTAATCGCGCATGCCCCCAGAGGCGACTGGTTCACGTGAGAATAGGCGGCGCGTAGACGTTCCGTGTCACGCTCCAACACCTCGATAATCGCCATCAGGTAATGCCCCATGGTTGTGGGCTGGGCTGGCTGATTGTGCGTGTAGGCCGGGATGAGAGCGGCGCGGTACTCTCCTGCGAGACGCAACAGGACTGATCGCAGCGCAAGACACGCCTCGGCTACCTCCAGCAGCCGCCCGCGCAGGACCATGCGGTACATCGTCATATCGAGATCATTGCGGGAGCGGGCCGTATGAATACGCCCGGCATCCTCTTCCCCGCAAAGCTCCGCAAGCTTCCGTTCGACCAGAAAAAACAGGTCCTCCACGGACCCGTCATATTTCGCAGCCGCAATCTCCTGCAACGGGAGCGCCTTCAGCCCCTGGAAACAATGGGCTGCTGTCTCTTTGGAGATGATCTGTTGCTCGGCCAGCATCAGCACGTGCGCGTAGTCAATCTCCAGCATGGCCGGCAGAAACAGGCGCTTGGCGTCCTGAAAGACATGGGAGAGCACCTGATCGCGATAAATAACTGCCGGAAATGTCGAAGTCTTTGAGGATGCCATGATGCCTTCTGCAAGTTGGAAGGGCCGCAGGACAGTATGTACCCGCGGCCCTTGTGATGGATAGTTAGAAACGAATCGCCGCGCCCCACTGGACGATACGCTGTTCCAGGACGCTGGTGCGGGTCGTCGTAGTGGCGCCATTCGCAACGCCAGTCGAGGTATTGACCGGCTGCGTGATAGCAAGCGTACTTACGTTGTTCGTGTTCAGGATGTTATTCGCCTCCAGAAGGAAGGTCGGCGCGAAACGATCCTTGATCTTCGGAAAGGTACGCGTGTAGCGGGCATCGATCTGGGTGATCGAAGGCCCACGAGCCGAGTTCCGGCCGACGAAGGCAGGGCGAGCCACACCACTGGTTGCCGCATCGCCGTAGAACGTCGTGTTGCTGGCAAGGATGTTCGCCTGATCTCCGGAGGAGATATTGCCGAGAATCGCGAGCATATTGTGGTTCGCAATCTCACGGCCTACACGGTTGCTAACGTTGAACTGAGGTTCAAGCACGGCGGACATATTGAATGCGTTCGGCCGGTTTACCGAAGAATTGCCGCGATCGAACTTGCGGTTCAGCGTATTCGAGACGCCCAGATTCTGTTCAAAGGTGTTGACCTCTGGGGCGTCGGAGATGACGTGCGACCAGGTGTAGTTGGCATTGAACTGCATGCCACGCATCGGCGACATCGTCACATTGGCAAACATGGCGTTGAAGCTCGAGTTCGCTCCGGACTCCACGCGGTTCACCTGATCGAAGCGCGGATCATATCGGGTCGACGAGTTCACCGCCGCGCTGAAGACCGGACGGCCATCAGCCAGTGTTGCTCCCGTTGGGATGACGTTGACGTTATGCATCCACGGCAGGTTGCGGCCGTTGGACATGATGTAGCCGAGCGTTGTCGAGATGCGATTGGTGAGTTGCTGGGTCACCTGTAGATTGATATTCCAGGTGTACTCGTTCTTGATATTCGGATTGATAGTCGTCACGTTCTGCGTGGCGCCTGCACCGGAAGCAGGAACAGTGGGAAAAGCGGGGCGTCCTGGAGTACCACTGGCACCTCCGATATAGGTAAAGGAGGAGGTACGGTTCGAGCCGTCCAGGTTCAAGGCATTGAACCAGAGGTTGGTTGGAGTCTGTTGATAGAAGATTCCGGCGGAGACCTTCAACGTCGTCGTGTCGGTTGCGCGATAACTGAAGCCCAGACGCGGAGCGAAGTTGGTGCTGGGCACATTGAACTTACGGGAATCCGTATACAGCGCACTGGCATTCGCCTGGGGTGAAGAGAAGCGATCGTAACGGATGCCATACACCGCCGTCAGGCGAGGCGAAAGCTGCCAAGTGTCCTGCGCATACCCGCCATAAAAGAGCGAGGTATAGCCGATACCATTGAGATCGGTCTGCGAGGCATAGTTAGCGTAGCCGTAGGGATCGGTGCCGTTCTTCGCGTTCAGGTAGGCCTGAACCGTAGCGAAGGTATAGCGGTTGAACGAAACCAATCGCTGGCGGTTCTGCAACTGCGAAAGCACAAAGCCGGCCTTGATCGTATGCGGTCCGCGAACGTAGCTGATGTTCTCAGAGCCGGAAGGCTGTTTATCGCTGTACTGATCGCCGCCGTTGCTGGTTCCATTGAAGGCGGCGACGTTCGTGATCACGATCGCTGGACCTTTCCCTGTGCTGGGTCCTGCGAAATGGGTATTCGAACGGAATGGCACCGAGAAGCGGAACTCATTCACCAGGCTGTTCGAGATCGTGGAGATCCACTGAAGCCCGAAGACATGCGCACGATCTTTGAAGTCCACATTGGCGCTGGTCGCGTTGATGCCGCCGACCTGTGTATTGAACGGGAAAGAGTTCCGGAAATAGTTGTAACGCAGGAAAATGGAGTTCTTCGCGTCGATGTTGTAATCAGTGCGAACGTCGACAAAGGTGCCGTGCAACAGGCCTGGAGCGGGTACAAGCTCCGACGCGGCCAGACCGATCGCCGAGGCATTCGCTGCCGTGATGGTTACAGGCGCCGGGCTGCCACGCAGCACGTGCTCATACGATCCAAAGAAGAAGAGCTTGTCTTTCTTGACCGGGCCGCCGAAGTTGAAAGAGTGATCTTCAAGAATCAGATTCGGCTTCGTCGGGCTCGTCACCTTGTTCTGCAGCAGCGGATACGCCGTCGCGTCGACCCAGCGCTTGATGAACTGATATGTCCCGTGAAAATCGTTCGTACCAGAATTTGAGATGACGTTGTAGACATCGCCAGTCGTCCATCCATACTCAGGCGCGAAGGAATTTGATACCGTCTGCACTTCCTTCACGAATATATTTCCAATGGGGAACAGGCGAAGGCCCGTACGATCCGCCTCAGTGTTCACCATACCGTCCATCTGGTAGTTGATGCGATCCATCAGGCCGTTGGTATTCCACGTACGAGGGATACCAAGCTCCGGGTTCGGGTGGCCTGATACGCCAGGCTGAAAGACGATGAAGTTATACGGATTACGCGACGTCAGCGGAACATTCTCAATCTCGGTCTGAGTGAGAGTGCGCTGCACATTCAGATTGGTCGGATCGATGGAAGCGATGGAGGCCTCAACCGTCACAGCAGTATCGGCCGTGCCGACCTTTAGATCGCCGTCAATGACGGCCTCGGTACCGGCGTTGAGGTTCACGCCCGATACTTTCAGAGGGGAGAACCCGGTTGACGTGATATTGACGGTGTATTCACCCAGAGGCAAATTGACCAGCACATAATAGCCATCGTTGCCAGTAGTTACGGTGCGCGTAAATCCTACTGAAGCATTCGTTACGGTGACCGTCGCCCCCGCGATGGCTGCACCGCTCGGATCCGCGACTCGACCGCGGATTGTTCCATTGATGGATTGCGATTGTCCATATGCCGCAGGTCCTGTGAGAGCAACAGGCCCAAGCATGGCAAACGCTAGCAGAACTGATCGAACACGATGAGTTCTCATAGTTTTGACCTCCCCCATTCAGCAACTGACCTTGAAATTTGAACCACGTACGCGGATGGCCTGCCGGCGACTACTCCAGCGCGGCCTCCGTTACTGCTACTGCATCGTTCAACCCAGCAGCTTGCTGTCCATGGCCTGAAGCGACAGAGCCACGGAACCATAGAGCTGGGCCTCGGGCCCAAGCACGCTACATCGCACACGCGGATGAGGAAAGTCGCTCTCCGCAAGAACACCACCCACGGCTTCACACAACGCCAGGTGCGATCCAATGCCTCCACCCATAACGACCAATGATGGGTTGAAGAGCAACGTGATGGTCGCAATGGCATCGGCGAGAATGCGTGCCGTGTTCTTCAGGACGGCCTTCGCCTGTACATCGCCGGAGGCCGCTCGTTCGAAAACCTGCGAAGCGCGCAAGGCACGAAGCTCGGCGTCATTCCGGGTTGCACGGTCCAGTTCGTCCCGCCACTGTGCTTCGATACCACCGCCACCGATCACACGCTCTAATTGGCCGGTGCGATGCATTTCAAGGGGTTCACGCGGCATTCCAGGAACTCCGAGATAGCCAATTTCACCGGCGCTCCACGCAGAGCCATGATGGATCTGGCCGCCAAGGAAAATACCGGCGCCGACACCGGTTCCCATGGCGATAAACACAAAGTCGTCGACGTTCTCGGCTGCGCCGTGCCAGTGCTCCCCCACGGCGGCGAGGTTCGTATCGTTCTCTGCGATTACCTCAAACCCGAGCTGGTCTTCCAGCAGAGCACGCAACTGGACCTCATCCCATCCGGTCAGGTTCGGGGCAGACAGCACAACGCCGCGCGCTACATCAGTCACACCGGGCGCGCCCACGGTCAGGTGCTTCACCTTCTTGAGGGAGATTTTCGCGTCCGCACACATCTGCGTCAGGCCACCGCGGAGCAGGTGGCAGATCGAAACGGGATCCTTTTCCCGCGCTCCCAGCTTGCATGCCCACTGCGCCACCGGCCTGCCATCCAAATCGGCAAGCATCATGCGCAGGCGCGTTCCTCCAATATCGGCGCCGGCAACATAGGCATGTTCGGGGCGGAAGCGAAGCAGCTCCGCAGGACGCCCGCCGGAGGAGATTCCCTCTCCCAGATATTCGATCAGCTCAAGCGCTTCCAGATCCGCGATGGCGGCCGTCACGGTAGGGGCAGATAACCCTGACATACGCACGAGATCGGCACGGGAGCACGGGGAGTTTTCCCGCACCAGTTGAAGAAGGGCCCGATTGTTCGAACGGCGCAGATTTGCCGGTCGAGAGATGCGCGGCTCATGCGAATTGGCAAGCGTAGAGGACATAGTCAGGTGTAGGCAGATTATAAACAAACTTTACAAAGTCGCAAGCGGGTGATATCAACAAGGACAATCCAACATCACTCATCGGCGGGCGGCCATTGTGTTCCCTTGCCGAGGAATGGCTCACACATGACGTGGAAGCACTGCATATCGTACTCCCTGGCCGCATGGCTTGCGTTCTCTCCAATGGCGGCTACGGCGCAGGCAAGTCCGCAGACCCGCTATCTCTCTCCGGAGGCTTATCCCCTTCCCCTGGATCGTGGCGCGTCCGGTCTGTGGCAATCCCTGCAAAAGCTGAAGACCCGCGCCAGCCTGATGATGGTTGTCGCCCATCCCGACGATGAAGACGGCGGCATGCTGGCTTATGAAAGCCGCGGACAGGGAGCCGATACCACGCTGCTGACGCTCAACCGCGGAGAAGGCGGCCAGAACGTCATGACCGGGGACTACTGGGATCAGCTTGGCATCATGCGTACGCATGAACTGCTCGCCGCGGGCTCTTACTACGGAGTCCACCAGAACTGGACTCGCGTTGCCGACTACGGCTTTTCTAAAACGCTGGATGAGGCGTTGAAGAACTGGGGCCACGACCGGGTGCTCTACGACGTCGTACGCCAGGTGCGCATTAGCCGTCCGTTGGTCATCACCAGCGTCTTCGCCGGGAATGTCTCCGACGGCCACGGGCACCACCAGACCGCCGGTGTCATGGCGCAGGAGGCGTACAAGCTCGCCGGAGATCCAAATGTCTTCCCGGACCAGATAGCCGCAGGCCTGAAGCCTTGGTCTCCGTTGAAAGTTTACGCGCGCGTTCCCTTCGCCCGCGTCACCAAACAGGGCATCTTCGATTACGCTACCGGCAAGTGGGAGCCTGTGCGCTTCAAGAACTACGTCACCGGCTCGTGGATTGAAGGAGTGCCCTCCAAGACCCTCGAAGTTCCCGAAGGAGAGTACAACGCGCTCTTCGGACGCAGCTATCTTTCGGTGGCTCGTGAAGGCCTGGCCAACCAGAAGTCACAGAACGACGGTGTTGGCATTCCGCTGCCCGCGCAGTTCAATTCGCCCTACCATCTCTACGCCTCGCGTGTGAACGGCGATACGCTGCCAGCCACGGAAAAGACATTCTTTGACGGCATCGACATCTCGCTCTCCGGTATCGCGGACTACGCTCCTGTCGCCGACCGCGTAGCGTGGCGCAAAGGCCTGGAAGAGCTGCAACAGATCGTCAGCGAAGCCACTGAGAAGTACAGTGCCGCGAACCCGTCACAGTCTGCCGCGGCACTTGCTCGCGGTCTGGAAAAGACACGTACTCTCCAAAATGAGATCAAGCGCAGCAGCCTTCCAGAATCAGCAAAGTACGACATGCTGCACGAACTCTCCATCAAGGAAGATCAGTTCAACGAAGCGCTGTCTCAGTCCCTCGGCGTCATGCTGCTCGCCAGCGTCAATCCAGTGGGCGAAAAGCCCCGTATGGGGCCATTTGGAGAGATGCGCGGCAACACGCCGACCTATCAGTTCGCTATCCCCGGACAACCGGTCTCGGTCAACGTTCACATTGCCAACCAGGGAACACAGAACGTCGCCATCGATGATCTCTCCGTCCTCGGTGACTCCGGCGATTGGAAGTGGTCTGCGCAAAGAAAGCCCGCCGCGTCCATGGATGCCGGACAGGCAGATGACTTGACGGTAGAGGGAGTTGTCCCCGACAACGAACCCATCACCAAGCCTTATTTCAGCCGACCCACGCTGGAACAGTCCTACTACAACCTGGACAATCCGGCATATCTCGGACTTCCGACAATGCCCTACCCCGTCACTGCGCGCCTGCAGTACAGCTTCCACGGCGTGCAGGCAAGCGTGAGAGGGACGGTACAGACAACTCACCGCATCAACGGCATCGGTCCCGTTCCGGAGCCACTGATGATCGCGCCGGCCATCTCGGTGCTGGTCTCTCCAGAAGCAGGCGTAATCCCTTCCAACAACGCAAAGCTTACCCTCAAAGTGACGCTGCGCAGCAACGTCAAAGGCCCCGCCGAAGGAGAGGTCGCGCTGAACCTTCCCGAAGGCTGGACCTCATCGCCACGCGCCGCATCCTTCTCCACCGCGCGTGACGGCGACGAGAAGAACCTGTCCTTCGATGTCACTCCCAAAAACGTGAAACTGAAACCTTACACCATTACCGCTGTCGCGAAGTATGCAGGCAAGGAGTACAAAGAAGGCTTCACCACGGTTACATGGCCTGGGCTGCGGCCTTATCCGTCCTACCGCCCGGCAACCTATCGCACGACGGGTGTGGATCTGAAGACGCCTGCCGATCTGAAGGTCGGCTATATCATGGGCACCGGCGAAGATGTACCGGCCTCGCTGAGCGATGCAGGTGTGAGGGTGACGCAGCTCTCCGCGGGTGATCTCGCCACCGCGAATCTGAGCGGGTTCGATGCCGTAGTCATTGGCATTCGCGCCTACGCCAACCGCCCTGACCTGCGCGCCAATAACAATCGTCTGCTGGAGTACGTCAACAACGGCGGCACGGTGGTGGTGGAGTACCAGACCAATGAGTATGACCACAACTACGGCCCATACGCCATCTCTGTGCCGGCTGACGCGGAGAAGGTCGTGGATGAGACCTCTACGGCAACTATCCTCGACTCGGCCGACCCGCTGCTGAACTGGCCTAACAAGATCACCAGCGCAGACTTCAATAACTGGGTGGAAGAGCGCGGCCATGGCTTCGCACGCGCGTGGGATCCGAAGTTCACGGCCCTGACGGAGATGCATGATGACGGGCAGGACGCGCAGAAGGGTGGACTGCTTTACGCCAAATACGGGAAGGGCCAGTACATCTACACTTCGTTCGCCTTCTTCCGGCAGATCCCGGAGGGCGTCCCCGGCTCCTTCCGGATTTACATGAACCTGATCAGCGCCTCCCGCAACCCGGCGTGGAAGACGTCGTTAGCGGCTACGAAATAGTCACTCGCTTCGCATCTTTGGCCCTTATCCGTGCGGATAAGGGCCTTTTTTTGCGGCTTGTTATTTGTGGCGAGAGAGCAGTGACTCCGCCTTTGGATTCCATGTAAGCGTGATCCAGGCACTTCCATTTCGTTGCTGACCAGGCTGCAGCACTGGAATCAGCCAGCGCTCATACTGGGCAAACGCCGTCATGGTCCATTCCTTCGACAAGGCAAACGATCCCGTGAACGACACATCCGTAATGGATTGCCCCCCAGGCAGCATGCGGCCACCCTGTACATGGCGGAAGAGAGCGGAGTAAGTAGTGCGACCCGACTTCCAATATGTCGTCGAAACCTCATAGCCACGAGCGTTGCGACCAATAGCGTTGCCCAGAAGGAAGCCCTTATTGGTATTGGCATCGCGGTATTGGTTGTTAATAAAGAAACGCGTGCCGTCTTCGTCCTGTGCCAGCTCCATCGAGCTGGGAACTTCAAAACGCAGGTCCATTTGGTGTAGAAAAGGCAACTGAGAGAGATAGAATCCCGGATTCCAGGCAGCGCGACGCGGATTATCGATCGGATTCAAGTCATCATCAGCATACCCATCGGCATAGACCGTCAGATATCGTTCGAGTCCCGGAACATGGAGACGAAGATCGAATCCGCTCTTGCGGTCACCGGGATCTGTCCGGTCTCCATAGGCAAAGGTCGCCCCAGTCGAATTCGAACTAAAGAAATTTCTTTTGAGAGAACCTAGCGTCATGGGATGCCCTTCCCCCCACAACAATGACCAGCGGGTTACACCCATCTCAAGATGACTGCCAAACGTAAGCTCGATTTTCTGGCCGTTGAAGTATGGCCTTGCCGGAAATTTGTGCCC
>JABFXN010000009.1 GCA_013361705.1 Acidobacteriaceae bacterium
GCCCGAGGGGACGCCGGTTGAATAACCTCCTCTCCGTGCTATAGCCTTCTCGCGTCCGGAATCATTCCTGTCAGTACGAATCGGCTATGGTCGGCCGGGTCTATAAGAGTCGATGTACGTTTCCACAGAGAATCAGATTGGAGAAGGGATGCGGCCACACAGCCAAGCCATGCAGAAGCTATTCCTCCTTGGAGCAATAGCGATTCCTTGTGTTTCCACTATCGTGAGCATGGCTCAGGCACAGCCGCAGCCACATATGCTGCGTGCCGGCGCCGCCATGGCAGACATCACGCCAAAGCCCGGCGAGCTGCTTTTCAAGAGCGACATCATCCGCGATCCTCTCTTCGCCCGCGCCATCATGGTCACATCAGGAAACACTTGCGCAGTGCTGGTCGGCATCGATCAGATCAACATGCGCAAAGACGTATACGATGCTTCCGTGCCGCAAATCGTCTCGATCACGGGATGCCCGAAGCAGAACATCCTCATCGCGGCGACGCATACTCATAGCGGATCTACCAGCCTCTCCGGTGGATCTCCCTCGCCAGAGATTGTCATCGCAGGCATCGTCAAAGCCGTAACCGAAGCAAAATCAAAGCTCGTTCCTGCTACGGTCGGCTATGCCCGCTCCACCGTTGACCTGAATATCAATCGCGATCTCTTCAACAGCAAACTGGAATGGCGGCAGGAACCGAATCCTCAGGGAGTCTCCGATAAAACGCTCTCCGTCATTGAGTTCATTGGTCCCGACTACATCCCCATCGGCGTCTACATGAACTACGGGATGCATCCCATCAACTTCTATCTCTCCGGCGTCGTCAGTGCCGACTTTCCCGGCGAAGCCTCACGCACCATCGAAGAACACTTCGACCACAAAACCGTTGCCATCTTTACCCAGGGAACCTCGGGCGATCAGAATCCGCTGCTGCGTGAGACCCAACTCACTGCCTTCCGCCGAGAGAACGCTCCGGGAACCGAGACCATCGGTGCACCTCCGCCGCCTGCGGCCCCAACACCCAATTTCAATCAGGCAAATGCAGTTGCGAATCTCAAAGCAGTTCCCGACCAGACCCTGCCGGCGTACCGCAAAGCAGTCGCCCGCACCGGAGCCAATGTCACCATGATGGGAGTTCTGCTCGCCGAGAAGACTCTCTATCTGATGCGGCACGAGATCAAGCCTGCCCCTGAGGCCCGCCTCTGGGGCGGTCAACAACTCATCTCCTGCCCAGGCCGCGACCGCACCGATACCGACAACCCCGTCCGCGAAAATGCCATGCCACCCTACAAGGATGGACCGGACGTCACCATGACGGTAAGCCTGCTCCGCATTGGCGATATCTATATCACCGGAGTCGATGGCGAGGTCTACACCAACATCGGCCTCAAGCTGAAAGAGATCGCCCCGGTCAACAATCTCATCGTCTCCACACTGACCAATGGCAGGGCAAACTCCGGCTATATCTACTCGGACGATGCCTACAGCCACCTTTCCTTCCAGGTGATCGATTCTCGTCTCAAACCGGGCTGCGCCGAGAACAAGATTATTCAGACAGCACTCAACTTGATGAAACAGGCGACGGAATAAACCGCCCCTATTCCTCGAGCCCGGAGAACAAAGGAGACTCCACTTCCATCATTTCGTCCTGAAAGTTACTGAGGCCTACGCCAACCAGGCGATAGAGCTGTTGCGGAGGAAGCGCAACACGGTCGCATAATCGCAGTGCGATGCTCGTCACCTCTTCGCAGGATGCCGGAGGTATCTGCGAGGTCAGGCTGCGCGTCAGCGTGTTGAACTCTTTGGTCTTCAACTTCAACACGACGGTCTTTGCCCCACGCACATTTTCCCGCGAGGCAACCCACACCTTCTCTGCCAGCCTGCGAATGTGCGACTCACACTCCGCCAGAGGAACGTCTTCCGGAAAGGTATCTTCGGCAGAGATCTGCTTGCGGACCCTGTTTGGCATGACAGGGTTGTGATCGATACCGCGAGAGAGCTCATACAGGCGCACACCCCAGCGGCCAAAGTACGCCTCCAGCGTCGCGACCTCCATCGCATGAATGTCGCCGACGGTCTTCACCCCAAGCTCCGTCATCCGCGCCTCCGTGACTTTGCCCACGCCGGGAATACGCCCGATCGGCAACGGCAGCAGAAATGCCTGCACCTCATGTGGCTGAATCACGAAGAGTCCATCGGGCTTCTTCCAGTCGGAAGCAATCTTCGCCAGGAACTTATTTGGAGCAACACCGGCTGAGGCGGTCAGGTTGAGTTCTTCGCGAATCTGCCGCCGGATGGTCTTCGCCACCAGCGTCGCTGTCGGCAGCCCCGTCTTGTTCACCGTCACATCGAGATAGGCCTCATCCAGCGACAACGGTTCAATCAGGTCCGTGTGACGCTGAAAGATCTCACGCACTGCTGTCGATACAGCCTTATAGCGAGTGAAGTCCGGCGGAATGAAGACCGCCTCCGGGCACAGACGTTCTGCATGCACCGCAGCCATCGCCGACCGTACGCCGAATCGCCGCGCCTCATACGAAGCCGCGCAGACCACCGACCGCTTGCCCTTCCAGGCCACGACAACAGGCCGTCCACGCAATGAAGGATCGTCTCTCTGCTCCACCGAGGCATAGAACGCATCCATATCGACGTGCACGATCTTGCGCGTTCCCAGGGCCTCGATCGCGGATAAGTTCTCCGGCATCATCGCTATTGTGACATTTTCGCCTTTTATTCTCTACTGACATTTATCTCGCTAGGCTCTGACGATCTGGGTCGCCAGAGCCTCTACGGCAGCCAATGTCGACGTCATTCCGGCTGAGAGCCCGTGTCGCTCCTGCAGATACTCCGCGCTGTTATAACTCACCCAGACCTCCCCCTCGGCATCCTGCCTGACAAGAAGCTTGAGCGGTAGATCGAGCGCCACACTCGGCCTGTCCACCAGCAGCGGTGTTCCGGCCTTTGGGTTGCCAAAGATCAACAGCTTTGTCGGAGGCATCTGCATACCTGCTTTCTCTGCCTCGGCACTGTGATCTACGAGGGCAAAGAGGGTGATCCCTTTCGCCGTCAGTATCTGCGTAACCCGCTCAACCGTTTCTTCAACGGAATACCTGCCTGGCTTGGTGACGACACCTTGACTCATATCTGTCCCTCGCGCGCGGTGCTATCTGCTAAGGCTGCACTGCGGCGAACGCCGTTGCGTCCGCCGCTCATGCATGACGCTTAACCCGCTGTGGCTGTCGCCGTAAGTCTTACGGAAGAAAACAACACATTCAACCCTTCTGACATCGTCGGGTGGGCCAGAACTGCATCACGTAACGTCAGATACGATCCCCCGGCATGTATCACCATTTGCACCACCGACATGACCTCGCCGGCTTCGGCTCCCACCATGGTGAAGCCAAGGATGCGGCCGTCTTTGGGATCAAGCAACGCTTTCATGAACCCATGCGTTTCGCCGATGGTGCGCGTTCTGAGGACCGACGCCATTGGAATCTTGGCGATGTACACCGGTACGCCCTGACGATGCGCCTCACGTTCGGAGAGACCAACGTGGGCTACTTGAGGGTCAGTGAACAGACACGATGGCATCAAGCGATCGCTTGTCGATCTGCTTCCACCAGCGAGATTATCGCGGATAATCCGGAAGTCATCGAGCGAGGCATGAGTAAACTGTGGACTTCCGGCCACCTCGCCAATCGCCCAGATTCCTGGAGCCGTTGTCTCCAGCCGGTCATTAACTTTCAGCCAACCTGTACCGTCTGTCTCAACGCCTGCCACTTCCAGTCCGATGTTCGCCGTGTTGGGAACGCGTCCCGTCGCGGCCAGAATATGGGTTCCAGTCCGTACGGTCTCTCCTTCAGGCGTTCGCAGCATAACTCGCACCTCCGCCCCCGATACTCCTTCAACTTTCAGGATCTCCGCCGACGTCACAATGTCGATCCCGTCTGCAGCGAGGATCTTTCGCAGCTCCTCGGCGACATCAGGATCGTCCTTAGGGAGAATCTGAGGAGTAGTCTGCACCACGGTCACCGCACTTACAAAGCGACGGTATGCCTGCGCAAACTCCATTCCGACATATCCTCCTCCAATGACAATGAGGTGCCCCGGTAGACGGTCTAACTCAAGGATCTCGATATGCGTCATTGGCGAGGCTTCACGAAGCCCCGGAACAGCGGGAATCGCCGCATGTGTTCCAAGATTGAGAAAGATACGCTCCCCGGCGATCATCCTTGTGCCGCCGTCGTTCAAGCGCACTTCGAGCGTCTTTGTGCCCGTGAACTTGGCCTCTCCCATCACCAATTCAGCGCCGGTGGATTGGTACTTGCTCACATGAATCGCCACCAGCGCATCGACCATATCACGCTTGCGCTTGCGAACTCCTTCGATGTTCACAGAAGTAGGGCCGGTCATTATCCCAAAGGCGCCAGCATGGTGGACGAGGTCAGCGACCTTGGCGCTCCATATTTCATTCTTAGCCGGGAGACAGTTGATGTTCGGACACGAACCTCCGATCCATCGGCGCTCAATCACGATCGTCTGCTCCCCGGCTGCCGCCAGATGCCACGCAAGATACTTACCGCCCTCACCACTTCCAATGACGACGTTTTTGTAATGCTCCATGTCTTTCGCTTCGTCCTGTCTGATATGTAGAAACTGGCTTAGGCGCAGCTGCCGATACGGGACCACGTAGATGGCCGTTTGGCTTGAAGCGCGGCTTTGCCACTGTGACGTATGATGCCCCGGCTGGCGAGAATGACTCACGCCGCAAGCCCCCGGCAACCCGCGAACATGACTTTCACGTCTCTGCTTAGTAGCTTCGGGTGGGGCTGTGTATGTCTACGGATCAGAGAATTTCAGAGGCAGACGCTTCGGGTCGATTGTTAACAAATGTCAAACCTTCGACAACCAATGATGCCTTTGGGCAGTTCTCGGCGAAGGCATCTGCCTGGGTGGGATCGAAATGGGCCTTTCTGGCGGCAGTACTGGTGATTGCCGGATGGGCGGCCACCGGCCCCCTCTTCCATTACGCCGATACCTGGCAGCTCGTCATCAATACCGGCACAACCATCGTCACCTTCATCATGGTCTTCCTGATTCAAAACACACAGAATCGCGACGCCAGAGCCATCAATCTCAAGCTCGATGAATTGATCCATTCCATCGACAAAGCCGAAAACGAGATGATGGACATCGAGTCACTGAGTGACGAGGAATTGAACGAACTGCATAGCCGGTACGAGGCAATTCGCGCCGAATGCATGGCCCGCGCTCAGCGAACAAAGTCCTGAAAATACATACAGCGGACCGCCCATGAAAGACGGTCCGCTGTATTGAGAGGTGGAGAGTTTTAGAAGGTCAACCGACCGGAGAACTGGAAGGCCCGGGAGTCCGCGCTGGCGAAGTTCAACGTACCGAGTGTCGCGCTGTTGACGTTGACCCCAATCTGGTTGTTCGCGGCGTTATTGCCAAAGGTTGTGTGATTGGTGACATTCTGGCAATCGACACCAAAGATGAATTTCACACGATCGTTGAAGTCAAACGTGCGACGAACATTCGAAGTGAGACGGTAGATGCTGGGACCACGTACGCCATATGCCCCGATGCGCGTTAGATTGCCAATCTTTGCATTCCCGGCATTGCAAAATGGTCCGGTTGAGGATCCGCAGGCCGAACTGTCCGAGCCGGCGCCTGATGCTGTCGTAGCAATGTAGCCCTTCAGATACTGTTTGGTAAGAATATTTTGCGCAGTTATTCCTTTGCCCCATCCTTCATTCGTTCGCGCCGACCCACTGAATGCCGGGTTGTAGTCGGGCATGCAGGTTCCCTGACCAATGTTCTGCTGCGTATTGCAGGAGCCAACAAGAGCTAGAGCAAGACCTGAGGAATATTGGAAGATGTCGCCTGTCTGCCATCCACCCAACAATGCCCGAACCAGGAAATTACTACCGCCGATCTTTCCCCTACCGAAGGGCAGTTCATACACACCGAAGATGCTCAGGTTCTGCGGTTGTGAATTGACCGAGAGAGAACGGTCAATCGCATTCTGCTTCCATACGCGGCCGGTCGATGTTACGCCCGCAGGCAGGTCCCAGCCTGAACGGGCAGTACCCGCATCATCGATGTTCTTTGAGTAGGTGTAGTTAAGATTGAGCGTCAGACCGTGTGCCGCACGATGAGCCACACTGATCTGAAGGGCGTTGTAGTTGGCATTCGCCACGTTCCCCCATGAATCCGATGTACCGGAATATTGCGGCATCCAGGTAAGCATGTGGGCGATGGTTGCGTTCGAGTTGACGGCCGCTGCCGCGGTATAGCCGGAGTAAGGAGCTGTGAGCGCCACTCCGCTACGCGTCTTTGCAAGCGCAAGGTTCGCTGTTGTCGCCTGTAGATTCAAGCAGGAATTGAAGGGTGTCGTACCAGGTGTCTGGCTGCAGTCGGCCGCGCCAACACTAGCCAGATACGATGCAGGTACCTGCCCCGACTGCAAACCACGGATATTGTTCGCGCCAGCAAGGAAGTGGCTCTGACTTCCAACATAGTTCACGGTGACCGTAATGTTTTGGGTCACCTCACGCTGAATGCCGAAGTTCCAGAAGTTGAACGTAGGAGCGCGGCCTCCCAGATACTGATCCGGATAAGCGATGCTGTTTCCGTTCCCGGCCGAAACTCCTGAGGCGCCATTGCACGGAGCGAAGCTCTGGCCAGAGCAGACGTAATACCCGGTTCCAAGAGTCTGACTGTTAGCCGTGATGGTCGCTGGCGCCGGCAGCACATAGCCCGGCCCTCCCCAGTTGGAATTGGCGCTGTTGAGATAAAACGCCGGACCGGCGGTGCTGTCTTGCAGAGATACCGCTGAGGTAAAGCCGAACTGGCCGGTGCCTGTTCCTGCTCCACCGGCTCCTCCCGTTCCGCCGGCGTGCGAATACAACACCCCGAAGCCGCCCCGGACTACGGTCTTATCGTGAATAGTCCACGCCAACCCGAACCGTGGTCCAAAGTTTGTCATATGGGTATCTACCGGCGTCCTGCAATTGCAACTTACAGGCAGGCCTCCGGCGCGATTTCCCGCAAACTGCAACGCGCCAAGATTTCCGGTGATTGGATTCTGAATATTGGGGTTTAGGAACGACCAGCGGTCCAGTACCTCGCGGTAGGTCGGCAGATAGTCGTAACGCAGACCGATATTCAAAGTAAGATCCTTGCGGATTCTCCAGTCATCTTGGCCATAGGCCGCCCATGGGTGAAAACGGCCGCCTAAAACACTGAATGCCTGCTGGGTAATAGTAGAGCTACCCACGGCGCCAATCATATAACTAGCGTAAGAATATCCCGTGTTCGTCGCGTAGCTTGTACCGGAAAGATTGGCCGTTTCGTTCGTGTTCCACGTCATCGTCATGGGCTGTGAAGCGCCATCGGCAACACTCGAGTTGTTTTCCAGCCACTGATACTGGAAACCAAAATTGAACGAGTGCACGTTGTGCAGCCACGACAGATTGTCCTTCAGCGTATACGTATCGGAAACGTTCGTCGTGGTTGGAGTATTGCCAACCCATGCCGCTGGAGCATTGCTGCCAGAAAAGGTCGTGTTCGGAAAATTCTCAGATGCCTGGCCGGCAGGAAGTCCTTTGATCCCGGCGGCAGCTGCGGAAAAAAGCGGATATCCCTGCGTGATATTCCTCACCGGAGGTCCACCGAAGTTCATAAAGCCATATTTGAACTGGTTCACCAGATTCGAAGTAATGACGTAATTGTCTTCGAGCGATGCCCAATGACCGGCAACTGTTGACATCGTACTGGCGAGATATGGAACCGGAAGGTTAGAACTTGCCGTCGTTGAATACGGAATTGCATGACGATTGCCGCCGGTGACAACCATAATCAGAGTTTGTTTTGGCGAGATAACATAATCAATCCGGCCGGAGTAGAGCCAATTATCATATCCCTGAGGTAATCCACCTACATAGTTATTCACAATCGTTCCGGTGACATCCGCACTCGGTGCAGGCAGGTACTTCTGCATAAACTGCGTGATGGGTGAAAGCTGGCTGGCAGGAATAATGTTTGCTGTACCGGGACTGACGAGAACCGCGGTGCCGTTACCGACTCCTGGGCCATAACCATATTGATATCGGCACGGTGTGTTGTTGTTGTGCGCTGTGCACGAGGCCTGCGTCGTCGGATCGTAGATCGGATAGTTAACGTTAGAGGAGTTGCCTTTACCTCCTGTCGTCCCATTCGCCGGAATCAACTCCTGGAAGTTCCCCTGGCGCATCAACGTTGTGGGAATAGTGCTAGGCGTATTGTTCGCACCCTGACTCGAATGGAATTTGTCGTAGGTCGCAAAGAAGAAAAGCTTGTCGTGACCATCGATCAGATGAGGAATCTTGATGGGGCCACCGATCGCAAAACCCGTCTCGATCTGATGCTCGGGCGTTTTTGGTCCATTTACCTTCGTCGTCACGCCGTTAACCACGACGGTCTGCAGATTTCCAGGCGCTCCCGGCTTATTACTGAACGTCCAGGCATCGAAGATGGTATTGCGAAAATATCCGAAGATCGCTCCGTGATATTTATTCGTTCCGCTCTTAGTGTTGTAGTTCTCAAGGCCGGCACCCTGATACTCGGCAGAAAAACCGGATGTCACAACCTTGACCTGATCGATCGCCTCCAGAGGCACGATATTGAAGACCGGCCGGTTATCTCCCTGCTGCGATAGCGTCGTAATCGGCAAGCCATCGACATACAACTCGCCCAGCCGCTGTCCCGTTCCGCCAATGATGGATGAGCGGCCTCCCGGAGGAACCTGCGCACCCGGCAGCAGGTTTGAGAACTGGGTGATGTCACGTTGCTGCAGGCCGGTGATCATGATCGGCAGCGCCGTATACAGCTTGTTGTCGATGGTTCCGCCAAGCGTGGCGTTCGTTGTCTCAATCATCGGCGGCGCATCGGTGATCGTCACCGTCTCCGCCTGATTGCCTACCTTGAGCGCAACGTTCAGACCGACGTTCGCCAGAGCATTGACCTGAATGTTTTCCTGCCGGAAGGTGTTGAATCCGGTTGCAGTCACCGTCAGCGTATAGGTACCCGGCACCAGCGGAGCGACGTTATAGACCCCATCGCCCGTAGTCGTACGTGTCGCGTCCACGCCGGTAGCAACGTTATGGGCAACAACGGTCGCACCCGGAACGATTGCTCCGGTCGGATCCGTCACCGTTCCGGAGAGGGCGCCCTCACCACCCTGGGCAAAGGCAGCCCC
>JABFXN010000270.1 GCA_013361705.1 Acidobacteriaceae bacterium
AAAGTAGTGCGTGGGGAGCTGTTGTGAACACCCGAACGGCTTCGGGCGGGTGCCGCATCCCGGCTGCAGAGGAGGTCCCGTGCGGAATTTATTCAAACTTTGCGTAGCGGTTTCGCTGCTGGCGAGCCGTGCATTTTGTCAAGTGGGCGGGAACGCCGCGTTGACGGGAAGTGTTTTTGATCCCAGCGGTGCAGCCGTTGCCAACGCCACTGTGAATACGGTTCAGCTTGGTACCGATCTCAAACGTGCCGTTACCACCAATAACAACGGGGAGTTCAGATTACAGTCACTTCCGCCCGCTACCTACCGGGTGTCAGTCGAAGCTCCCGGTTTCAAGACTTACGTTCAGGAAGTAACGCTTCTCGCCGACCAGATCGGCAGTTTGCCCATCCATCTGCAATTAGGACAATCCCAGGAGACGGTCACAGTCGAAGCGACCTCAACCCTTGTCAACACGGAAACGCCTGTCGTCAGCCAGGTGATTGAGCGTTCGCGCGTTGTGGAGTTGCCCTTGAACGGCCGTAATGCGGCTGACCTTACAAAGTTAGTCGCCGGCAGCGTAGATTCGAACAACGGGGCGGGTACCACGCAAGGTAATACCAAACAGGTGCCGGGGACGGAAGCTATCTCGGTAAACGGGGCACGTCCCGACCAGATTAGCTACAACCTGGACGGTGGCACCAACGAAGACCTGATGAGTAATACGAATAACCCTTTCCCATTCCCCGACGCGGTCCAGGAGTTTAGCGTGCAGACGAACAGTTTCGACACGCAGTATGGAACCAATGCCGGCGCAGTGGTGAACGTAGTTACTAAGTCGGGCACTAATAGCTGGCACGGCGACCTGTTTGAATTTGTGCGCAATCGGGAGTTCAACGCTCGCAACTTCTTCGCACCTACTGTGGATCCGCTGAAGCGAAACCAATTTGGTGGAACAATTGGCGGCCCGATCAGAAAAGACCGCACGTTCTTCTTTTTCGGCTACCAGGGAACACGAATCCGAACGCAGGGCAATGGGAACAATACAATCTTGCCGACGGCCGCGAATCTGAGCGGAGATTTCTCGAACTACTTGGTCGCTGATCCCTCTGTCAACCCTCAAGGCAAAGTCATCCAGATCAAGGACCCCACCACCGGTCTGGCGTTCCCCAATAATCAAATTCCGGTCAGTCCCGTCGCCGTAGCCATGGCGAAATATCTGCCGATCTCGCAGGCCGCTGCCAACGGCCGTATCACGTTTGGACTCCCCTCAAGCGAAAACTTTAACGAGTACATCGCCCGCGTCGATCAGATGCTCCGCGGCGGTCAGGACAAGCTCTATGTCAGATTCTATCTGGATCGCTACGTCCACGCTCCCGGATTCGATGGCAAAAACCTGCTTACAGACGTTCCGGGATCCACGGTTCAACCTCAGAACTGGACGGCGGGGTACACCTGGGTCGCCACTCCGACTATCGTGAACAACTTAGTCGCCACCTTCGTGCGGAACGCATCGGATCGCGGCCAAGGTGGCAACGTGCCCCAGTTTAGTGACTTCGGAGCGACGGTCCCTCAACTCCCTAAGTCAGAGGGCGGGATCCGCGCATTCAGTGTCACAAACGGGTATCTTACGACGCCCTCGGGCGGCATCGGAAGCTTCACTGATGGCAGATTCATTCGCAATACCTATGAAATTCGTGATGTCGCGACGTGGAACCACGGATCGCAGACCTTCAGCTTCGGCGGGAATTTTGAGCGGGATCAATCGAACATTCGAAACACTGACCTTGAAAACGGCAGCTGGCAGTTCTCGGATATTTTGACCGGTCTCGGTGCAGCGAGTTTCGTGATGGGTCACATGCATGCGTACAGCCAAACCTCGGGAGATTATTCGGACTCGCGGCAGAGCGTCATCGGCCTATTCGTGGAAGACCGGTGGAAGGCGCGAAGAAACCTCACGCTGACCATGGGGTTGCGCTATGAGCCCCAATTCGTGATGAAAGAAATCTATGGCCGAACCGAGCAGTTCTGGCCTTCGATGTATGCGGCCGGCGTGAGATCCAAGGTCATTCCCACGGCGCCTCCGGGCGAGGCCTTCATAGGCGATTCTTACAACGGCCTTACTTTCCCCTCTACTGGTCAAGGCCCAGATCTCAACAACCTGGCGCCCCGCCTCGGCGTCGCCTGGGACATCGCGGGTAACGGCAAGACCGTGATTCGGGCTGGAGGAGGATATTTCTACTCCTCGCGACTGCCGGGTCTGTTCCTGAATGACGCATCCATTAGCCAGCCCTTTAGCCTTCGAACCGATCTGACTGAACCGTCCAGTACGAACAATCTGATCCCATTCAATAATCCTTTACAAAGCGTTCCGGCCTTCGCCGCCCAATTCCCGCTGCGCTATACACTCTATTCGCTTCCCGCCGGTGGAGTGCCGTTCACCGGTTTGGTGTCGGTGTACGGCCTAGAGCCAGGGACAAACTGGGTGACGCCGACAACCTACGACTGGAACTTGACGATAGAGCGCCAAGTGCGGCCCGACACGCTGGTGAACATATCTTACGTCGGGCTGAAGGCCATACATCTCCGTCAGGATGCCGATCTCAATCCCAGAGCGAGGGGCGTCGGCACGGACGCGAGCAGGCCGTACAAAGGGTACCTGGACATCTACCAAAACCTGAACACCGGAATGTCGGACTATAACGCACTCCAAGTGAATGTGGTGAGGCGTCCCTCTGTCGCTCACGGAGCTCTAAGTAACATCACATTGCTCGCCAACTATACGTTCTCGAAGGCTATGGAGATCGATCTTGCCAGTAACGGGGGGATAACCGACCTGGGCTCGAGCAAGGGATCCGGAATGTCCTACTACGATCCGAATCGGGGGCACTTCGAGACTGGCCCAGCGCCTGGAATGGACCGCACACATCGAGTAGTGGCCTCTTTCGTCTGGGATCTTCCGAAGCTGACCGGCGCCAATTCCGCGGTCCGGACTATCCTCGGCGGCTGGCAATGGACAGGGATCTACACTTATCTCAGCGGAGAGGCGATGACCATTCTCGCCGGAACGGATCGCTCGGAAACGGCGCTCGGGAACGATCGCGCCGACTATACTGGCCCTCTCAGCAGCTACGGCAAGACCGCTGCCTCAGCTTCCCGGTCCGGATGCGGTAAATCTGTTTGCGTGCCCTGGCTCAATACTTCGTACTTCGCGCTGCCGCCAATCGGTTCCTATGGAAATGTCGGCAAAGGCGCCTTCCGCGGGCCGGGGCGTAGCAATGTCGATACCGGGATCCTCAAGAACTTCTTCCCTCTGAGGTCGCACGAGGACATTCGCGTTCAGCTTCGCGGCGAGTTCTTCAACGTATTCAACCATGCCGAGTTCAATGACCCCAATGTAACTAGGAACGATGCGAACTTCGGCGGTATCTACAGCGCGGCCGATCCCAGAATCGTTCAGCTGGCGCTCAAGGTGTTCTTCTAAACACGGCCGTAAGACCTGTGGGTAGTCAAAACATCATGGTTTGCCAGAATTAACGATTTGGCATGGGCTCGTAACTTGTTACCGGAACGACTCAGATCCTGTCGTTCTCGGAAGCTTAAGCACGGGAGGGAAGAGGCCTGTGACAAATTGGGCATTCTTTTCAGCCGGGCCTTTTGGGGAAGTGAGGTGCTGCAGTTTGAACCAGCGGTTCTTCCAAATGACCATGACATGGGACCTTGCACAGATCGGCGGGTCAAGTAAAGCAAATCGAGAGATGATGTGGTCCGATCTGATACCGTACGACTCTGTGTTTCAGGCCGCCCGGCGCTCATAACGGTGATGGAGACCACCAAGCTCCGGAATCGAAACAATCGGGCCCGCTTCGGGCGCTTGCACGGCGCCGGGGTTCCGGGCAATCCTTCTCGAGCGCCAAATGTGTGCGTGTCCGATGGTAATAAGCGCAATAAGCAGAAGGTGCTGCTTCAAACTGCGTTCGTTGAAGACGATCATGTGATCCAGGCACTCGCGTCGAATACTGCCGATCAGGCGCTCGATATACGCCCGCTGCCAGGGCGAACGCGGAGCCGATAACACCTGCTGGATTCCTATGGCCTTCACCTGATTGACGAACTCATGGCCGAAAATGCGGTCGCGATCCCGCAATAAATATCGCGGTGCACTGTCCCACGGAAAGGCGTCCCGGAGCTGGTGAGCGGTCCACTCGGCCGCAGGATGCGCTGTCACCGCGAAGTGGACGATCGCCGACGCTCGTGGGCGAGCACTAGAGCAAAGTTGAGGTTAGTGTACGGGGTAGCCACAATGCCGAAACCAAGCCTTGGCGTCTTGTGCGGTCACTTGGCGAATCGCTATCCGTAAAGAACGAGACAGCGTTCGGCGGGTGCGTGCGCCGATGCCGCGCAGAAAGGTTTTCACTTTGCTCCAGGCTGGTTCGATCGGGTTGTAGTCGGGCGAGTACGGCGGCAAATAGCGCAGTTGTGCGCCTACTGTCTGCACAGCTTCGGCCACGTCGGGGTTTTTGTGGGCCGCCAAGTTGTCCATCACGACAATCGCTCCCGGCCGAAGTTGCGGTCCGAGCACTTGTTGCACAAAGCTGAGAAACACGTCTCGATCGGTAGCTCCGGGTACCAGCAGGGCGGCCCGTATGCCTTGGCAATCCAAGGCAGCTAATACGGTCAGGCTCCGGCCGTAGTTCTGCGGCACTGCTCCCACCGCCCGCACGCCGCGCGGCGCGCGCGCATACAGGCGTGTCAGCGCCAGATTCAAACCACTCTCATCGACAAAGATCAGTTGCTGCGCATCCAGACGACGGCGCGTCTGCCGCCAACGCGCACGCAACCCTCGACACGAGGCGTATCGCGTTCGCTGGCGTGGAGTGTCTTTTTTTACGTGGCAGGTCCAAGCGAGCGAGCGCACGGTGCACGGTAGAGGCGCTCACCTGTAAGCGGCGTCCTAACTCGGCCAGCGTTGCCGCCGGGTGTCGCTGGACCAGGTGCTCCAGACGAGTCGGAGAGACCAAGGGAAGCGGGCCGTGCCGGTGGGGACAGGCAACGGTTTGCCCCGTCGTGCGCCAGCGCCGGAGGACTTTCTCCACCCAACTCAAACTTACGCCAAACCACTCCGCCAACTCCGCTTGGGTGCCACGACCGGCCTCCCAAGCTTCCACCAGTTTCTGCCGTAAATCGTCGGAGTACTGCATACTACCCTCCGCCTTTTCCTTCAGCCTATCTCACCCGTACACTAAACTGAATTCTGCTCTAGGAAGACATACTGGATCTGAAAGCGAATTGTCGGCACGGTGAAGAAATCAACGGACACGAGGGTCTGGAGATGATTGTCCAAAAACGTCCGCCAAGTCTGTGAAGGTGGCTTTCGGCTGCACACCAGGTACTTACTCACACTGGTCTCGCCGATATCGATGCCGAGCTTCAGGAGCTCGCCGTGAATGCGGGGTGCTCCCCAGCCCGGATTCTCGCGGCTCATGCGGCGGATCAGTGCGCGAACCTCTGGTGATAGCGCCGGACGCCCGGGCTTGCCTCGCCGGACTTTCCAGGTCCAAACAATCGAAATGCCTTCCGATGCCAGGCAATGACAGTGTCGGGTTTGACAATGACTAGGGCAGAGCGCCACTCGGTTCATACCCGGGACAACCCGACCCATAACAGGCGATCTGAGTTGTTCAATTCGAGGCGCTTCTTGGCCGAGCGCTGAAGAACTCCAATCTGATGCCGAAGCGCAATGTTCTCCAGTCGCAAAGCGGAGCGGCCTTTCGGCAGCGAAGAGAGCACCACGAACACCATGGAGAGCCAGTCCAATGTGGATCGAAGCAGTTTACGGGATGTTTGCAAACCTCATTATCTCAATCAGTTCGGTGTTTGCGAGAGCCACAGATGACTCCGATCGTGCCTGCAATGGCGAGTAGCAGCAGATTTCCTGTCGAGGCGAAAACGAGGCCCGCACCCGTCATCAATATTGCACCGATCCACAGCACACGCCGCCGGCCCACGCGATCCGCTCGGGTCGTGAGCCACAGCGAGACAAGCGTGTCACCTACCAACGTAAGCGTAAGCAGGATGCCCGTCTGGAATTCACTTAACCCCGACAGTGCTCAAGTACAAAACCAAGACCACGGACAAGGCACCGTAAGCGAAGAGTCGCGCGAATCGTGTGGCCAAAAGCAACCATCCATCTCTCGTCAGGTGTTGCAGTGCGGAGCGCAGAAGGGTGATGGTCAGTATGTCGGCCATAGGTCCGTTTGCCAGGAGAATAATCGCGGAAAGTCACTGCGCGGAATAGACACGAATCGAGGCTGGCTCAGCGCCCTGGCGTCGCACGGCAACGAATAGTTGCCTCAGGTCGGAGGAAAAAAAACTCGTGCGTGCTCCCTTTGCGGTAGGTAGCTTAGCAGTTTCCCTGTAGTGATCGGTGTCGTCCTGTTGGTATACGGAAATTCCTCCTTCGCCACCTGTTGCGTAAATCCGCTTGCGGGCGCTATCGTAGAACACGTCGTCAGAATCACCGATCACAGGTAACTTCTGAATTATCTTTCCAGTGTTGGTATCGAGCACGAGGAGCCGTGCGGGGAGGCGACAGACGATGAACAACCGCTGATCATGCTCGTCGAGAGCCATGGGATAGTTTGAAAACGCTGCTCCGGTGCTCCATGTTGCAACAACTGATCCTTTTGTCCGGTCCACCACCGCCACCTTTCGCGATTTCGGCAAGTTCACAAACAGCCGAGGGCCATTCTTCTCAAGCTGAAACGACTCGGGATGGGCGTCCAAGTTTATCTCAGCGACTTTCGTTCCGTCCTCATTCATAACCGCCAAAGCGCCGGTTCCATAGCCGACATAGACCTGTTTCTTGGTGGCATCAAAACGGACGTTGTCTGCATCTTCGCCAAGCTTGATGGACTTGATGAGTTCGTAAGAGCTTCCATCGAAAATGCGCAGTGTGCCATCACCTCCATTGGCGATATACAGCCGGTTCGCTTCTGGTAAATAAAGCACGCCCTGTGGCTCATGCAAACCGGGGATGGTGTGTATACGTTTCCCTTCTTCGGTGTCGATCACCTCGACAGTGTTGTTTCCCAGGGCCGCCATGAACAGGCGATGGTTCTTCACATCGATCGACATATGGTCGATCCGCCCCTGTACATCAGGGAGTGGAATCGTTTTCTCTAATCGGAGCGGCTCGTTCGACTGTGCCGCACATAGGAGGGTGAATGTAAACAGAGTCAGCAGTAATCGCATTTACTTCGTTCCCTTCCCTATAAGAGGTTCGTACACGACCAAGCGAGCCACGGGCTTGCCATCTTCCTCCTGCTCCGGAGCGTAAACGCGGTGACTGGCGGTATCCACGGCCAGGCTGTGCACCATCTTCTGGACCGGAAAATCTTCGATCTTCCGAAAATGCTGTGCATCGTCTTCCTTGTACACAGCGATGACGCCGCTGGAGCAGGCAGCATAAATACGTCGCAGGCCCGGATCATATTTAACCACATCGGCGCCTGGCGGAAGTGAAAGATGAGCGATGGCGTGGTGCGTATCCAACGCAAACACTGTCATGGTTCTGCTCTTTCCACAAAGCAGATAGGCACGGTGATATTCAGAGTCGAGCGCCATTCCATGATTGAACTCACAGCCCTGAACCGGATACCGATTCACAACAGTATCCGTCGAAGGATCGATTTCAGCGATTTGGTTTGTGCTGCGCAGGTTCACGTAGACCTTGCGAGCGACTACATCGTACTGCGGCATACCGGTCTCGCTGTCGAATCTGAGAGTCTTGACGATTTCATCTTTATCAACATCCACGACCGCTACTGCTTTGCCGAGGGTGTCGGAGACATAGACTTTCCGGTAGGGCGCCGCATAGGTACTGCCATTCGGCTTGGCGGCCGTGGGAAGCCTTTTGATAACGCTCATTCGGTGCAGATCTACAACACCGATTTTCTCCTCACCCCAATCGGAGGTGTACACCTTTCGGAGTCCGGGCACGTATTCGAGTCCAGTGATCCCAGGCACGCCGGGAATCGCTTTGATCAGCTTGTTCGTACGCACCTCAATCACATAGAGGATTCCAGGACCGAGATGCGCAGAAAGCACATACCCATCCTCGTCGTCCATCGTGAGATAGTCGAAACGTTGGCCTTTTGGGCCCGGCAGGTCAATCGTCGCCACTTTCTTTAATGTCTGACCAGATAGGTAAGCCGAGATGGTCGCGAATAAGACGAGAAGGCGTTGAACACGAATCGCGCGTCGCCACTTCATATCTTTTCCCCTGGTCCTGGCGAAGCTGCACCGACCTGAACATCGAGCGCGTATCGGACCGCCTTCGCGAGTTGAAGGGCAGTTCCTTCGCCCCAGAAACGTACGAACACAGATTGCGGATGTTCGCCAAGCGTGTGATTTCGAATGGAAGCGATATTCATGCCTTGGGCGCGAAGCGCTGTCAGGAGCTTTCTCAGCCCATTGGGGCTCTCGACGAATTCTCCCTGGGCGAGCGCGTGATCATTCGTGGCTGCTACGGAAACCCATGTGCTCATGCCCATTTCCCGCCCGACGAACTCGCCGTTCAGCAACCTCCTGGTCCCAATCGCTGCCTTATACACGCCGGCCGTTACTGTTCCATTCATGGAAAGGACGGCATCGAGTGGACCAGGATTAATTGCGCTGTCAAGAGGAATTGTGGGTCTCGCCGCGCGCTTTCGTGACATAGCCGCCGTTCTTCGGACACGCTGAATAGCATCCAAGACCCTGCGAAACGCGGGGGCAAGTGTTGGAAACGAGCTGAGGCCCGTGACGTCGAGCGTGTAAAGGTGCGGCCCGTCAAAGGAACAGGAGGCGGCGAGGCGAGTCACATCCAAGCCGGCCGCAAGGACAGCGTCCAAAGCAGGATTTACTTCATCGTCCAACAGAAGAAATTGGCCCGTAAGCACTGCCTCGTGATGAACGCCAGAGATAAACGCCGCCCAAGAATTTAGGCCGAGATTTGGGGAGAGCCGTTGATAATCCTGAACAATGGTCGCCGCCTCTCTGGGAAGCATGATTTTGTAAACGTCTTCTTCGGGTATGTAAGTGCCCTTGTGACCAATTACATGATCAATGGAAGTGCGAGCTTCTTCTGATACGCCGGCGGCAGCAAGACTCGCAAAGAGACAGAAAGTAATCGCTGGCGCATAGAATCTCACCAGTCGATTCACGATTTCACCCCTTTACTTGCAGGCCTCAGCCGAATATTCGGATGAGTGCCTTCACG
>JABFXN010000167.1 GCA_013361705.1 Acidobacteriaceae bacterium
CTATTAGAGAGCGCCCTAATCCGGTTATAGACGAACCAATCTCGACTAAATGACGATGTCGTTCCCGCAGACGAAGCGACGAACAGCATAAAAACAAACCTCTCGAAGACCGAGAGCGCATGATCGCCTGCGCATGGCTGGGGAAATTTTGGCAGCTGTAGCTTCTGCTCCTCTACATTCCGGATCGCTGCGGGCTTGCAGTTTGTCACTCTCGTCCGCACGCGATATGCGGTAAACGTACCAGACAAGAAGGCTAGCGCAAAAACAATCTTTGTACGCCGCGAGACCCAATGCTTTTCCATTTCAAGCACGGAGCCTCGGCGGCACGGCATTGCACGTGCGGCATTGGCGTGTCGAAACAGACCAGAAGGTCGCGTATGAGCCTCCGCAGGCGGGACAGCGAAACTGAGCTTGCTCAATGCGTCGCTGCAAGTACGACCGCGATGTACATGATCAGGCGGAGCAGAACCAGGCTTCGATCAGTCTTCGGCCACCGAACCAATTCCATGACCAAGAGCACGAAGAAAATGCCACAAGCCCAGCCGCGCTCAATTTCGCGTGCTTTCGTAGCCCGCGGAGTCCTGCCCATTCGTCGTGTCCATTTCCTTCAGTCTCCCGTAAGGAATCTTTCGTAAAGCGGATCGAGCTTCGCTCGATACTCCCACCTAAGCTTCGCGTATGTGGGGCACCCCAGGTATGGGCTATTCAAAACGATGAACGCTGCGTCCTTAAGCCGCAGTTCCCTTCAGGCCCAGCTCTTCTGCTCGTGCCTGCAGGGCCGCCAGGCAGTTGCTGATGTGATCGTCGAGAGGAATGGCCAGCAGCTCGGCGCCGAGTGTCATGTCTTCCCGTTTCACGGCGCGGGCGAAGGCTTTGTCTTTCATCTTCTTCTTTACGCCTGCGACCTCGACCTCAAAGATCGACTTGCTTGGCTTCACCAAGGCACACGCAGTTAGAAAGCCTGCCAGTTCGTCACAGGCGAAGAGAGCGCGCTCCAGGTGGGTCTCTCGCGGCACGCCGCTGTAGTCCGCGTGGGACAAAATGGCGCGGCGGATCTCTTCAGGCCAGCCTTGTTCCGCCAGCACTTTCTCACCGACGAAGGGATGTTCTTCGAGCGATGGATGCCGGTCGTAGTCGAAGTCGTGCAGCAGGCCGGCGATGGCATATTTCTCTGTGAACTCGGCGGCCTCATTTCCGCTTAAGCCCAGCCGTTCCGCCTCGCGGGCCCCGTAGAACTCTGTGCAGGCCTCCACGGCAAGTGCATGCTTGATCAGGCTGGCAGACTCGGTCCACTCCTTCAATACTTCCCATGCGCGATCTCGGGTATATGGGTTCATGTGAGACATGGTAAAGAACTTTGCCTCCCATCTGAAAACCGGGTCCTTCGTTACGGCTGGAGCCGGAGGAAAACTGCCTGTTTTTCCTCAGGTGCTTACTCTCATTGTAGAAACAAGTTACTCTCTTGGTTCTTTTTCGGGGTTTCTCCCTGTTTTAGCTAATAATCACCGGGATTCCCCTTGACTAAGCAGTAACCGGGTGTCAATCTAGGCACATCCACGCCGTCCAGGCATTGACGGGTGGGCGGGTCCCTTGCTCTGGCGACTTCGCGACAAATTGAATATGGCAACCATGATGGCTCCCGTCGAACAACGGGAAGTTCTTCGTTGCGATCACTGCAGTCTGGTTCAGTTCCGGACGGCAAATGCGCTGTGCCGCCGCTGCCACAAGCCGCTTGAGGCTGATGAGCCAGAGGTAGCACCAGCTCCCCTAGCAATCGTTCCGCCGCAGCCGGCCCAGGAAGGCTCGCTGCAGGTAGCTACCGCTGTGCGTGATCTGCGCCGCGTCCGCAACCTGTCGCAGCGCCAGTTGGCGACGCGCATGAACGTGCCGCGTACCTACATCTCAAAGATTGAGAATGGCAAGGCAATGCCGACGCTCGGTTCGCTGGAGCGGCTCGCTAACGCGTTGCAGGTCGATATCTCGGCGCTGCTGCGTGATTCGCGCTCTCGCCGCGGCGATGAGGCTGCTGTGCTGATGGCTGACCCCTTCCTGGCAGAGATCGCCGGCTACGTCAGCCAGTTGGACAGCCTGCAGCGCTCCATCTTCATGAATCACGTCCGTGAGCTTGCGAGCGGACGCCGGAAGATGGCGTAAGCAAGGCAGTAGCTGCTTTCTCTCTCCAAGATCCCGCGGAGGATGCTCCGGCATCCTTCGCGGACCCGCTCTGTTGTGACGTGTCTGTCCCTTAGGGCTGCAGGCGTTCAAGAAACGAGATACTTCTGCAGTACGCTTTCGAAGCTTGAGATCCACGCAGGATGCGCTGGCCACGCGGGAGCTGTCACCAGCTTTCCATCCACAACCGCCTCGGTCATACCGATTGGCTGATACGATCCACCGGCCAGCTTTATCTCTGATGCACACGCCGGATACGCACTGATCTTTTTCCCTTGCAGCACGCCCGCCGCGGCAAGAATCTGCGGACCGTGACAGACAGCCGCTACCGGTTTATCCGCCTCAAAGAAGTGGCGAACGGCTTTCAGTACGTCTTCATCCGTTCGTAGATACTCCGGCGACCGGCCACCTGGGATCACGAGGCCGTCATACCGCGCAGGGTCCACCTCTGCGAAGGTGGCGTTCAGCACGAAGTTGTGGCCGCGTTTCTCGCTATAGGTCTGGTCGCCTTCGAAGTCGTGAATCGCCGTGCGGACAAACTCGCCTTTGCTCTTCTTTGGGCAAACGGCATCGACGGTGTGTCCTAGCACCTGCAGAGTCTGAAACGGAACCATGACTTCATAGTCCTCAACGTAATCGCCAACCAGCATGAGCAGCTTCGCGTGTGCCATGACTTCTCCTAGAGCATTTCTCCTGTTACTGGGTATCCCGGAAAGAGCGTGCAGCGGCGTTTTCATTGAGGAAAACGCCCTGCACTACACATACAGCAGAAATGCTCCTATCGTTTTGCGGTGAGTTCCGGAGCATTGAGGTCGAGCTTCTCTTCGACCTGCTGCTCATTCCATCCTGGCAGGTTCTGTGAGCCGACAATCAGTCGTGCGCCATCCTTGAAGAAGAGATAGGTGTACGCCCACTGGCGGAAGACTGAGAGCCGGCTGCGGAAGTTGATGAGGAAGCTGATGTGGATCACCAACCAGACGATCCACGCAGGAAAACCAGACATGTGCGCCTTGAAAGGCCAGATCACCTTGGCGATCGCCGCCTTACGGCCGATAGTGGCCATGTCGCCCTTATCAAAGTAATGGAACGGAGTACGCTTCTCCCCGTTGAGATCAGCGAGGATGAGCTTTCCGGCATGGACGCCCATCTGCATGGCTGGCTGCGCGGTACCAGGAACCTGACGCCCATCCTGCTCCACGTGCGCAAGGTCGCCGCAGATGAAGATCTCCGGATGGTTCTTTGGGTTGAGGAACTGGTCCACCAGCACGCAGCCACGCCGGTCGATCTCCACCTTAAGCAGCTTCCCGAGCGGTGAGGCTTGCACGCCTGCAGCCCATAGGGTCACGACCGTATCGATCCGCCTTGCGTCCGGTCCGGTGCCCAGAATCACGTACCCCGGCTGGACATCGGTGACGTGCTGCCCGGTCAGGACCTGAACTCCAAGGTCGTTGAGCTGACGGACAGCGCTCTCGCGAAGATCCTCCGGGTACGCCGCCAGAATACTGGGCGAGCCCTCCAGGATCAGAACCTTGGCCTGTGATGGATCGATGTGGCGGAAGTCACGACGCATGTATAACTTGGCTATATCAGAGATGGCGCCGGCAAGTTCCACGCCGGTCGGTCCCCCACCGATGATGACGAAGTTCAGCTCCGGGTGCGTGCCTTTTTCGAGCATCTCGCGCTCGGCGAGTTCGAAGGCCAGCAGCACCCGCCGGCGGATCTCCACAGCGTCTTCGATCGTCTTGAGACCGGGAGCCAGCTTGCACCACTCATCCCGTCCGAAGTAAGAGTGCGTCGATCCAGTGGCGACGATCAGATAGTCGTAAGTGAGCTGCGCACCCGATCGAAGGTCGACCCGTTTGCGGTCGGTATCGAAGCTGATGGCTTCGTCCATCAGCACCTCGACATTGGCATGATGCCGGAAGACCGCACGGATTGGCTGTGCGATATCGGAAGGATTCAGGACTGCCAGAGCTACCTGATAGAGCAGTGGCTGAAAGGTGTGGTGATTACGGCGATCGACGATAGTGATATCAATCGCCTGCTTCGCCAGGGTTTGCGCTGCACGTAAACCGGCGAATCCTGCTCCCAGAATGACGACCCGCTTCCGTTCGGCCATTTATACCCCCATGGAGCATTTCCCCTGCGGGTGTAGTGTAGGGCTTCGCATCCTATGGCGTTTTCCGCAATGAAAACGCCGTCGCATGCGCTTCCGGAATACCCGGCAACAGGAAAAACTCTCCAAACCATACGATGCGACAGGTTGTGCTACCGGCTCATCCAATTCCCGCCTGTCCCGAGATCAAAAGTAGGGGCCGGTGAACCCCTGAACTGGAGCACTAGATTTCGGGATAGAAGTCGAAGAACGCGTCCAGGCTCTGCTTCAATTGGGCCTCAATCTGTTCCCGAGAGCCTTCCAGCAGATGCATGGTCACCCGGGCCTCGTTGCCATTCTTCAGCTCGATGGGGGCATCGCCGATAGAGGAGATCTCATCGGCGGGCAGAAGTCGCATTCCATAGACAAGTACAAGATTCGCCATGGGTCTATTGTCGCTCTGAAACCTGGCCTTTGCGGAGAGCGGGCCGGTTTGAATCTTCGGGAGGCCGTTTACAATCAAACCTTAGCCATGTCCGACCATACAACCCGCGACACAGTCATCCTCGGTTCCGGCTGCTCCGGCCTGACGGCTGCCATCTATACCGCCCGTGCCAACCTGAAGCCTCTCGTTCTGGAGGGTCATGAGCCTGGCGGACAGCTTTCCATCACCACGCTGGTCGAGAACTTCCCCGGCTGGCCTCAGGGCGTACAGGGACCCGAGCTGATTGAGAACATGAAGCAGCAGGCGACGCGTTTCGGCGCGGAGCTCAAGATGGCTCACCTGGTCTCGGTCGATCTCTCAAAGCGCCCCTTCGAGCTGAACCTGGGCAAGGAGACGATCCACACCCGCACGCTGATCATCGCGTCCGGCGCTTCGGCCCGCTGGCTGGGTATTCCCAGCGAACAGGCTCTGATCGGTCACGGCGTCTCTAGCTGCGCTACCTGCGACGGCTTCTTCTTTTCCGGCAAGGAGATCGCGGTGGTAGGTGGCGGCGACTCCGCTATGGAAGAGGCCCTCTTCCTCACCCGCTTCGCCACCAAGGTCACGCTGATCAACCGTAGTGAAAACTTCCGTGCCAGCAAGATCATGCTGGAGCGCGCCATGGCTCACCCGAACATCGTCTTCCGCACCAGTACGGTAGTGGACGAGGTTCTGGGCGTGGAAGAGAAGGACGTCAAGGGTCTAAAACTGCGGAACATCAAGACCAACGTCGTAGAGCATGTGCCCTTGTCGGGCCTGTTCCTTGGCATAGGCCATGAGCCTAATGCGAAGGCGTTTCGCCACCAGATCGACCTGGACGACGACGGCTACATCAAGACCGTGAACAACGTCTTCTGCACCCTGAACGGACAGATCGTTCCCGGCGTCTTCGCCTCCGGTGACGTGCAGGACCGCCGCTACCGCCAGGCAATTACGGCTGCGGGAACCGGTTGCATGGCCGCGCTGGAAGTTGAGAAGTTTCTCGAAGAGCACGGACGGTAATTACCAAACGTAGTTCATAAGGCCGCGATATCCTGTCGGCACCTTTAGAGCATTTTCCCTGTTGCCGGGTATCCCGGAAGAGGAGTGTAGCGGCGTTTTCATTGCGGAAAACGCCTATAGATGCGGATGCCCTACTCTACACCTGCAGGGAAAATGCTCTACGGAGGTCCCCTCATGGAGATTCGCGGCCTTTGTCCGCTTCTAGGAGTCTTCGATATGCCGCGGTCGGTGCGGTTCTACTGCGACAACCTCGGCTTTGAGATCCATCAGCGTTCCGCGACCTACGCGGTCGAAGACGGCGTAGAGCTCTTTCACTGGGCATGGCTCAAGCGCAGTGATGCGGAGTTGATGCTGAACACCGCTTACGACGAAGGCCAACGGCCCGACCTCGAAAACCCAATGCGCATTGCGGCACACCAGGACACGACACTCTATCTTGGCTGTCCGGATGTGGATGGCGCCTATGAAGAGCTAAAGGCAAAGGGCGTGCCCTGCAAACCTCCGCAGACAGCCTGGTACGGCATGCGGCAGCTCAGCATGCGTGATCCAGATGGATTCGGTGTCGTACTTCAATGGAGGGCAGAGTAGGCATGGCGATACAAACGGGACGCTATACCGCGCAGATCGAAGGCGATTTCGTCGTCTTTCTGATCGGCATGCGCATCAACTCGCTATCGGCTGTGCACAAATGGATGCCGGTCACGCAGACGATGCCGCGCATGCTGAAGGAGCTCTATCGCCAGCCCGAGCTCGGTTTTCTCCGGCACGAAATCTTCCTCGGCTGGCGGGTGGTGATGACGGTCCAGTACTGGCGGTCCTTCGACCAACTTCATGCCTATGCCCATGCCCGCAATCATGAACACCTGCCGGCGTGGGCCGAATTCAATCGCCGTGTGGTGAAGAGCGGAGCTGTGGGTGTTTTTCACGAGACCTATCTGGTCAAGGCCGGACAGTACGAAGCGATTTATTCGGATATGCCACGCTTCGGTCTCGCCAGTGCTGGACAGCATGTGCCTGCGATAGGACGGTTGAATACGGCTCGGGAACGGTTGCAGGAACAATAGAATTTTGGGTGTTCCTTACCCACCCATCGCGATATCACCCCCGCGAACGAGTTCGCCGGGGACCCCGATGTGCGGTGGATGGGGCACCCAGTGTATTGGTAGCCATGACAGCCAAAAGCGGATCGAGCTAAGCTCGATCCGCTTTCGTTTTCAACCGGCAACCAGGAACTACTTCGGTGGCATTCCTGCTTCCGTGGCCTTCCTATCGGCCTTGTCCTGGGCCTTGTCGGCTTTCTTTTGTTCGCTGGAATCCAGCTGCTTCCGCTTGGCCTTATCTGCCTTTGACTGGGCCTTCTCGGCCTTGGCTTCCTTCTTGAGCTGCTTCTGCTCCTGTTTATTGGCTTCCTGGCGGGTTGGCTGGCTGGTCTCCTGAGCCAGGCCGGCCAAGCCTAGGCTCAGGGCACACCCCAATACCGCAGCGCGTGTCATGTAGGTCATCTTCTACCTCCCTGCGACCTCATAAGACGCATATTGCACCATTTGTGCTGCCCAACATTAGAAGCGGTGGAACATGAAAAAGGCGGCGCCTACCAGACATCCGAAGGCGGCGAAGTAGTTCCAGCGCAGCCTCTCGCCGAAATACAGCACGGCGAAGACACCGAAGACCGACATGGTGATGACCTCCTGCAGTACCTTGAGCTGTTCCGGAGAGAACTTGCCGGCGCCGATGCGGTTAGCTGGAACCTGCAGGCAGTACTCAAAAAAAGCAATTGCCCAGCTTATGAGAATCACCTTCCATAGCGCGGCATCGCGGTGCTTCAGGTGGCCATACCAGGCGATAGTCATAAAGATGTTCGAACCAATGAGAAGCAGAATCGTCCACATATCTTCCTCAGATGCAAAACTAGAGATATGTCCATCGTAGAGAACCTGGAGCGCGTCCGCGAACAGATCGCCGCAGCCTGCGCCAAGGCCGGCAGAAACGAAGCCGATGTTGCCCTGATGGCGGTTTCGAAGACGCATCCCGCATCGGCGATCGAAGAGGCCTATGCCGCGGGACAGAGGCTCTTCGGCGAGAATCGTGTGCAGGAGTGGGAGGCAAAGTCCGCGCAGCTCTCCCTGCCCGGCCTGGAGATGCATCTCATAGGCCCCCTGCAATCGAACAAGACCAATAAGGCCGCGGGACTGTTTCATACGATTGAGGCCGTCGACTCGCTACGTATCGCGCAACGGCTCGACACGGCCGCGCAGGCGCTTGGGCACAAGCTTCCGATCCTGCTCGAGATCAAGCTCTCGCATGAAGAGTCAAAGCACGGCATGGCTCCGGAGGAACTACCTGCCTTGCTGGAGGCGCTGCCTGCGCTTACATCTGTGGTGCCGGTCGGCCTGATGACCGTGCCTCCGCTGGATGCTCAGGGCGAGGAGGCACGCCCTTACTTCCGCCGTCTGCGTGAGCTGCGCGACCAGGCACAGACCAGGATCGCCACCCTCACTCAGCTCTCCATGGGGATGTCGCATGACTACACCGTAGCCATCGAAGAGGGCTCCACCTGCGTTCGTGTGGGAACAGCCATCTTCGGTGAGCGGGAGTACTCGCAGCCATGAGCCTGCGAGTGCAACAGAATGGCGAGGATTGCCTGCTTCCGGTCCGCCTGCACCCCGGAGCTCGGCGCAACGCCATTACCGGCGAGCACGACGGGGCTCTAAAAATCGCATTGACGACGCCTCCCGTAGATGGCAAAGCCAACGAAGCTTTATTGCGCTATCTTGCTGAAATACTGGGACTTCCTCAAAACCGAATAGTGTTGAAGAGCGGCCAGACGAGCCGATCCAAAATGGTTTTGATCCGCGAGATGCCGGCCGTTGAGGTCACCGAGAGGCTCAGAGCGGCGTATACTTAGAGGAAGAGCAAGCCCAAATCCCGATTGCGATTTGCGAATCGCCATTCTTCATTCGGAGACATTTCATGCAGTTTCGCCGTCTGGCTTGCGGTGCCGTATTTAGCGCCCTCCTCCTGACGCTCTTTGGCGCCCGCACTGCGGCGCACGCCAACGACATCCCCACCGGCATAAAGCCGGTTCCAAGCCGCCCTCTCGAGCAATACCGCTTGCGTCTGCATCATCTGCATACGGGCGAGGACATCGATGTGGTCTACAAGATCGGCAACGAGTATGTCCCCTCAGGCATCGCGAAGCTGAACAGTTTTCTGCGAGACCACCGCACAGGTGATGTTGCCCACTACGACCCGAAAGAGTTTGACGTGCTGCATACGCTGCTTGCCCGGCTTGGACGGCCCAACAACGTGATCGATATCGTCTGCGGCTATCGCACACCCTGGAGCAACAACTTCCTCCGCGGCCGCAGCGCGAACACAGGCGTGGCGAAGAACTCGCAGCATGTGCTGGCAAAGGCAATCGATATCCGTGTCCCGGGAATCACCACTGCGAAGCTTCGCCAGACGGCGCTGATC
>JABFXN010000011.1 GCA_013361705.1 Acidobacteriaceae bacterium
TACCGGTGCGTTACCAACGATGGTGGTGCTGCCGCCGGCTGCAATGTCATTGACGTCCAGACCGTCAATGGTCATGGTGTTCTGGTCGGTGCGGGCGCCCGCTGCCGAGATGGTCAAACCGTTGACGCTGCTCACACCCGGTTGGAGCGTGAATAAGCTGGCGGGTGAGAGGCGACTCAGAGTCGGGAGTTCGTCAACTGCCCGAATGTCGAGGTTATTGCCGATGGTCGCATCGATGGTATTGATGGTGTTCCGTTGGCCCTCGACTGAAACCTCAATGGCGACGGCTTCGCCGGCCTTCAACTGGGCGTTCTGGGTGCGCGCGGAGGCGACCAGAAGCGGCACGTTGGTGAAACGCGCATCGGAGAAGCCCGTGGCGGTGAAGGTTACCTCATAGGTCTGGGCGGGAACGACGGCTGGAATGCGGTAGAAGCCTTCCTTATTGGTGGTTGCCGTATAGACAACTCCAGTAAGCGGGTTCTTCAAGGTGACGGTGACTCCGGGGATGACGGCGCCGGAAGCGTCAGTGACTACACCGGCCAGAGAGGCCAAATCCTGGCCCTGCTGGGCGCGGAGACCTCCGCAGATAAATGAAACCAAGGCTAAAAGCACGAGGCATCGTGTGATTCGCAACATAGATGGACTCCTTAAACACGAAAGGGGACGGCTCCCGGGTGGGAGCCAAAAGGGATACGGATATGGAAGGCGTATTGTTCGCCTGATCCAGAGGATATTTTCTCAGGTTATGAAGAGGTTCTCGCGGGTTATTAGCTGAAATGGTTCCAGCCTGAACATCTGGAAATCCGTGCATAGAGGGAAATCTCAGGGCGGTACTTGTTCTTGATCTTCAACCGGGGCGTCCCATCTTACACTGGTGGACATGTGTGGCATCGTTGGATACATCGGACCCAAACCTGTTGTTCCCGTCATCATTGAAGGTCTTCGCCGCCTGGAGTATCGCGGCTATGACTCAGCAGGAATTGCTGTTGCCGGTTCCGCCTCCGGGCTGGAGCTTCGCCGGGCTCCGGGGAAGCTGCGCAATCTGGAGTCGGTGATCGCCGGCCAGCCGCTGCACGGCAACTACGGTATTGGGCACACACGCTGGGCGACCCATGGGCGTCCGACTGAGGAGAATGCCCATCCTCACCGCGACTGCAGCGGAACGCTGGTGGTGGTGCACAACGGCATCGTTGAGAACTATCTGCAGCTCAAGCAGGAGCTCACGGCCAAAGGACATCGCTTCGTCACCGAGACCGATACCGAGATCATCGCTCACCTGATTGAAGAAGAACTAAAGGCTACGGAAGATAAGGGCGCCGAGGCGCTGGGGGTTGCTGTGCGGCGGGCGGTCAAGCGCCTGACCGGAGCCTTCGCCATCGGTGTGCTCTCGGCCAATGCGCCGGACACGCTGATCGCTGCTCGTAGCGGACCTCCGGCGGTGATCGGTATTGGCGATGGGGAGTATTTCCTCGCCTCGGATGTGCCCGGCATTCTGCATCACACGCGTGACATTGTGTATCTGGCTGACGGTGACCTGGCGGTGCTTACACCTGCAGGCGCGCGGTTTACCGACTTTGATGGAAGTGTGGTGCATCGCACGCCGCAACGCATTCTGTGGGATCCCATCCAGGCAGAGAAGGGCGGCTACAAGCACTTCATGCTGAAGGAGATCAATGAGCAGCCGCGCGCCATCCGCGACACCACGTTGGGGCGCGTCTCGCTCGACAGTGGCCAGGTCTTTCTGCCCGACTTGAAGCTGGGGCCGGAGGAGTTCCGCCGGGCGACGCAGCTTACGATTGCTGCCTGTGGAACCTCGTGGCATGCGGCGCTTGCAGGCAAGTTCATGATTGAGCGGCTGGCGCGTCTGCCGGTCGAGGTCGATTATGCCAGTGAGTATCGCTACCGCTCCCCGATCGCCAGCCCGAATGAGATCGGTCTGCTGATCACGCAGTCGGGCGAGACGGCCGACACGATTGCGGCACAGCGCGAGATGATCTCGCTTGGAATCCCAACGCTGGCCATCTGCAATGTGGTGGGCGCGGCGATTACACGTGAGGCGCATGGGACCATCACCACGAACGCAGGGCCGGAGATCGGTGTTGCCTCGACGAAGGCCTTTACTGCGCAGCTCACGGCGCTGTTTACGCTGGCGCTGTATCTGGCGCAACAGCGCGGCACGGCGGCGGCAGAGCAGAGTCTGCACCTGGTGACGGAGCTTTCGAAGATTCCGGGCAAGGTGGAGGAGGTGCTGCGCTCGGTGGATGACGCCTGCGCGAACCTGGCGAAGTCATTCTCCAATGCGCGTGACTTCCTCTTCCTGGGCCGCGGTATTCATTACCCCATCGCGTTGGAAGGCGCTCTGAAGCTGAAGGAGATCTCTTACATTCACGCCGAGGGCTATCCGGCGGGCGAGATGAAGCATGGGCCGAACGCGCTGATCGATGAGAGCCTGCCGGTGGTGGTGATCGCGACGCAGGACCCGACGGACCCGCAGTCGGTGCTGAAATATGAGAAGACGCTCTCGAATATTCAGGAGGTCACGGCGCGCTCAGGCCGCGTGATCGCAATTGCGACCGAAGGCGACCACGAGATCAGCAAACTGGTGGAGCATACGCTGCATGTCCCGGCGGCTCCGGAGCTGTTGTTGCCGATTCTGGAGACAGTGCCGCTGCAGTTGTTGGCGTATCACATCGCTGTCAGGAGAGGGTGCGATGTGGACCAGCCGAGGAATCTGGCGAAGAGTGTGACGGTGGAGTAGGTTCCTATGAATGTCCCAATTCTGAGGTAGGGAAGGTCCGGGTGCCCCACATACGCGTAGCTTATGTGGGAGATTCGAGCGTTAGCTCGAACCGCATTTCTCTTGGTTGGGAAACTGGGCCTTTACCGGATACTGTGGGCCATTCACTCCCGACACGCTTTCATAAAGGCAAAAGTTCTCTACGAGATATGCGGAGGAGTTTGACTTCATTAACTGTTGGGGCGGGACTCTTGCTCCTCGCGGTGTGCGCGCCAAGGTAATGTGCGGATGGTATGGCCGTTCGTCAGGGGCGAAGCCGCAGGTAGTGGTTTCTCTTGCCACCTGATGTTGAAGGCTAGCGAGGTTTTCATCCAAGCGCACTCCTGCAAATAGAACGCCAGCACGTTCGAAGGTGTCCAGGCCGTCGACCTCAATTTGAAACGGATGCATTTGTACGAAACGTAATGCGCGGACCAGGCAGTCGTACTGCTGCTCATTGCAGTTGCCGAGGAACTGTAGAGTGATGTGCCAGCCTTCGGGATGGGTCCAGCGGATCTTTCCTATTCGTGGATCGATCGTTGTGCGGAGCTTCTCTACGACAGAGCGCAGTGCTGCCCTGGTTTCGTCAGCGATGGGCAGGCCGATGAAGAGGCGCATTGCAGTTATGGCAGAGCGGCCACGACTCGCCGCGCGGCGAGTGAGAGGAGCAGGCGGGAGAGGCCGCTGAAGAGGATGGCGATGCCTACCAGCGATCCCGGAACCCAGGCAGCGGAGCTGGGCAGGTGGGCCCAGATCATCAGCGCCACCACGATGGAGAAGGCGCCGTCGAGCAGCATCCAGCCGCCGCCCGGCATGCCGCGAAGGCCGAAGCCTCCTACCAGTTCTACGACGCCCTTTATCAGCAGATAGGCTGAGAGGATGAGTGTCAGGCTGACGAGTCCGGCGAGCGGATGCAGCAGCAGGTAGATGCCGCCGAAGAAGTAGGCCAGCGCCACGAGTGCTTCCCATACGACGGCTCCGGCACTGCGCACATGCCAGGCGAACCAGACATGGGTGGCTCCGCTGAGCAGCAGAAGCCAACCGATCACGGTGGTGACGGCCACGCCCGCGGCCAATGGGGCGATGATGGCGAAGAGGCCGACGAGGATCATCAGGACGCTCAGGGCGATGGACCAGCCGATAGACTCTCGGGCAATGCTACGAACGGACAGGGTCATGCGGTTTACCTCGATGTTGATCGTGGCCCAGGTGGCGGGAATAAATCGGTGTCCGCCGTCACGCTAGTAGCGTTTGATGACCTCTCGATGGCGTTCGATCCACCAGCAGGCGCCTTCGCCGGCCTGCGGGAAGATGGACCGGCTGCAGGCGGCCATCCATTGGCCGCCATAGTAGTACTCCAGTTTGTTGCCCTTCAAGGAAGCGACCTGGACTTCGGTGCGCTGCACCTCGTCCATCCCGCCGCCTCGCGCAACCCGGATACGCCACACGGCCCAGTCACCCATGTACAGCACCATGGTGGCGACGGCTCCGATGCCCAACGCCCAGGCCAGTTTGTGCAGTAGCCACGCACCCATGCTGACGAGCCTAGCAGAGGCATTGGTTCAGAAGGGATAGCGGCTCTTGCATTCTTTTGGAGCCTTTTTCAATAAAAAGCATTTAAAAGAATTAGTAAGGGAACAAAAAATAATTAAAACAGTTGCTTAAGAAGCAAAACGTAATCAATACTTTCCCAACACGTCGGAAAGACTTTTTCTTGAGAGAGGTCATGTCCATGTTTTGTCGCAACGCTTTCCCCCGTCTTTGCGATACTTCCCGGCCTTCGGGCAAATGGTTCGTTCTCCGGCTCCTCCTTCTTGCTCCTCTGCTTTTTGGATCCACCCTGTCGGGATGGTCCCAGACGGTGAACGCAACCTTACGTGGCACCGTGATGGATGCGACCGGCAGTGTTGTGGCGAACGCTCAACTCGAACTCTACGAGCCGGTGACCGGTCAAAGAGTGCGCGCGGCGACGTCGAACGACAATGGAGACTTCGAGCTCAACGAGCTGAAGCCTGGAACCTACGAGCTTCGTTGCAGCCTCTCAGGCTTCAAGCAATTTGTAGCGCGGAACATCATCCTCGACAGCGGACAGGTGCGCCGCGTCAATCCATCGCTCGCCCTTGGCGCGACGACGGACGAGGTCACTGTGTCAGCGGGAGCAGCTGTCATCTCGACGGAATCATCGACGCTCGCCGGCTTGTTTACCGCGAAGCAGCATGACGAATCGCCGCAGGTCACCATCTATCCGTCGACCTACTCCATGCTGACGACGCTTTCCGGTGTGCAGGGTGGCAAGGGATCGCCGATTGCGAACGGTCAGACACAGCAGCAGCAGTCGCAGACATTCGACGGTATTGCCAACGATCTTCAGGGCAACCAGAGCAACAACGCCAACTTCTTCGAACAGGTCTCGGCCTCGCTCTTCAATGCTCCGGCTGAGAGCGCTGTGCCTGTGCAGATCAATCTCGTGACCAAGCGCGGCACTAACGCGTTCCACGGCAGTGCCAGCTATCGCATCTATGACTCGGTCTTCAATGCACGCGGCTACTTCGATACCAAGAAGATTCCCTACCTGCAGCATGAATGGAATCTTGAAGGCGGGGGCTACATCTGGCGCGATCGCACCTTTTTCTACGGCCAATGGTTTGCGCAGAAGATTCCGCTGGGCTACCAGACGCGCGCGAGTGTGCCGACGGGGGCTTGGCGTTCCGGTGTCTTTTCCTCCACCATCATCGATCCGCAAACCGGTCTGCCTTTTCCGAATAACACTATCCCGGGTTCGCGCATCAGCTCGGTCGCGAGGGCTTTTCAGGACAACTACCTTCCAGCTCCGAACATTGGATCGGCAACCGGCGCAGTCAACAACTATGCCTTCCAGTTCCCCTTCAACAGCGATCTCTATCGCGGCGACTGGCCTCTGGCTCGCATCGACCATCAGTTGACGAAGAACAACTCGTTGTTTGTACGTTGGCTGATGCGGCAGACGCCTTACGTGCTCAACAATGGTCTTCCTATTCTTGTGTGGACGCGTAACCGGCGTCATCAGCAGTGGGCCGCCGGCGATACGCATCTGTTCACGCCGCAAATGATTAATGAGTTTCGTTTCGGCTACTCCACCGACTATATGGTGGACGGACAGAGCAACGCCGGCCGCACGCCTCCCGATGGCGCCCAGGTACTGGCGACCACCGGCCTGCAGGGATCGAATCCCGGCAACAGCAAAGGACAGGGATTTCCCAGCATCTCGATCACTGGACTTACTGCTCTGACAAATGTCGCCGGAGGCACGAAAGCGAACAACCACATGACCACGTTCGTGGATACGTTCACCTGGCAGAAGGGACGTCATGTGCTGAAGTTCGGAGGCTCGGTGGTTCGCTTCAGCAACTTCTATGGCTTTGTGAATGACTACGGTACGTTTAGCTTCGATGGTTCCATCACGAAATCCGGTACCGCAACGACGGAGTCGGCTTATGCTGACTTTCTGCTTGGGCTGCCGCGGCAGAGTCAGCGCACGAATCCGTTACCTGCCCGCGAGCAAACGCTGAGCGAGTATGGATTTTTCGCTCAGGATTCATTCAAGCTCTCACCGAAGCTGAACATCGACTACGGCCTGCGCTGGGACATCTACGGTACGCCGACCGCGGCCGACCATCTGATGTACAACTTTGACCCGACGACCGGCAACGTTATCGTCGATCCTGCCGGACTCGCGAAGGTGAGTCCGTTCTATCCCAAGACGATCACGGTTCAATCAGGCAGCGTGCGCGCCGAGGTCGATAAGACCAATGTGGCTCCGCGCGTAGGTGCGGCGTACCAGATCACCAGCCGCTCGGTCATCCGTGGAGGTTACGGTCTGTATATCTCGCGCCTGGGTTCATCGGGTAACTTCAATAACTTTCTTCCAATCAACCCTCAGCTTGGATCGACGGGGCCGTTCGCGATTAGTGAGATCTACAACAACGCTTCAAACGGAAGCACCTTCTCCTTCCCGAACCCTTATCCATCGAGCACGGGAACGGCGGTGGCTCCCAGCCAAAGCATCCTTGGCTATCCGCTTCAAACAGAACACGGTCACATTCATCAATTCAGCGCGACCTACGAGATCGAGCTGAAGAGCACCGGCTTCCGGGTCTCGTATGTCGGTTCCAGGAGCACGGGACTGAACTACTCGGTGAACGTTAACAAGCCTGCACCAAGCACAACGGCCTTCGCGTCATCGCGCAATCCATATCCCCAGTTCGTATCGACGACGCTGATCCGTTACAACGGAAGCGCCAACTACAACGGCCTGCAATTCGATGTGCGCCGTCGCGTCGGCTCTTTCACCTTCTCAGCCAACTATTCTCTGGCGAGCAGTCAGGCGAACTATCTGAACACCGAGAATCCATACAATCTGCTGTCTCGTTATGCGAACGATGGTCTGACGCGCCGCCATTACAGCACCGGTACCCTGACCTATGCGCTTCCCTTCGGGCACGGCCGCAGATATCTGAACGGCGCCGGCGGCATGGCGGACCGTGCCGTGGGCGGCTGGTCGACCAACGTGATGACATACCTGGCGTCAGGTACTTATTTTTCGCCGTCGTTCTCCGGCTCCGATCCTTCAAACACGAATACTCTGGGTGGTCTTCCGGATCAGGTGGGAGATGCGAATAATGTGCCGGGAGGGAAATCGAAGACAAACTGGTTCAACACGGCGGCCTTCGCGGTTCCGCAACAGGGACGGTTTGGCAATGCGTTACCGAACAGCCTGGTGGGCCAGAGCCTCTATCAGACCCATGTTTCGCTGATCAAAAGTACTGCTATCACCGAGCGTGTGAAGTTTAACTTCACTACGCAGATCTCTAATCTGTTCAATCACGCCCAGTTCCTCAACCCGAGTGGAAACATCAGTTCAGCGAGTGGCAATCAGTTCACTAGTCAGATTGGAACCTTCGATGCGTATGAAGTCGCCAAGCCCAGGAATATTACCTTCCAGGGAGCATTCGTTTTCTAAGAGAACGGGGGCCTAGGAAGAGGAAGGCGGGCCTATGTCCCCGAGGGACACCACCCCACCGAACAAGTTCGTTGGGGACTCCGGACATGGGACCCCCTGCTTCAATGGCTCTTTTGAGTGTGTGGATAGATCCTCAGGCGGCGCGTTTCTTGCGGGCTTCGACGACCTTTTCGTGCAGCAGCTCCTTGGCGTGCTCCAGCACTTTGCGGCGTGTAGGTGAGAGGGATTTGCCGGCGCGGTTTTCGAAGAAGACCAACATGCGCATGCCGGAGGCAGGGCCCTTGGGCGAGACCTTCGTTGAGGCCAACCGCCGCGCAATGGTGGCTGCTTCCTGTTTGAAGTGGCCCTCTTCAGGGTAGGTCGATTCGGTTTTAACTTTCGCCGACCACCGGCGGGATGTGCCCTTTGCGTGCGAGCCGTTTGCATGAGACCCGCTGGCACTCATCTTTACCTGTTTTTTTGTTGTTGTGGCCATGAGCAACCTCCTTCGGTAGCAAGGTCTGATGCAGAGTCAGCAAAGAAGGTCGCCGACGTGCGAAACCTGTGTGCGTTAGAGCGTTTCGATCAGCAGGTTGGGGTCGAACCAGACGTCGAGATACTCTCTGGCTTTCAGAAACCGATAACCAGGGGGAAGACCGAGAAGTTCCGCGACCTCTGGATATTGTTCGTAGATGTGCAGCGTATGCACTGGCTGGAAGAAGTCAGGCGCGTCGGAGAAGGTCTCACCACACCAGAGATACCAGCCCGTTGTCCCATTTACCGGCACATGTCTCAGGCCGTTGAGGGGAAGGAGCCCCTGAGTACTCCGAGCGAAGCCAGAGTTTACCGTTTCATGGGACGGCGTGAACGTCGCCTGATAGCGTGTGCAGAGCTGTTTCTGAGCCAATTCCCAAGACATGTCGTTGTCTTCACTATCGCTTATATTGAGTTCTTGCGGGAGTTCAGTAAACGCTGGAAGATTCGCCGCGAGTTGTGACCTGCTTGCAGTCTCCCACTCGAACTTGCAGTAAACTGCCAAGAGCGGTGCTTCCACCCACCTTCATCTGGGCCTGTAGCTCAACGGTTAGAGCAGGGGACTCATAATCCCTTGGTTGGGGGTTCGAATCCCTCCGGGCCCACCACTCAACTCGCAATCTAAGAAGCCCGCGCCCGCCGCGCATTCTCCACAAAAGCCCGTACCTTTTCCGGATCCTTGCGCCCGGGCGAGGCCTCCACGCCCGAAGCCACATCGACACCCCAGGGTCGAAGCTTCTCGATCGCCTCAGCTACATTCGCCGGCCCAAGACCGCCAGCTGCAACCATCTTCATCCCCGCACCGCTGAACAAGGATGCCGCCGCATCCCAATCGAAGCGAACACCAGTCCCGCCAATCGCTGCCGGCGTTCGCGAGTCCACCAGAATCGCATCGATCTGCTTGT
>JABFXN010000200.1 GCA_013361705.1 Acidobacteriaceae bacterium
TGGTCTTCCATAACTACGTCAACACAACGGATATCAAGACACTGCCTTCAGTGACGGTGCAGGTGCCTGTTGGCGACTACAGCTATATGCTGGCCAACAACTACTCGGCGATTGCTCGTGAGGGATTGGCGCAGCAGCGCTCGCAGAATGGCGGCATCGGTCCCGCTCTGCCCGCTCCCCAGAACTCGGCCTATCACTTGTGGGCCACGCGAGCCACGGCGACAGTCCCGGAGAAGGAAAAAGACTTCTTCGAAGGCATCGATACTACCCTGCCGGCCATCGCGGATTATCTTCCGGCTGCGGAGCGCAGCCCCTGGCAGCAACAACTGATACGGCTTGCCACGTCGGTTGGAGATGCAGAGACGCACTTCGATCCGGCCGACCCAGGCAAGGTAGTACCGATGCTTGCTAAGGGACTGGAGCAGACCAACAAACTGCTCGCCGATCTCGATGCGGCGAAGCTCCCGGAAGAAGCCGTGTACAACATGAAGCATGAGCTGCGGGTGAAGCAGCAGCAGTTCCAGACGACGCTGGCCGCCGCGCTCGGTATCTCACTCACGGCCTTCACCGGCCGTCCGCCGGCGACTGGTCCCGGAGGACCGGGTGGCCCTGTCCGGCCGGCAGACTTTTCGCAGACAGCCCTTCCCGGGCAGACGGTGCAGGTGAACCTGCACGTCGCCAATATGGGCTCGCAGGAGGTTGCGGTGCATGTTGCTCCGCTCAACCTCTATGACGGCAAGTCGGTGCACGAGATTGGTGACGGCGCTGCCGATCTGGAGAAGCTCGCCGGTGGTAAGGTGATCGATCGCCCTGTCAGTATTCAGGTGCCAGAGGCGCAGCCGTACACCAAGCCATACTTCTCGCGCAGCAGTCTGGAGCAGACTGTCTACGATGTGCAGAATCCAGCCGCACTCGGTATGCCGATCGAGCCGTATCCGCTTAGCGCGGTGATTCATGTGCAGTATGACGGCGTTACCTTCCCCGTCACCGCGACCGTGCAGACGCAGCATCGCTATCTCGGCTATGGCATTGTGTATGAGCCGCTGCTGATTGCTCCCGCGATCTCGGTTACGGTATCGCCGCATGCGGGTATCGTTCCCATGATGGCGACGAGCTTTACGTTGAATGTGAACGTGCGCTCGAACGTGAAGGGACCCGCTAAGGGAGAGCTCGCGCTGAACCTTCCTGTGGGATGGACCTCCTTACCGGCGAAGGCCACCTTCAGCGCTATGCGTGACGGCGATGAGCAGAGCATCAGCTTCCAGGTGACGCCGAAGTCGGTTGAGAAAAAAGCGTATACGCTTACGGCGGTCGCAACCTATAACGGCAAGCAATATACGGATGGCTATGTCACGACCGGGTATACGGGGCTTCGCCCGTATCCGTCGTATCGCGATGCGGCGTATCGCACGACGGGCACGGATGTGAAGATCGCACCGGGCCTCAAGGTGGCGTATGTGACCGGCACCGGCGATGAAGTGCCGCAGACGTTGGCGGACTTCGGCATCCATCCCACATTTCTTTCCCCGCAGGACATCGCCAAGGCCGATCTTTCTGCCTACGACGTCATTCTGCTGGGCATCCGTTCGTATGCGGCGCGGCCAGAGCTGCGTACCTTCAACAACCGCCTGCTCGACTATGTGCAGCAGGGCGGTGTGGTGATCTCACAGTACCAGAGCAACGAATATGACCACAACTTCGGACCGTACCCGATCACGCTGGGCGGGGAAGGAGAGCGCGTCGTAGAAGAGGACTGCAAGGTTACGATCCTTGACGATAAAGATCCTGTCCTGAACTGGCCGAACAAGATCACGACAGCCGATTTTGATGGTTGGGTGGAAGAGCGAGGCCACGGCTTTCTGCAGAGCTGGGATGCGAAGTACACGGCTCCTACGGAGATGCATGACACGCAGATGGATCCGCAGAAGGGCGGGCTGATCTATGCCCGCTATGGCAAGGGTGTGTATGTATATATGGCGTATGCGTTTTTCCGCCAGATGCCGGATGGCGTGCCGGGAAGTTTCCGCATCATGGCGAATCTGTTGAGTGTGGGAAAGAATAAGAGTTTGAAGTAAGTTTCGTTGCTATTTCAAGTGAATCGGCTGCCCGAAGCGGGCAGCCGATTTTTATTTGCTTCGCGAAGAGCGGATATCGCGATCAGGTTTTCGGGCGTGATTTCAGATGAGGCATCACCTTTTGGTGCAGAACGGCGATCAGTTCTTCATCCATGTACTCATAGTTGTCAGGAATCCCAAGAACAACTACTTTCCGTGTTCTCAGCAGGGATGAGAATCTTTCGTTCAGCCTGCGCTTATGAATGGTCTCCATCGCGAAGATGATCTCTGCCCATTCAACCAGGTCGGTGGATACGACTGTCTCGGCGTCCTGGCTAGTTCCCGCAGAGGCCGTTTCTATCTCTGGCGGATCTGAGAACACGACCTCGGCGGTCGGACTGCGCAATCTATTTCTGCTGCAAACGAAAAGAACATTCACGGGGTTCAGCATACGGTATCGGGGAAAGAAGCCCTCAGAGTGTTCTATCGCCAATGAATAACGATTTCAGCCAATGAAAAATTAACTTGCGCGGTCTTTGCGCACATGTATAGAGTGGCTGGCGGCCGACCTCACGACGATAGAGACAGATCAGAGAGCGGCTCAGGTATCGCGCATATTCGCGTGAATGTATACGTGTACATTTTGCACCAGCTATGTTCCTCTCCCCTCCCCGGTTACACCTCAAACGGAGACATGCATGCAAACCCCATCGCTGTATCGTTCTACACACAGAGCTAAACCTGGACTGAAAGCTCTGGCCGTTCTTTTGTTTTCCCCAACCCTCGTGCTTGCGCAGGGGCCGCGTCACCCCGGACTTTATCTTCCGCCGGCCCCCAGTTACGTCGTGGCCCCGTCGGAGACCGCTGTACAGCTTCAGTTCGCTACCGTGCCACTGGCAACGGTGCAAACGCAGCTCAATGCTGCCCGAACTGCCAATCCTGACTCACCCATCGTGCTTACGCTTACCGGAACGTATTGGGTGCGTTCGGCTCCGCTGGTTCTGCCGTCGAAGACTTCCCTGGTCCTCTATGGCACGATTGCTGCGTTTCCTGGCGCAACGGCGAGCAGCCTGATCTCCATCTCCGGTCAGAGTAAGGTTGCGATTGCTGGCGGTGTGCTGGAAGGGAACTTCGCGAATCTCTCGGGCATCGAGGCTGAGGCTTCCACCAAGATCAATATCGACTCCGTCACCATCCGCAACACCGGGCGCGACGCAGTTCTGCTCTCCGGCAATGGCAATACTGTCTTCGACAGTGGGTCGGCCATCACCCGCTGCGATATCGCCGGATCAGCGGCCAACGGCATTACGGTCGAGAACATCACCCAGACGCTGCTGTTGGACAACTTCATTCACGCCAACAGAGGAACCGGTGTGCAGTTGAGCGGAGCTCACTCCTCGGTGACCAATAATGAGATCAGCGGCAATAAGATCGGTGTCTTTGCCGATGCCAACAACAATCTGATCTCGGATAACGATCTGAGCGATAACGCTCAGTCGGGCGTGCAGCTGGCGTCCCTCAGCTCCGTGACCTCGATCATGCGCAATATGATTCGTCATAACGGAGTGAGCGGGATCGATTTCGACGGCACGGGCAACTTCATTTTTGACAATGTGCTTGCCAACCAGAACGATCTCACCGACCGCTCCTCGGCGAACTATGTTGTTGCTCATGGAGCTCCGCTGAACGTGCCGGCAAGCACCTACTTCTATCCGCCCACCATCGACAACCAGCACAACGATCCCATCCTCAATGGTGTAAGCCGAGCCGACATTACGGTGAGCGGGGGCAACCTCAACGATGTGCAGACAGCCTACAACGCGGCGCTTGCGGCGAATCCGGGAAGCTACATCGTCTTGCATATGAACGGGACGTTCACCATGGACGGGACCTCGCCTCTCACGCTCAGCTCCAATACGGCGGTTCTGCTCAACGGCACGATCAACGTAACCTCGAAGCCCGCTCAGGTCATCACGGCTACTAATCCCGCATCGTTCGTTTCCATCTCCGGTGGCACGATCGATATGAATGGTCAGGGTAAGATCACCGGAATCCTCTTCCCTTCAAGTACGAATGCAAACATCGATCACGTCACGGTGATCAACGGCGGCATCCCGACGGTGCGTACCAGCGGCGGCATGATCCAGTTGCAGCGCGGAGGAGGCTACAACATCCTCTATCGCAACACGGTCAACATGAGCGGCGGGCGCTGTATCTGGACCGAGCATTCGAATGCGCACAACGTGGTGATGGAAAACAAGGTGAGCAACTGCAACATGGATGGAGTCGATCTGGACGCTGCCACCTCCAACAGCTTCGCGATCGATAACAGCAACATCGACAACGTTCGCTATGGCGTCTTTATCGAGCAGTCTGATTCGTTCAACAAGATCTATGGCAACTACACCACGACACGTGACTATGCTTCGCCGACCGGTCATGGAATCGGGGTGTATAACAACGCGACCGCCAGCTCAACCCGTGCGGTAACGGATGGCAATGTCGCCTTCAGTAATGTGAACGATGTCGTCAATAACGGTCTGCGCATCGGCTCCATCGCAACCGCCGCTGGCGGCGTTGCAGAGTCGGCGCACACCTTCTTCTTCAACAACGTCGCTACCAACAACGGCGGGAACGCGATCCTGTTCGACACGCAGTTTCCGGGAAGTGTCGAGAACTATCTCTCGCAGACGGTCCTGGCAGGGAACAAAAACGACCTCAGCCAGCAGAACACCAATGGAGCGGCGCCGCCGGACTTCTTCAATCCGATGTCCGCCATCGACCTCGCGCTTAGCCGGCCGGTAACAGTCTCTTCCACCGCGACAGGCTCTGATCCGGCAAATGCCGTCGATGGCCTGGCCTTTACCGGGTGGAAGGCGGGCGGCAGCTCGGAAGAGTGGCTGACGGTGGACCTTGGCAGCTCAACCAGCTTCCAGCGGGTGGTTGTGAATCCATCGACGCTGTTGGGGCTGCTTCAGCCTATCCGGCTCCAGTCTTCGGATGACGGAGTGAACTTCTCCGACATCCGGAGCGTCGCGCTCCCCGGTTCCGTACGCACCTTCCTCTGTAAAGCTGTTTCGGCACGCTATCTGAGGGTGAACGTTCGCAGCATTCCGGGAGTGGAGATCAACCTGCGCGAGGTAAGCGTTTATCCGCAATAGAAGGAAGAGAAGCGGCGAGGGGGAGGAGGAGGCATTCTTCCCTCGCAGCGTTTGCCGCCACGTACAATCGAACCCGGGCATGACCACAGTTCGCTCCTACTCCAAGATCAATCTCGGCCTGCATATCGGCCCGCCCCGCCCGGACGGCTACCACCATCTGGCGACCATTTACCAGACCATCGAGCTCCATGACCTGGTAACGGTCACAGCGAAGGCAGCCGACGAGACCAGCATTACGCTCCGCTGCCAGCACCCTGGAGTTCCCTGCGACGAGCGCAACACAGCCTACAGGGCAGTGGCTATGGCTCTGGATGCTCTAGAGACGAAAGCTGCGGTCGAGATCGTGATCGACAAGCGCCTGCCGGTGCAGGGAGGTATCGGCGCCGGGTCGGCTAACGCCGCTGCCGCCATCCTGGCTCTTGAGTCGGAACTTGGCCTCCGCCTCAGTCCTAACGCCCGGCTGGTTCTGGCGGGCAGGGTGGGTTCAGACGTCCCGATGTTCCTTATTGGCGGTACGATGCTCGGCGTCGAACGAGGGGAAGAGACCTTTCCTTTGCCGGATCTCCCATCGTTTCATGTAGTTATGGCGTTTCCCGAGGTGGGAGTGTCGACACCGCAGGCCTTCCGCGACTGGGATATAAGATTGACCCAAAGTGCTGAAAACGATAGACTAGGGGAGTTTCGTCGGCGTGTTGCCATGGCATTCGCCGGCCAACCTGGTGTCTCCGGCAAGGCTGGAGACCTGGCCGAGGAGCCTCTTCTCGCGCTTGTCCGCACCGGGCTTGAGAACGACTTTGAAACAGTCGTCTTTCCCCAGCAGCCATCGCTGCGTGCGCTCAAATCTGCGTTAGAAGAAGGTTCTTTGTACTCGGCCCTGTCCGGCTCGGGTTCTTCTCTGTTTGGTTTGTACCGTACAGAAGGGGCCGCGCAAGCCGCACAGCAGAGAGTTCGTTCGCTTGGATGTGAGGCGCGACAAACACGCACCTTGCCTCGGAGCGAGTACTGGGCCACGATATTTGTATAGGCCGCAGTAGATGGGCGATCGACTAATGGTAGGTCAAGTGCCTTTGGAGCACTTTGTCTAGGTTCGAATCCTAGTCGCCCAGCCAAATATGCCGTATGCCAACGGGCATGCGTGAAGCGCAGTGTGCCGAACATGGCTCGCTGTACGACCAGATCGGACGGACGCAGCACCTCAAAGGGCAAACCTGCCCGGAAGGAAGCCACGAAGCATGACCGACGCCACCCTCTCGCAGAGCGAACTACACAGCATGCCATCCCCCGCGGTAAAACCCGCGGAGCGTAAGCGGGCCTCCCGCATCGCCGACGACAAGCGGTTCAAGATTTTTTGTGGTTCTGCCAACAAGCCGTTGTGTGAAGAGGTATGCAAATTCCTGGGAGTTGCCATGGGCGAGACGCGTCTACAGCGCTTCTCGGATGGTGAGATTCACTTCCAGCTTCTTGAGAATGTGCGCGGCGCCGATGTCTTCCTGGTACAGCCCACCAGCTTTCCGGTCGATCAGCACCTGGTCGAGCTGCTCATCATGATCGATGCACTGAAGCGCGCTTCCGCCGGCCGGATCACTGTGGTGATTCCGTACTACGGCTATGCCCGCCAGGACCGCAAAGATCGTCCGCGTGTAGCCATCAGCTCCAAGCTGGTTGCCGACCTGTTGCAGACTGCCGGAGCGAACCGTGCTCTGCTGGTCGATTTGCATGCGGCGCAGATTCAGGGTTTCTTCAATATTCCGGTCGATCATCTGTTCGCTTCGCCAGTTCTGGTCTCACACTTCCGCGAGATGAATCTCCCGAACCTGACGGTGGTTTCGCCTGATGCCGGCGGCGTGGAGCGCGCCCGTTTCTTCGCGCAGAAGATCAACGCTCCGCTGGCCATCGTGGATAAGCGCCGTACCGATATCAACGTCACCGAAGTCATGAACGTGATCGGCGATGTGAAGGGCCGCACCTGCCTGGTGCTGGACGACATCATTGACACGGCCGGAACGCTGGTAAAGACGGCTGAAGCTCTTCTGGAGCAGGGAGCTGCCGAGGTCTATGCCTGCGCGTCGCATGCTGTCCTCTCTGGCCCTGCGTCGGAGCGCATCGCGGCCAGCCGCCTGAAGCAGGTGGTCGTCACCAACACCATCCCGCTGAATGAGGACGCGCAAAAGCTGGGAGACAAGATTAAGGTTCTTTCGATCGCCGGTCTACTGGGACGCGCCATCGAGAGTATTCATATGGAGACCAGCGTCAGTTCACTGTTCTCTTAGCAGTTTGTTGTTGCATTTCAACTCAACCGCGGTGATGAGCCGCAAAGGGAGCGGCCGGCGGTTAGAAGCAGCAAGCCGACCGTGCCCGAAAGGAAAACATAATGTCAGAAGCAGTTCTCGCATCTGTTCGCGAAGGCAAGTTCAACAAGAATGCGGCTCGCCGCGTACGCGTCGCCGGTCAGATTCCGGCTGTGGTGTACGGCGCCGGACAGGATTCGCAGGCTATCGCCGTCGATCCGAAGGTCATCACCCGCATTCTGCACTCCGAGTCGGGTCACAACACGATCTTCGACCTCACCGTCGGATCGGCCGCTCCTATCAAGGCCATGATCGTTGACTGGCAGTACGAGCCCATCAAGGGCAAGCTGCTGCACATCGACCTGAAGCGTATTGCCATGGACAAGGCTATCCGCGTCAGCGTTCCGGTCATGCTGATTGGTACGGCTACGGGCGTGAAGAACCAGGGCGGCATTCTGGACCACATCCTGCGTGAGGTCGAGGTCGAGTGCCTTCCGGGCGATATCCCGTCGCACATCGATGTCGATGTCAGCAACCTCGGTCTGCACCAGGTGATCCACGTCTCTGACCTTCCGCACGCCGGCAAGGTCAAGTTCCTGGTGGACGAGGGCGCTGTTGTGGCTCACGTCACCATCGTGAAGGAAGAGGCTCCAGTGGAAGCTGTTGCCGCAGCCGAACCGGAAGTAGCCAAGAAGGGCAAAGAAGCTGCTCCTGCAGCCGACTCTGCCAAGAAGTAACTGCCTGATGGCGGCTGCCGGAGCGCATAGCCTGGCAGCCGCTGCGGGATCTGTAAGGGATTTGGAACGTGAAACTGATTGTCGGACTTGGAAATCCAGGAATCGAGTATCAGTTCACGCCGCATAATGCGGGGTTTCTGGCCATTGACCGTATCGCGGAAGACGCGGGGGCGGTGGTGGCTAACCGGAGAGGAAAGGCGCTCACCGGCAAGGCGATTCTGGCAGGGCAGGACGTTCTGCTGGCGAAGCCTGAAACCTTTATGAACCTGAGTGGGCTTTCCGTAGCTGCTCTGGTTCAGGAGCTCGGCATTGATCCGTCGAAAGACGTGATTGTGTTGTATGACGAGTTGGCGCTTCCGCTGGGCACCATCCGCATTCGCGAACGGGGCAGCGCCAACGGGCACAACGGTGTGAAGTCCATCACCGGGGTGCTTGGAACAGAAGATTGGATCCGCATCCGGATCGGGGTAGGTAAACCGCCTGCCGCCGACGGCCGCGAGATCAGAGCCGGTGGTTCGAACTACCTGCTCGCGCCCATGAAAAAGGCCGAGCTCACCGCGCTGGATGAAGTACTCGATCGTGTGAAGCTGGCGGTCGAGGCGGTGCTGACAGAAGGTGTCGGTCCCGCGATGAGCAAGTTCAATGCACCACCTAAGTAAGACAGGCAGCGGCGACGTAGCCTGGCAGTAAACGAAGTACCTAATTTCCATACCGCCTGAAACGGCGGTGCCCGGCAAAACCGGGCAGAAAGAAGAACCGAATGAATCGCACTTACGAAGTCATGTTTATCGTCCGTCCTGACTTGCAGGAAGAGGACCTGGACAAGCTGATCGAAGGCTTCTCCGGCACCGTCACCAGCAACGGTGGCGAGGTGAAGTCCGTGGAGAAGATGGGCCGCCGCCGTCTGGCGTACGTCGTCCGCAAGTTCCAGGATGGCCTGTCCATCCTGAT
>JABFXN010000381.1 GCA_013361705.1 Acidobacteriaceae bacterium
CCTGGGCTTTGGCTTCTGTCATCGCCTGCGGGTTTGATCTCTGGAGCTTCTCGTTGCTCTCGATGGCGTTGCTGGCGCGTATGACTGTCTGCCTGGCTGTCGGTGTCGGTGTGCTGCGCGACGGGCAGGTGTTGCGTGATCTGTGGGTCATCCCTTTCAAGGATGTTGCGTGCCTGTTGCTCTGGCTCTTCGGATTGCTGGACGACACCATTGAGTGGCGCGGGGAGCGGTTCAAGCTGGATAAGGGGAAATTGATTAGGGCCAGTTGAATGATGGAATAACGGAATGATTGAATGATGCGGAATTTTGGGTGTTCCGTATCAGTCCCGTGGCTGGGCCAAATCGCTAACAGCAGGTCCTTCGCTATCCGCCCCAGCCAGCGAAACTGTCTGGGAGCCCCCTTCGCTCAGGACGACAAGCAAAAGAGGGTTCGCGCGAAGCGCGCGAATCACTACGACATAGTCCTTCCCGAGGAATGCCGGGACCTTGCCGCTCTCGGTCCATAGGAAGATTCGTTGCGGACCCTTCCACTTCGCTTTCAGCGAAGCCTCGTCTTCGAAGATCTTTGGAGCGTCGGTGAAGAAGGATCCATACCAGAGGTTCGCGCTGTGTCCTTCGAAGATATGGATATCGTTCCTTCGGAGATAGAAACCCAGCGTCGAGCCGGCCTCATACTCGCCGTGGATCACGATCAGGTCGTTCGGCTGCACTTCGTCTTTGATGGCATCGGCCAACTGTTTGGAACTCAGTGCCGGAGCGAAGAAGCGGAGTCCGGTGTGCGCCGCCAATAGAAAGGTGAAGGCTAACGCGGCGATCCAGAGGTTCGAGTGATGCGGTTCGAACTGCCGGCGCTTCCACCATGCCATCGCGCTACCCACACCGAAGGCGATGGCTGTCAGGCCCAGTGGTCCGGCAAACATTCCCATTGCGGCCGCGTTCAGGTCAAGGAAGTGCCCGAACGACAAGGCATAGTCACCAGGATTCTGCTGCAGCAGGGATGCGATATCTGTGCCTGGCGCAGGCTCTTTCGCATTCAGCAGAAGCAGGCCGCAGGCCAGCATCACCAGGACGCCGATGACGAATAGCGCCGTAGCCGCACGCTGCCCGGCAGCGACCAGTGGCTGGGGGACGGCAAAGCTCTCCGCCTCTGTGGCTTCATCGTGCATCCACCATCCGATCAGAAGCGCCAGAGCCGGCAGCACAGGGAGCACGTAGTACTCCTGCCGGGTGGAGAAGCTGAAGAAGAGCATCGGCACCGCCGCCCACACCACCAGAAAAAGCTTCGCCCGCCCGGCCTGTGTCCGCTCCCCCAACCGAAGGCGCTTCAGGGCCGGGAAAAGAAACACCGACCAGGGCAACAGCCAGACCAGCACCAGCAGCCAGAAGAGCCAGAGGGGCACCGTATCGTAATCGCGTGGCACACGCAGGTTCATGTACCGCAGCACGTGCTCGTTCATGAAGTAGAACCAGGTCCACCCATGCACATTGCCCAGCGTAGGCTCCGGCACAAACCAGTGTCCGTTCACGCGGATAAGGCCGCCGGGGTGCCCCTGATTCGGGTTCGCCCTCGCGATCAGAACATGCCACGGCGCTGCCACAGCCAGAAAGACCAGCAGCGAACTGATGGGCCTGAGCTGCCAAAGGCGGACCAGCGTCCCCTTTACTCCTCGCGTAAGCAGGAGATAGGCCCCGGCGATGAGGATGGGAAAGACCATACCGATCAGTCCCTTGGTCAGAACCCCCAGGGCGCAGCAGACGGCGAAACCCCAGCACCAGACCGCCGGCTGGGCGCGCCGCTGCCCGCTCCATCCGTGCTCTGCGTCGGCGAAGTCGGTCTTCTCGGTCTTCCAGAAGCAGAACATCGCCAACGTCAGCCAAAGGCAGACGGCAACGTCAGGCAGCAGGATCCGGCTGAAGATGAAGATGCCGAAGCTGGAGAGCAGCACGATCGCCGCGTAAAACCCGGACCGTTCGTGCCCTGCCAGCAACCGCCCAAATGCCCAGGCAGCCGCAGCTAAGCCCAGCACCATCAACGCCATAGGAACTCTGGCAGCAGCGGCATAAGCCCCAAACAGCTTAATGGAAGCGGCCATCGACCAGTACAGGATCGGCGCCTTTTCCAGGTATCGGATGCCGTTGGCGTACAGCGTCACCCAGTCGTGCCGCTGCACCATCTCGCGGGCTACTTCGGCGTGGACCGAATCGGCGTCGTCCAGCAAAGGCGGGGTAAACAGCGTGAAGCTGGCATAGAAGACAGCCCACAGGGCCAGGAGCCACAGCAGACGTCGGGAAGAGGGGGCGATCTCACGCATGGCTTCCCTTCAGTGTATGTGTGCCACATCACTCTTCCTTTACGATCAGGATGGTGTAGCCTCAGGCTCGGATGAAGTTGCGCAATGACAGTCTTTTGGCCAATGTCGAAGGCCCGCCGACCGAACTGATCTTCGGCGACTGGTACCCGGCGCTCCGCAGCGATCTGCTGCGTAAGGGAAAGACCACGACCTCGCTGCTGCTCGGTGTTCCGCTGCTGCTGGGACGCAAAAACGACGGCCGCATCTTCGCGATGCGCGATCTCTGCCCCCACCGCGGCATTCCGCTTTCAGCCGGTTGGTTCGACGGCGAGCATGTCCAGTGCAAGTACCACGGCTGGAAGTTCGAGCCCTGCGGCGGCCAGTGCGCCGAAATCCCTTCGCTGACACAGTTTGACACCCTCCAGCCCGGCAAAATCTTTGCCGGAGCCTATCCCTGCGTGGAGCAGGACGGTTACGCCTGGGTTTACGTTCCCAAACCAGGCGAAAACCGAGCGCCCGCCAGCCTGCCGCCTGTCCCGGAACTACCGATGTTTGGCCCCCGGTTTACGACGGCGCATCTGCAAGCGGATCTGCCGTGCAATGTGGACCACGGCATCATCGGCCTGATGGATCCGGCGCATGGCCCCTTTGTGCACCGCGCCTGGTGGTGGCGCAGCGCCGCCAGCATTCACGAGAAGACCAAGCACTTCGAGCCGATTCCGGAGGGCTTCCGGATGTCGCCGCACACGCCCTCGTCGAACTCGGCGCCCTACAAATTAATAGGAAAGCCGGAAACGACAATCGATTTTTCCCTGCCAAACCGGCGATTTGAGACGGTCGTGGCCAGAAAGAACGGAGAAATCACCCACTGGTTCTCCTCGCTGACGACGGTCACGCCTGTCACCGCTTCCACCTGCCGGATCGACGTGATTGCGGCCTGGAGCATGCTGACCTGGCTGCCGATCGTGCGGCCCGTTGCCATGTGGTTTGGCAAGCGTTTCGTCCGCCAGGACCAGGAAACGATGATGGAACAGGCGGAGGGTCTGCGTTTCCGGCCGGCGATGATGCTGATCGATGACGCCGACAAACCGGCGAAATGGTATTTCGCCCTGAAACAGCGGCGGCTTTCTGGTGAGGGAGAGCACCCGCTTCCGGGGCCGGTGGAGCTGCACTGGAGGAGCTGAGCTATCAAAAGATAGGGCTCGGCGCCTGTTGCGTACCCCACAGGTTGATCCGCTCCGCGAATCGCGCTTAAATCCGCGTCAAATGCATGTAAATCTTGTGTCAGGTTAGTTTGACTCGGGATATCCACGTTGCTAACATAGAAGTCGAGCCCCTCTGCTCCACGAGACCAGCGGGGGGACCCTGCAACAACCGATTCGCTCCTGCCTGCCGAGCCTCCCTTTGGGAAGTGTGACAAGTAGTTGAGCCGGCCCCCAAGATGCTGCGGGCTGACTTGATGCCTTGTCGGAAATTAGCAGGTCGCGTGAATCCTGGCCTCGGGAGTCTTCGTCCAATGGTTGAATCCCAAACTCGTCCAATGGCTGAACCCCAAAATCCTTTAACAGAGAGCAAAACCCTGAACACCGAACTGGAAACCCTCACCCCTGAAGAGACGACCGCCGTTGCGGCCGCCACCGAAACCACTCACACCACTGATGTAGCCGATGAGCATGACGTCGACTACGACATGGCGGACTTTGCTACCGCGCTCGAGAGCTTCGACCGCGAGCAGGCAGCCGAAAAGGAAGCAGCCCAGTCGGCAATGTCCGACGACACCATCACGACAGGCACCGTGGTAAAGATCACCGACAAGCATGTCGTGGTCGACATCGGCCTGAAGTCCGAGGGTCTGATTCCGCTGGATCAGGTTGTGGATCACACCGGCGCGCCGAAGTTCAATATCGGTGACACGGTGGACGTGGTCGTTGAGCGTGAAGAGTCCGAGGGCGGCTATCTGGTCAGCTACGAGAAGGCACAACGCCTGCGCGTATGGGATGAGCTCGAGAAGGCGGCCAATGAAAAGACCATCGTCACCGGCACTGTTCTCGGCCGCGTGAAGGGTGGCCTGACCGTTGATATCGGCATCAAGGCATTCCTGCCGGGTTCGCAGGTGGAGATCCGTCCGGTCCGTAACCTCGATGGTTATGTGGGCCATCCGATCGATGTCCGCGTCATCAAGCTGAACAAGAAGCGCGGCAATGTGGTCGTCTCCCGCAAGGAGATCCTGGAAGAGGAGCAGAACTCCAAGAAGTCTGCCACGCTGGAGACCCTGGAAGAGGGCGCAGTGCTGACCGGTGTTGTGAAGAACCTCACCGACTACGGCGCGTTCGTCGACCTCTCCGGTCTGGACGGCCTGCTGCACATCACCGACATGAGCTGGGGCCGCCTGACGCATCCGCGCGACCTGGTGCAGGTTGGCGATGAGATTCAGGTCAAGGTTCTGAAGTTCGACAAAGATAAGCAGCGCGTTTCGCTCGGTTTCAAGCAGCTGACGCCTGACCCGTGGCTGGATGCCGTTGAGCGTTACCCGATCGGCGCCCAGGTTCGTGGCCGCGTTCTCTCGGTAACCGACTACGGCGCGTTCGTCGAGCTGGAACAGGGCATCGAGGGTCTAGTGCATGTCAGCGAGATGAGCTGGTCGAAGCGCCTGAAGCACCCCTCCAAGCTGGTGAAGCCGGGTGACGAGGTCGACACCATCATTCTCGCGGTGAATCCGCAGGATCGTCGCATCTCGCTGGGCATGAAGCAGCTGCAGGAGAATCCGTGGGAGCAGCTGGACGACAAGTTCCCGGTGGGTTCCACTGTTGAGGGCCGCGTCCGCAACCTCACCGACTTCGGCGCCTTCATCGAGATTGAAGACGGCATCGATGGTCTGGTGCACGTCAGCAACCTGAGCTGGACCAAGCGCGTGAAGCACCCCTCGGAAGTTCTGAAGAAGGGTGAGAAGGTCAAGGCTGTTGTTCTCGGCGTTGAGCCGGAGAATCGCCGCCTATCGCTCGGTATCAAGCAGCTCGAGCCCGATGTCTGGGATACCTTCTTCGCCCAGCACCGTACCAGTGATGTGGTGAAGGGTAAGGTTCTCCGCACCGCGCAGTTTGGCGCCTTCGTTGAGATCGCCGAAGGTGTTGAGGGTCTGTGCCATGTGTCCGAGATGGTCGACGATTTCGGCGCACCCGTACACCTGGAAATCGGTGACGAGCGCGAGTTCAAGATCGTCAAGATGAGCCCTGAAGAGAAGAAGGTTGGTCTGAGCCTCCGCGGTATCGGCGACGACGCCAGCCGCGCAGAGGTCGAAAGCTACAAGTCCAAGGCCTCCGCCTCTTCCAGCACCTCCAGCTCTTCCAGCACCACGCTGGGCGATCTGATCAACTGGAAGCGTAGCGAGCGCGAGTAACTCACACACTCTCTCTGATAAACAGAACAGCCACCCTTCGGGGTGGCTGTTCTGTTTTTTGCCAGATGGTTTTTACGTAGTTGCTTCGGACAGATTGATAAAGGCGGTTCGAGCTTCGCTCGAATACCCAGGTCCCCGAGGGACCTGGGGCACCCGGTCTATTGCTCTAAAAACGCGCCCCCGGGGCGGCATGACAATTTAAATCCGGGAGAGCTCTTCGAGGTAGGCCTTGAGGACTTCGCGATTCAGTGTGAGGAAGCCGCAGCGGCCTTCGCGGCGAACCTCGATCAGGCCGGCGGCCTCGAGCTCCTTGATGTGGTGCGAGAGAGTAGGCAGGGTGATGTCCTGGGTCTCCTGCAGTTCACCGCAGGTCATACAGGTTTCGCGGGCCGAAAGGTCTTTCAGCATCTGCACGCGACGCGGCTCGGCCAGAGCACGGCCAATCAGGGCGAACTCTTGTGGGGTGAGCGTGACCTTCCGGGATGTCATAACGCGATTATTTCATCTCCCGCGAAGGCGGCTGAGTTGGCGGCGATCTCGCTTCGAAGGACGGCCCTCGTGCTCGAACTCGAAGACAGGCATGGACTTGCGCGCTTCGGCGACAAGAGCGCGGGCGGCTTTGCTCTCCTCACTCTCCTGGTAGAGGGCCTGAGCGACAGCGGCAGGTCCGCGCGCTTCGCTGAGTGCGAGAACGGTCACCTCATATGTGCCGCCATCATTGGTGATGCGAACGCGGTCACCTGGTCTTACCTCTCGTGACGGCTTAGCAGCTTGGCCGTTGGACAGGATACGACCAAGCTCACAGGCTTTGACGGCGAGAGAGCGGGTCTTGAAGAAGCGCGCGGCCCAAAGCCATTTGTCGATGCGCACATGCGCGGGGACTGCCATAAGAAACATTCTCGCGCGCCGAAACGTCATTCCGCCAGAGCATTTTCCCTGTAGGTGTAGAGTAGGGATTTCGCATCTATGGGCGTTTTCCGCAATGAAAACGCCGCTGCACTTATCTTCCGGGATACCCAGCAACAGGGAAAATGCTCTAGTGGTGACAAGCCAAACCTCCACACCCTATGCCATGATCGATTCCATGAAGCATGTTAAGCACGCCGCAGTTGCTGCAGTCCTTTGCCTCTCTGCCCCGGCCTTTTCGCAAGGCGTACCGAGCTCGAAGGCCGCATCGACTCCCGCCCAGCCGACGCGGCCGACCGTGAACGAGCAAGTGACGGTGACAGCCTCGCGGCAGGCCCTGTCACTGGATGCCGGCGCTTCCAGCGTGCGTGTGCTTTCGAATGAAGATCTGGATCGGGCTCCGGGATTCACACTTGATGATCGCTTGAAGCAGGTGGCAGGCTTTCAGTTGTTCCGCAGAACGTCTTCGTGGGTCGCCAACCCTACCTCGCAGGGCATCTCGCTACGCGGCCTGGGATCGACCGCGGCCTCCCGCACGCTGGTGCTAAGCGACCAGGTGCCATTGAACGATGCCTTCGGCGGTTGGGTGCACTGGAATGAGGTGCCGCGAATGGCGTTGCAGCAGGTGGACCTGATGCGTGGCGGAGCCTCTGATCTGTACGGATCGTCAGCGATCGGCGGAGCCATCAATGTGACTCCCGAAGAGGCTGGACCTCTGCGCTATGGAGCGTCGATCGAGGGCGGTGGATTGAACACAACCGACGGTGATGGCCTGCTGACGCTTGCCAAGGGACCGTGGAGCGGTTTGGGAGCAGTCACACTTTTTCAGACTGATGGATACAAGTTGACGGCTCCGGCAGCGCGCGGCCCAGTCGATGTACCAGCCTTTGTGCACTGGCAAAGCGGTCGAGCCGAGCTGCGGCGCCGGTTCACGAATGACCTTTCGGGATTTCTGCGGGGGAATCTGCTGAATGAGAATCGCGGCAACGGAACTCCGCTGACGACGAATGCGACACGCCTTTGGCGCTACACCGCGGGCGGCGACTGGAATTCGGCCAATGATGGGCGCGCCTTCCTGCGGCTTTACGGAGCGGAAGAGAACTACCGCCAGAGCTTCAGCACGGTACTAGGGGGAGCCGCGCGCAGCTCAGAGCGCGTAGTGCGCACGCAGAGTGTTCCTTCGGAGGAGCGTGGCTATGCGGCGCAGTGGGCGCGTGGGTTCGCTGGAGCTCCGGTAACCATTGCCTTCGGTTCGGATCTGCGCGACATCCGCGCAACCAATATCGAGACGCCCTACAGCGCCACCGGCGTGCCCCAGGTACAGATCAACACACGGGCACGGCAGCGCGATACCGGAGCTTATGCGCTGGGTGTGTGGCAGCCACGGCACTGGACGCTGCAGCTCTCGGGACGGTATGACCGTTTCTCCATCATCGATCCGCGACAGATCTCGACACCCGCGGTAACACTGACCGGACGTGGTGAGAATGTCTTCAGTCCGAGGCTGGGTGTGGTGCGCGATATCGGTCGCGGCGTCTCGCTGACAGGATCAGTCTTCCGCGCTTTCCGTGGAGCGACATTGAACGAGCTGTATCGCACCAGCACGGTGGGCACGACAACGACTCTGGCGAATCCGGATCTGCGATCGGAGAAGGCAACTGGATTCGAGCTGGGCGGCAATGCAACGCTGGCGCATGATGTACAGATCCGTGCCTCAGGCTTCTGGACGATGGTGAACCGGCCGATCACGACTGTGATTCAGACTCAGACGGCAACAGCCACAACCGACAAGCGCTTCAATGCAGGCCAGCTTCGCAGCCGCGGCATGATGCTGGAGGCGCGTGTGCATTCCATCCGCGCGCTGGTGATTACCGGCGCGTATCAGCTTGCGGTCGCAACCGTGACACGCTTCGATCAACAGCCGCAGCTTGTGAACAAATGGGCTCCGCAGGTTCCACGCCACTCCTTCACGCTAACCACCACCGCAGAGAGCAGGCGCATTGGCCGGTTGAACGCGGTGACCTACGTGAGTGGACGTCAGTATGACGACACGCTGAATAACCTGAAGCTTGGAAGCTATGCGCGCTTTGATGTGCAAGCTGAGCGGGACTTTGCACGGCGGTTTACAGCGTCAGTCGCAGTACAGAATCTGCTCGACCGCTCCATCGATGCCGGACGAACGGGCGTGCTGACGTTGGCAGCTCCGCAAACCGTGACGATGAGGCTAGCGATTCATGGCGCTCATTGAGCGCCATGAATCGATTGAATAATGGAAGGATTGAATCATTGAATAATTCGGGATCGCCTGAGCACACGCCCTTCTAATCATTCAATTATTCCGTTATTCAATCATTCCATCAGCTGTAGAGCGCCCCTTCGAACTCCTGCAGCACATCATCATTCCAGGCGTGGCTTGAGGTTCGCCAGGTGCTGGCCTGGTCTTCCATGAAGTTGGGGAAGTTGGTGCGGCAGTAGCCGCAGCGCTTCTGGAAGTCGAAGATGGCGTGGGCGTATCCGTTCAGGTAGAGCAGTGCCTTTAGACCGTCTGGTGACCAGACGATAGAGGCGAGGTGTTCGCGCTCAGCGTCGGGGAT
>JABFXN010000373.1 GCA_013361705.1 Acidobacteriaceae bacterium
CCCGAGGGACATGGGGCACCCGGTGCATGGGTTCTGGAGAGCGTCCTAAGGCAGCGCGGTCGCCAGCGAAGCCTTTGGAAGCCGCGATTTACTGGGCTTCTCCTTCGTCTTCGGCTCGGGCATGTAGTTTTTGTAGATGCTGATGTGGAAGCAGGCCTGCTGAAACTCCTCTTCCACGTCGATCTTGCCTTCCTGCACCAGGGGCAGCAGGTACGCACGCAGCCAGGCAATCTCCGTCATGGACAAGCCGTGCTTGGCCAGATCGACGGCCTGGCCAGTCAAGTGAGGCGAAGCAGTGTCACCCTCCGCCGGGGCAGCGTTGCCGTTGGTGCGCAGCAGGCGCTGCTGAAACTCCACGGTGCGGACGGCGGAGTTCACCTGCAGGGGGCCGTGAAAGCGCTCATAGTGGGTGCGGCCAAGGTCATTCAAAAATTTCACCGCCCAGGGGCGGGCATACCGTCTGTCCCCTTCCAGACGGTCATCGACCTGCATCGCTTTGTTATCGGGAAGCGCGACAAGCTGTTTGGCCTTGCGAAGACGCATAAGATCCGCATCATCCTGCACGCGTTCCAGGCCGTCACGGTCGGCGACGACCTTGTGGCGTCCCCGGATGGCATGCGACCCCAGCAACGGCGCAGGGACAACAAGGCGGCCGCGCCGGAAGGTCAGCTTCGGCTGAGGCAGTGAGGCGGCGGGACTCTCCTCAACAAGCTCGGTACGCTTCACTGCCAGCACCGGCGGCGCGGGCAGCTCTGAGGCCGCTCTCTCTTCGATTGCAGGCTTGCTGGCTGGGTGGTTGGATTCGGTCTTCGCCGGAGTCAACTTCGGGCGTTCCGTAGGGCCTGCCACAGGCTCAGCAGGCTGAGGATCTTCCGTATCCTCTGTCTGCGAAACATGCACCACCGGAGCCGGAGCCTCAGCCTTAGCCTTAGGAGGCAGGTGTGTGGTCTTTTCCGGCTCAGGGGTTTCAGTTTCGGCGGGTTGACGCTTCTGTTCCAGTGACTTTCGCTGCTGGGCTGCCTTCAGGAAATCTTCGGTTGTCGCCTTCTGTCCGTCATCCCTCGCCGCAGTTGCAGGCTTCGCTGAAGCAGCCGGAACAGAAGCCGTCGCAACAGGCTTGTGGACAGGTTTGGCGACGGGGGAGGGGGCCGACGCGTCGTCGGCGACGACCTCGTGGTGGTCTCTCAGCCAGGCGTGGACACGTTCCGCCGCCGCCGCGGCCGCAGCGCGATTCCCGGCTTCGTCAACAGGAGAGTGGCCGGTGCGTGTCGCCGGAGCAACGGCCTTCGGTTTCGCGGTAGCGGATGCAGACGGACGGGTGGTCGAGCGTACTGCGGGCGATCCCGCAGCGGGCTTTTTTCCCGGCTTCTTACTCGTGGGCTGCGCCGGCAATTGACCGGCGACAGCAGCCACGAGCAAAAACACCCATCCAAGGCGACGCATACACACAATAAAGAAGCCCGCGTCAGGGGCCAGAGCACTTTCAAGCCTACCCCCGACCCAGTAACGCAAAAAGTAACCAGAAGGATTCCGTGTAGGAATCAGTAAACACCGTCGCGCGGAGAGTTCGCCTCCCCTGCCGTCTCCGCTACGATGAAGAAGCATGCGCATTAGAGCATTTTCCCTGTTGCTGGCTCTGACCGCCGGTCTCAGCGGCTGTGACAAACCAATGACTCCGGAAGACGTCACCTACAAGAACACCGGCAACCTCTATATCGACCGTGTGCAGCCCATCCTGCAGACCCGCTGCTACCGCTGTCACGCTGGCCTGAACCGCGAGAGCGGCCTTCGGGTCGACAGCCGCGCCTACATGCTGAAGGGCGGCAAACACGGCACGGCGCTGGTTCCCGGCGATCCGGAAAAGAGCCTCATGATCAAGCTGGTAAGGCACGAGGGGCCCAAGGACGATCCTATGCCCATGCCGAACCGTCGTGGCAAGCTTCCGGAACAGGAGATCCGTGACCTGGAGCGCTGGGTCAAAGAAGGCGCCTTGGAATAAAGCCAACGAAAAAGGACTCCGCAGGCAACGAAAAGGGCTCCGCAGCGGGAGCCCCTCATCGAAGAAACATTGGATTGCATCTATGCGTGGGAAACAGGCGCATGCGGGACCGGTGCGGCCTCGGCCGCGCCTTCGGGCTTAGTCGGCGCAGCAGGCTTCTTCGGCTCGGCCTTCTTGGTCGGAGCCAGAATGGCGTGCAGCGTAGTGCCTTCCATGCGGGGCATAAACTCGACGGTGCCGTTCTCGCCCACATCCTGGATCAGGCGGTGGATGATCTTGTAGCCGAGGTCGCGGTGCGCCATCTGGCGGCCCTTGAAGCGCAGGCTGGCCTTCACCTTATCGCCTTCCTGCAGGAAGCGGACGGCCTGGTTCTTCTTCGTCTGGTAATCGTGCTCGTCCACCGTGACGGAGAACTTTACTTCCTTGATGGTGATGACCTTCTGCTTCTTCTTCGCGGCGCGGTCACTCTTGTCTTTCTCGTAGAGGAACTTGCCGTAATCCTGAATACGGCACACCGGGGGAACGGCGTTGGGCGAAATCTCCACCAGGTCCAGTCCGCGTTCGCGTGCGATCTTGAGGGCATCGAATGGCTGCATAATGCCGACCTGCTCGCCATTCTCGTCAATCACACGCACCTCACGGGCGCGGATTCTTTCGTTGGTGCGAATGAAACTCTTTTGCGATCGCTTGTCGTTAAACGGTGGTGGAATAAGAAGCCTCCGGGATCTAAATCTGTGGGTCTAAAATTTGACGCGCCTGGAGCACCAAACGGCTCAGCACGCAGACGAAAGTATAGCAATTTCGCAGGATCATTGGTTGGATTCCTCCATGCGGCACGCGGAAAGTCGCCTTCCCGTCCGAAACGGGCATGGCAGGCGATGAACCAACCAGCGCAGGGTGCTTCCGCATCCCATCTCCCATCAGTACAACGTTTTATGTTGCAATGTTGATTGCCCACTATAGGGCATGTTAGGAGTTCTGCCTGAATGAAACGCCGCATTTTGTTCGTCGATGACGAAATTGCTGTCCTCCTCACCTTAAAAGCAGTTCTGGAGATCTCAGGCTTCGACGTCGATACCGCCACCTCCGGCCTCGAGGGCCGCCACAAACTCCGCGCAAAACCGTATGACATGGTCATCACCGACATGCGGATGGAACATGAACAGGCAGGCCGCGATGTGGTCGGCTATGCCCGCGGACTGCCCAACCCTCCGGCGATTGCCCTGCTGACCGCCTTCCCCGTCGCCGACGAAGACTGGCAAGAGATGGGCGCCGACAAGATGCTGGTCAAACCCATGCAAACCCGGACCCTGCTGGAACAGATTGAGGCTCTCCTCGAGAAACACCTGGCACAGACCGGAGCCTCCGCCTCAACTCCGGCGAAGGCGGGCAAGAAAGCCGCGAAAAAGGTAGCCGTAAAGAAAGTAGCGAAAAAAGCCGTCAAGAAGGCTGCGAAGAAAGCGATGAAACCCGTCGCACCGGCAAAGAAGGCGGCGAAAAAAACAGCCGTAAAGAAGACCGCCGCCAAAGCCGTGAAAAAGGCTGCCGGCAAAAAAGCTGCGAAAAAGCGCTAGAGACAAAAGAAAAGGAGGGGATTTCCCCTCCTTTTGCTTTTCCATCACTGCCACATCTCGCGGTAATCGGCGGCGTATTCCCGAAGCGACCGAGGTGTCTTCCCCGTCAGCCTCTCGAAATCATCGGTCGGTTGTGAGAGGCACCCTGTCCGCGTCACGCGAAACAGGCTGAGGATATACGAGACATACTCCTCCGGCAGCCCCGCTTGCGACAGCGTTTTGGCGAACTCCCCGTCTTCCATCGATACATATCGCACCTCGCTTTGGATGGCCTGGCCCAGCACAGCGGCAGCGTCGTCATAACGTAGAGCCTCCGGCCCGCTCAATTGGAAGATCCTGCCGTTTACGTCTTCTCTCATCAAGGCCGCCGCGGCGGCCGTACCAACGTCGCGGGCGTCGATGAAGGGAGTCAGCGCGTCACCCGCCGGTAGCGGCAAAATGCCGTTGTACTTGATCGGCTCTGCCCACCAGGTATGGAAGTTATCCATGAACCAGTTCGCGCGCACAATCACCCATCGCGCGGCTTTCTGCGCGGCTTCTTCTACAAGGCTCAGCGGTTCCTGCTGCAAGCTCACGCTTGCGGAGCTAAGCAGCACAACCTTGCACTCGCGCTGCAACGCGGCTTCCAGCATGGGGAGCATCACTTCATCTGCGGGCCCTACAGCCGGCTGTGGCTCCATCAAAAAAACCCGGTCGACATCTTTCAGCGAGTCCGCAAAGGTCGCCGGATTCCCGTAGTCGAACCGCACGACTTCAACGCCGTCTCTCGCGGCAACATTCTGAGGACTGCGGCTCGCTGCACGAACTTCCTGCCCGGCGGTGGCAAGAGCCTCCACCACTGCCGCTCCAACTTTCCCTGTGCTTCCCGTGACGAGTGTCTTCATGCCGCCTCTCCCTGTTCGTACCGCGCGAGAGCGATGGCAAAGAACACCGTGGAGGCCAGCGCGATGATGGTTCGGGTGTGGTTCCACAGCATCCACACGTTATAAAACGATGCCCATGTCTGCGCCGCATTCGCAGCATGAGCGTCGGCGTTTGCCAGGGTGTTGTTCAACGGAACGTTGCATGCAAAGGTCACCACAAGCGATAGCAGGTACAACACGACAGCCGTCAGCATTGGAGCTCTGCTCATCGCGGCCCGGCTACGCTGCTTCCGGATCACCTGTGAAGTCAGCACCAGCGAAGCCAGGCCGGTACCGAACAAAGCCAAAGCGAACCAGGGATTCTCCGCCGTAATATCGAGCTGCTGCATCGCCGTCACCGCGGCATCAACAGGCAGCCGATGCAAGCCCTGCATCACGAAGTTTGAGAAGGCAAAGTAGGCTCCGCCGTCGGCGGCGCTGCCGGCGATACAAAAGAGCGTCAGGGGAACGAAGACTCGTGGACTCATTACGTCTCTCCTGGTTCTTCAACCTACGGAATGCCACGCCGCGAAGACATGGGCAAGCGTCTCGCTTTCATTGCCGTCCGTCTCATTCCAGTGCTACCGTCAGTTCCGTATGGTGGGTCACGCCGTCGACACGAATTGGATCAGTGAGATTGCGAGCAATGCTGCGGCGCTGTGCCGTACACGCACGTCCGCTCCATGGGGCATGGGCATCGCCACCTACGACGGCGTCATGTTTCACTACGTGGTTGAAGGGTCTTGCTGGATGCGCGGCTCCGCCGTGCCGACACTTGAACTTGAGGCCGGTGATCTCGTGTTGGTGCCACAGGGACTGGATCATGACATCCTCTCGAGCCTCGAGGTCACTCCCGAACCGCTTGAGGATTTTCTGCATTGCCCGTCACGGCTCATCACCGGAGAGCCGGTCAGCACGCTGCTCTGCGGCGTTTACCTCTCAGGCATCAAGATGGTGCACCCCGTCCTGAACGCGCTGCCGCCGGCCATCTATTTTAGCCGGGCAGAGATCGAGAAACACCCTTCCCTCGGGGCGACGCTCCGTCAACTCACAGCGGAGAGCGAAGCTCCCGGGCCGGGCAGTGAGACGCTGATCCAGCATCTCTTCGATGCGCTCTTTGTGTATATCGTGCGTGCCTGGTCTGCCTCGATCAGCGATAACCTTCCCGGCTGGGCCGCGGCACTTCGCGATCCCAACCTCTCCCGCGCAGTAACGGCGATTCACGCCTCCCCCGGCCATCCCTGGACGGTACAGACCCTCGCCGCGGAAGCCGGCCAGTCCCGCGCAGCGTTTGCTCGCCATTTCACCGCAAAGATGGGTGAGGCTCCCCTTGCCTACCTCACGCGCTGGCGCATGGTCCTGGCCGCCCGCCTGCTCCTCGGGCGTGAGATAAGCCTGGCTGAGGTAGCCGAGCATGTCGGCTATGAATCAGAGTTCGCTTTCAGCCGGGCCTTTAAACGGACCTACGGCGTTGCGCCGGCGAGTTATCGCAAGACCTGCCTTCGCGATCTATACCTCACACGCTAATGTGGTGAATCTAAAGTTCGCAATTGTTGTCATTCTTTAGCGGTGCCGTATGGCTTTCCGGTAAGACGCGGCTTTAGATCCGTTGATAAAAGCGCTGAACACCGAACATTTCACCTATACAAAATTCCCAGCGGAAGACCTGCCCTTCAGCGCTTCGGATGGTAAAGCTCTTCATGATTTATGTCACGAACTTTAGACTCAGGACGCTAGAGCATCACTCAGATCAACAGGTTAAACTCACTAGATGCGAACCATCATCTCCACAGTACTGCTTGTCGTGGCAATTCCCTGTGTTTTGCTGGCAGGTATGTGGACGTGGGCATACTTCTCCACACCCGCCGTCGTCACCGAGGCGTATAACCGCGAGCTTGCGCGCACCGCGCCAACTATCCGTACAGCGCAGGTACCGGCGACCCTGCTGGAGCAGATCCGGAACGCACGCCCTTTGCCAGAGGCAGCTGCGGAGGCTCTGTTCTTCTTCCCTGGCCAGTACCGTCCCAATCCGATTCGTAATCTGCAGCGCCGCGTCTTTGCCTCTGCGCTCGATCACCGTCTGAGTGCGGACGAGCAACTACAGCTCTACGTCAATCACGCCGACTTCGGCCCGCTGCACAGCGGCCCGACGCCGGACAAAGATATCGTCGGTTTCGCAGCCGCCTCCCAGGCATACTTCGATAAACCGCTCACGAACCTGGCTCCGGAACAATTGCAGGCTCTGCTCGACGCGCTGCAGCACAAATCCATACAATCTGCTCCATGAGTGCGGAGTTTACGTCGTTCGATCTCTCGACCATGACACCAGGCAGCGTCTATAAGCTACTGGCTTCCCTCGTCGTGCCGCGGCCCATCGCCTGGGTCGTCTCGCGTTCGACCGCCGGGCATCTGAACGCAGCGCCATTCTCGTTCTTCAATATGCTTGCCTCCGACCCGCCAGTCGTTGGCCTTGGATTTGGAATGCACTCCACGGGGGCGGACAAGGATACCTACACCAACATCATTGAGACCGAAGAGTTCACTGTTCACATCGTGACCGAAGAGACCGCTGAAGCAATGAACATCACAGCGGTGGAGGCTCCTCATCACGTCAATGAGATTGAGCTTGCCGGTCTGACGCTGGCGGGCGGCGTGGCCGTGAAGACCCCACGCATTCTGGAGTCTCCAGCGGCCCTCGAGTGCCGTCTACTGCAGACCATCCAGCCCGGCCGCACAAGCAAGATCATTCTCGGTGAGGTTGTTTACGCTCACGTCCTGACCAGCGCCTTCTCTGATCTGGAGAAGCTGAACATGGACGTCCATGCGATTCACCAGATCGGCCGCATGCAGGGTGGGCTTGGCGGCGGTTATACGCGTACCCGCGATACCTTCGATATCCCGCGGCCGGTTTGGAAAGAGCGTTCCTAGTTGCTGGTTACTGGTTGCTAGTTGTTAAAGCGAAGCTCGAATAGTCTTTTTCCTTTGTTACGTAGCGACCATCGGAAGCAAAGAAATCTGCTTCTTAACCCATATTTTCCTTACGATCACCCGAGCTAAGAAAACTGATCCCGCTTCGCAAGGCGCCGTCCATCGCGTTGTCGATCAGCGAACAAGTTCATTGGGATCCCGTTGCGATGGATGGGGCATCTGGAGCATGGGCTCTCTGAGTTCTGAATCGGGAAGATAAGAAGATTCTCATACTTGTTTTCTTCATGGGTTTCTGTCCTGTCCCGCTACAGTACTGACAGCAACCATGCGTTCTCCCTCGCGTCCTGACATCCGCAAAAGCGGAGTAACCCTTGCTGTGTTTTTGACAGTGCTCCTGGCCGGATGCGGCAGCGGCGGCTCGCTGAGCCTGCTCTCTGGAACGGCTTCGGCAAGCGCCGGAACGACGGGCTCTGGGTCGTCTTCTGGTACGTCGAACGGAACCGGCAGTTCATCCTCGGGTAGCGGAAGCACAAGTTCGGGAAGTTCCTCCGGTTCCAGCAGCAGCACAGGTTCAGGAACCGGAAGCTCTTCTTCAGGCAGCGGCGGCACAGGTTCAGGAAGTTCTTCGGGCTCCGGCAGCAGCTCTGGTTCAGACACCGGCAGCTCCTCTTCAGGCAGTGGAAGCACAGGATCGGGAAGTTCTTCAGGCTCCGGCAGCAGCTCCGGTTCAGATACTGGCAGCTCTTCTTCAGGCAGTGGCAGCACGGGTTCGGGAAGCTCCTCCGGCTCTGGCAGCGCTGGATCAGGGAGCGGAAGCTCCTCTGGAAGCAGCACTCCCACCATCCTGCTCTCGCAGCCCTTCATCGGTCAGACAACCGGCCAGAACGTCACGTACGTTGCTACAGCAACGGCCAATGCGTGCAGCAAGGGCATCGCCTCGATGGGCGTTTACGTGGATAACAAGCTCGTCTACATCGTTCAGGGTGGCTCCCTCAATACGACTTTGTCGCTCACTCCCGGCTCTCACGACACAGTAGTAGAAGCGTCGGATCTCTGCGGCAGCTCGTCGAAGCTGTCGGTTCCCATCACCGTCACGGCGAAGACTGAGGTCTGGGTCAACTCTCCGAGTGCAGGTAAGTCGAGCACCGTCCCCGCCTTTGTAGCCTCTGCTACGACGACTTGCGCCTCCGGCATCGCTGCCATGGAGTTGTACGTGGATGGCCAGCTCATCGAGACCGAACAAGGCAATACCCTCAACTATCAGGCCGCGCTCTCGCCCGGAGCACACCAGACCGTGGTGCTCTCCCGGGATAACTGTGGAGGCTCCGCGAAGACCCCTATCGATCTGGTGGCTGTAGGGCCTTCGAACACCTTCACCAATCTGCAGGCAAGTCCAGTATGGAATATGTCGGGTCAGAAGGCCCCGTACTATGACAACTGCGTCGATCACACCGAGCCTGGAGCGTGCGATGGCGTCACATACTCCTACAACCGGAATATTGCTTCGCCGTCGCTGACGGGATCTGCGACACAGTTCAATCTGGGCGGCACCCTGCCCTACTCTGACGTACTGTTCTGGAATCACCTGATCGGAGCGTTTTCATCACAGAACCTTCCGGACATTGACCACAAGCTCATCGCAGCGACGAAGAACTTCTCATACGATGCCTACTTCTACGTCAGCAGCTATGACGAAG
>JABFXN010000278.1 GCA_013361705.1 Acidobacteriaceae bacterium
TCGTCTGCAGGCGGAAGATCACCTGTGCCGCATCACGCTTGAATGCCTTGAACCCGCACTGCGTGTCTTTGAAAGAGAGTCCCGTCACAACTCTCGTAACGTAGTTGAAGCAACGGCCGAATATCTGTCGATACAGCGGCTGCTGTACAGTCTGTCGAGACCGCTCAAGCCAGCGCGATCCAATGGCTACATCGGCGCCTGCATCCAGTGCAGCAATCAACCTCTCCGCCTCGATCATTGGCGCAGAGAGATCTGCATCGGTAAACAAGACGACATCGCCCGCCGCCTGTAGAACGCCATTGCGGACGGAGTATCCTTTGCCACGGTTTTTGAGATTTTTGATCAGATGCAAACGCGGATAGCGGTCCATCCACGCTTCAACAATCAAAGCCGTCCGATCCGTGGAACCATCGTCCACCACCAGCAACTCAGCGTCCCAACGACGCGCTTCAACGCATTTCAGGATGAGGCTCAGCGTATTGCCGATCCTGTTAGCTTCGTTGTAGGCGGGAATTATGATGCTGAGATACGGATGGGACATCGAGCCCAACTCCAGACAGGAAAATTAGCGTTCCATAAAGATGATCTGTGAGGCCCACATAACTTTCCTGTTTTGGACCACACATGTCACAAATACATGTGCAATATTTGTTGCTGCAAACCCGCACAAGGTTGTGCAGGCCGAACCGGAAGAGCTCACCAGATTCCTTTGTCACTACCGGTGATCTTGTGTCCGATTGCCGCAGCCGTTGCAAGCCACGGCAACAGCCCCAGGCGGGCGCCGCTGCTGATTTCCCCCTTCCTGAACGTGTCCAGCAACTGCAGTCTGTAGAGCTCCGCCGACTGCGGCACGATGGGTACGCGCAAAAAGCTCTTTCCGCAGTACATAACCTTTCCATCGAAGCGGGCGGCATCTCGTACAAACTTGGGGAGAACGAGATGGGAGCCGGTGTACTTCCAAACGTAATCCGAGACCAGTACGAGGTAGGTTGCAACCCCCTCCCAGATTCCGCTTTGTTGCGCGGAACGTCTCAGGTCCTCATAGTCCAGGACGCCGGAGGCTACCAGCCCTGCAGAGTCCACGATGTCGCACAGACGGAAGTAGAAGTGGCGGTACATGCGCTGCAAAGTTGAAATCATGATCCGGTCAGAAGGTGACGGTACGCGAAACCTTTTCCCATCAAAGTCCACCGCTCGTGACCGCGCTGGAATATTCTCTGCCAGTGTCAGATGTTCCCCCGTCTGTCCAAGGCGGCACATGTGGATCTCGACGGCCTCAGGCAGACCGGGAATCTCGAGGTTCCACTTCCCTGCCAGGCGATCTCCCCAGCTGCGCGATGCGATTGTGGCCTCGAACTGTCGCTGCATCAAAGCCAGCACCACATCCGGAACAGCGTTCGTATACAGATCCATATCGCTTCCGAAGTCAGGCCAGTGATCCAGGGTCTTAATGACGGTTACGTCGAGACCGGCTTCACAAAACGCGGCACAGATGGCCTGTAGATAAGCCATAGCGTGTGCGATGCGGGCGCGCTCAGCGGCGATGACCCCATCGGCACGCTGAACCTGTTCAAGATCGTTCGCCTGGAGCATCAAACTCCGGTATGTCTCCATTCCCCGGACGACCACGTGGTTGGCATGCGCTAGCGACACCAGCTCATCGAGCTGAGCCGTGCTCATCTGCAAACGGGGGATGAGAGAAGACAGACTCGCCAGGGGCGATAGGACCAGCCGAGAGAGTATGTCCATGGTGTCACTTGCGGTATCGGGCAGACGGGAGTTAGGCATTCCTGGGAGCATCCTTTGATTGATCATGTAATTGATCGTGGGCTGCGTTTAGAGAGGCAGCTCAGCGAGGCAACGGCGCGCTGGAAGGCGCCGGTTCTGGATTATCCGGTTGAGACGGCGGCGGCTCCGGGCTGCCATCACGCCGTATGAGTTCGACGGGTTCATTGGGGCTAACGGGAGCGGGAGTGCGGGACTTCAATGCCTGATAGACATCCTGCCGGCTTTGGAGCGCTACTTCGGCAAGGCGGTGGCCTTCAGCCTCTGAACGACTAGCCATGCCAACGGCCTCCCCCGCATCCTTCGCAGCCCGGGCTCGCGTGTAATAAGCGACGGCCGTCTCCAGATCGCCATCTCTCTCCGCCAGGTAGCCAATATTGTTGAGAGTGAACGCACTGGAGGGGTCCGCGGCATAAGCTTGCTCGAAATTACTGCGGGCGGTCGCCCAATCCTCTTTATTGAGCGCCGACACTCCCCTGACCGTGAACATGTGAGCACGGATCTGATGGATGTCCATATCCGCCATACGTGCGCGAAGCTTCTCGGCGGATTCAGCAGCGAGCGTACTGATGGGCTTCCCCCGCGACGACTTATCGAGAGCTACCACCACCTGCTGCGTCGAGTGCGTTCTCGCTGCCGCGTCATAGTACTTGAGGGCGTCTTCCAGATTTCCCGTCGCCTGTTCGGCAATGCCAAGATTGTTCAGCGTGAACGGATTGTTCGGGTCCAGAGAAAGGGTCTGCTTCAGCACGGCCTCCGCATCGAAAGCGCGGTTCTGTTGCAGCAACTGCATCGCGTAGATATTGATGCGATTGATTCTCATCGGCATGTTTTTGATCGTGCCGAGAGCATCCATCATGGGTTTGCCCTTAAGGTCTTTCTCGCTGCTGCGATCGATTACGGCCTCGCATCCTTGCTCTACCGCAAGCCGGTAATACTCGGCCGCACGATCGACCTGGCCCTGGAGCTCGGACACATAACCAAGATTGTTCAGCGTAAAAGGATCGGAGGGGTCATAGAGATAAGCTTTGTAAAACAGTGCCTCTGCCTTCTCATATTTATGTTTTACGACATGATCCACGCCTTCGCGATTGAGCCGCTGTACCGGAGTCAATTCTGCGCGCCGCGGAATCGTAATGCGAATGTACTGCTGCGCTGAGAGAAACGGCGAGGCCAGAACACCAGCAAGCACAACCCAAAGATGTTTGCGATTCATAAATGATCCATTGCTTCGGAGAGTTGACACACTTCCGCAACCTCGCCAGTTAGATTCACGCCCAAGACATAGGGTTTCCTGCATAAGTGAGCGTGTAAGTCAGGGCGTTGCCTGAACCATACCCAGACCACCTGACCCAGACCACCTGGCTGCCCGCCAAAGCATCTCACCGTCATGCGTGTTTCGTGCCTTGGTCTGCTGGCCTTCTGTGCAACTGCCGCTTCCGGTCAGGCTCTTCCGGAAGGGTTGCTTCCCCCGTCTGAGACGGTGGCGAGGACGACCTTACCATCGGCGCCGCCAGGGCGCAGCACGGTGATGGGCGTGCAAATCGAAGATGTCGACCTTATCCGCGATCAGTTTGCCCTGAAGGTGCCCGGCCGTGGGGGCAGTCACACGGTCAAAATCCTTTTCGACGAGCGGACGCAGGTCTACCAGAACGGACAGAAGATTTCGGTACTACACCTGGGTCCCGCAGACCACGCATCGATCGAGACCAGACTGGACGGAACCTCCATCTTTGCCGTCCGTATTCATATCCTTTCCAAGACGCCCCAAGGGCAGCTACGTGGTCAGGTCGTCGGTTTTAACGCCGGCACGGGTGAACTGAGGATACGTGGCACGAATATCGATAACACCGTGACAATCACCGTACCCGCTGGGACGCCGGTCGCCCGAACCGGTCAGGCTGCGTTTTCTAAAACGAGCCCAGGCCTGGCCGATCTGATTCCCGACGCAATCGTTGATGTCGCCTTTCGACCCGGGAACAACGGTATTGGACAAGCTAACCGGATTGATGTGCTCGCGGTTCCGGGTGCAGAGTTCGTCTTCCGGGGTGAACTTCTATCTGTAGACCTCCGGGCCGGAAGAATGTCTATCGCGACAACCTCAGATCATCCCCCAATGGATATCGCATTCGACCCTTCCCGCTTTGAAATAACCCGGCAGCTGCATCAAGGGGGATTGGTAAAAGTCACGACACGCTTTGATGGAACCCGTTACAACGCGACAGACATCCTGACTCAGTAAAAAAAAGTAGGCCTTAACGCATTCCCCTTAACGCATTCCTTGGGGTTGCGATCTTTCCTTTCTATTGAAATCCTTATTCCAAAACTCAGAGAGGGAGCCGGACCGGCTCCCTCTCTGAGTTTGCGCTTAGTGGAAACTACGATCCAAAGTTCGTCGGTGTGCACGGATCGTATCCGAGTGAAGCAGGCGACACAGGAGTTGGCGGTGTCGGGGGTGTTGCCCAAGGAGCACCGGTAAAGTCGAAGAAGTCGGTCAAATCCGGCTGAGCTTTATCGCGTTCAGTGAGGTGCTCTGAGGCACCGAGGAAACGGTTCTGCACGAACTTCAGGATGGCCGTGTGATCCATCGGAATATGAGAGACATAGTGTTTCCGGACGTATGGAGAGATGACCATATTAGGTACCCGGAAGCCTAGTTGCGCTTTGAACCCATTAACAGCCGCCGCATCGCTGGTGTTAGTGCCAGGCTGTGATGGCCTCAAGTCGCAATGCGTGGTGGGAGTTCCCCCTGGTGGCACGCATGGGTTATACGTGTCTGGGTTTACAGAGATGGAGCCGATGTCCGGAATGTCGGCAACCGAAAGGCTGCCTACCATTGAATCTGTATAGTCGTTCGAATGTCCCGGAGCCGGAGGCACATGATCATACGGGCCGCCACCTTCATCGTAGGCCAGGAAGAAGACGGAGTTCATCCAGGAAGAGCTGGTCATCAGCGAATTTACGACCTTCGCCACCTGCTGCTGTCCGGCGAGAATTGACTGCCCTGAACCAGGATGCTCGTCATTTACTCCGTACCCGGCTTCGATGAACGCGAAACTTGGCAATGTTCCGTTTGCCAGGTCCGTGTAGTACGAGGACAGGGGCGCGATGTGTGTCGGGTCGATGCAGAACGAGTTCGACGAGTCACCCACGACGCTCGATGGCTGAGTCGGAGCAGCGCAGGTACCCGGATTCGAGTGGAGGTAGGTATAGGAGTCCGCAAGCTGCGAGAAGTTTGTTGCCGGGTATACGGCCGATGCTCCGCGGCTCTGGCAATCGTCAGAATCGAGGCACCCCCCCTGAGTCACGGTGTAGTAGAGCTTCCAGGACACATTCGCAGCAGTCAGTTTGGCGAAGATGGTGGGAATCTGCAATTGTGGCAGGCCGTCATCGTTGCCAGGATCAAGAGCCAACCCCTGGGTCGTACCTCCGGTTAAGGTCGCGATGCGATTCGGAATGCTCTTACTCGATACCGGCGAGAACCAACGATCGGAAAGAGCAAACTGAGACGCCATGTAGTAGTAGTAGTTCAGGAAGCCCTGATCGTAATACCCCATGGCGCGACGCCCCGTGAAGTCACTAAAGGTTCCTGCACATCCCGTCCCTCCTGCCGCCTGACAGTTCTTTGCATAGTTTTCGTTGGTATGCACGAAACCATCCATCGAAAAGGGCCTGTTAGTCGTGAAATTGTATCGGCTGACATCGCCGTAGCTTTCGAGCCACGAGGACGTCTCGTCTTCGACGCAGCTACTGGTCAGTTTGAACAGCGGATAGAATGTTCCTTCATCGCTTTGATTACTTATCTTGGATAGTTTGTCGTCGATGCCATCGACGTCGTAGGTCTTACCATCGTCACCGACATTCAAGTTGTTCGTCAGGCGATATGGGTTCAACATGCCGAAGTACTGGTCGAAGCTGTGGTTCTCCTGCAGCATGAAGACGACATGGCGAATCGATTGCAAATTCGCTATCACCGTTACCTTCGCTGTAGCAGTTGCATTGCCCCCGCTTGAACCAGTGGCTGTCGCGGTGTAGGTCGTGGTTGCAGTTGGCGTCACATTCTGGGTTCCACCTGTGGCCGCCAGCGTATAGCTGCTGCCGTCCGTCCCGGTAATGACCACCTTCGTCGCATTCGTCGCAGTCGCGGTGAGGACGGACGATCCGCCCGGGGAGATGGAAGTAGGATTCGCACTCAGGGTGACGGTTGCCGGGTTGGCTGTTACCGTCACCGTCGCACTGGCAGTGGCTGTACCGCCGCTAACTCCCGTTGCAGTCGCAGTATAGGTCGTGGTCGCAGATGGTGTAACGTTCTGAGTTCCACCGGTCGCCGACAGGGTATAGCTACTGCCATCTGTTCCCGTAATCACGACCTTCGACGAATTCGTTGCAGTCGCGGTGAGGACCGCGGATCCGCCGGGGGAGATGGAAGTCGGATTGGCACTAAGGGTGACTGTCGCCGGATTGGCCGTCACTGTCACCGTCGCGGTGGCAGTTGCTGTGCCGCCGGTAACGCCTGTGGCGGTGGCCGTATAGGTGGTGGTTGCCGACGGCGTCACGCTCTGGGTTCCACCCGTCGCCGACAAGGTATAGCGACTGCCATCCGTGCCTGTAATCACGACCTGGGTAGCGTTGGTCGCCGTCGCCGTAAGCACCGACGATCCGCCAGGGGAGATGGAAGAAGGGTTGGCACTCAGGGTGACGGTTGCTGCGTTGGTCGTCACTGTCACCGTTGCGGTTGCTGTAGCCGTCCCACCATTGGCGCCAGTGGCAGTCGCCGTATAAGTAGTCGTCGAAGCGGGAGTCACGCTCTGGGTCCCGCCCGTTGCTGAAAGCGTATAGCGGCTGCCATCGGTTCCTGTGATGACGACCTGGGTAGCGTTCGTCGCGGTCGCTGTAAGTATCGAAGATCCGCCAGACGAGACCGAGGTAGGATTAGCACCCAGGATGACTGTGGGCGGATTGACCGCTGCACCTACCGTTACGGTAGCGGTAGCGGTGGCGCTTGCCCCTCCAAGCCCCGTAGCGGTAGCTGTATATGTGGTTGTCGCAGATGGAGATACGCTCTGGGTCCCGCCCGGCGGCGACAGCGTATAGCTACTACCGTCACTTCCTGTAATGGAAATATGCGTAGCGTTCGTTGCGGTCACGGTCAGGACGGCCGACCCCTCGGAAGAGATCGAAGTGGGATTGGCGTTCAAGGTGACGAGGACAATCGGGTTACCTGACATCCCGGAACCGCATCCGCTCAATATCAATAGCAGCAACAGGAAAACAATCCACTTAGCCTTTACTAAGGCACGCCAGTTGAGGACAGCACCACATGACTCGAGCACTGCATTTCTCCTATCCCACTGGGGAGTGGAAGGTACCACAGAGATACAACCAAGAACCCCAAAGCCCTGCAACGTCACACTTTTCTTGCATACTCGTGATGCATACAACTAAAGAACCTGTTCTGGATAGCCATTCATCGCGGTCGAGGGTGCGGCCTCAAGCGGTACAGCACTTTGCTCCGGCACATCGCGGCGCGGCGCAGCCGGCTCTTCCCGGGCAGCATAGCCACCGCTGAAAATGTGCTGCACAGGCATTCCGCCAACGTGTCGAGTCCACACGCTCCATGGACGAAACCGCCTCGCCAATCCTCTGGCATCCACAATCTTCTTGAGCTTGTGCAGCTCAAACCAGCGAAGATAGGTGCGGGCGACATTCGCCATCGCCATCTGGACGCCAGCCTGGTAGTTGTGCTCTGACATCTCCAACTGGAGCTGAGGAGATCCAAGAACGTTGACAATTTTTTCGGCGAAATCCGTGGCATCACCGGCTTTATAAAAAAGGATGGCCATGTCATCGTCCGTCGCCATGCAACGAAAGTCTGATATATCCGAGCACACAATCGGAAGGCCATACTCACAGGCCTGATGTGCCGGACCGCTGGAGCCCGTCGAAGAGTCATAGGGCATCACCAGAAGAGAGCTGGTACGAAATAGCTCTGGAACATCCTTTTGAGGGATATAGCCTAGGAAATCAACCGGAAGCTGAGGCGGCAACGAGGCGCGCACAGACTCCCAATAGCCGGCAGCGGCAGGATGATTTCCACCAGCGACGATCAGGCGCGCATTCGGAATCTTTTCAAGCACCGCGGGGAACGCCTCCATCAGCTTCTCGAGCCTCTTGTAGGTTCCCCAGTTCCCGAAGGCAAGAATGCGGTGTTCCGGGTTTCCACGCCGGCTTAGATCGGGCCCCTCTGAGATAGTTGTGAAGGTGCCATGTGTACCGATCATGATGTTTCGGGCGGCGTACTTCTTCTCGAGTGTCTTTCGGTAATCCGATAGCAAGACCGTGACCCAGTTCGCCTTCAACAGAACACGTGTTGCTACATACGTTCCTGTACGCAGCAGCTTCTCGCGCCGAAGACTTGCCGTGGAGGCGGTCTTGAAGTCTACGTGTTCGATGATGTGATGGAGCGTAATGTGGGTGTAGAATCCCGCTGCGCGGGTAAGGGCCGGAACGAACAGCCCTAGGAATGCAGCGACTGGATTTTTCGGCGTTCCGAAGCTCGAGAATACCAGGTTGAACCAGACCACATCGGGCTTCCATTCGTGAATTGCTTTAAGAAGCCTTGCGGGGTTCGCCAGACTGTCGACCCGCCAGCAGCGCACGATCTTTACCCCTGGAAGACCTGGCACCTCTTCTGAAGAGAGGGTTTTTCCATGAGCATCTGTGACGAACTTGTACTCTTCAATTTCATCTGCGAGGATGATCAGCTCCACACCTTCATGACGCTGAATCTCTTTCGCGATGTGGTAGGAATATTCGTTCAACGGCCCCTTACTTGGAGGAAACGCCGCGACTAGGCAGATTCGAATCATGCTACTTAGAAGAGGCTTAATGACTAATTGGATGTATAGGCTACGGTCATTTTTTTGAGACGGGAACGCCAGAATGTGCGCGTCAATCCTGCAAACTTAAGTAACGCTACATCGCTTGGTCAAAGCGTTTTACGGGATAAAAGCAGATTCAACTTATGGTCAGTTCAACTCTAGAAGATGGTGAGGCTGAAAAACGGAACCAGTTTCCGGCTCGAGCCTTGGGTAAAGTTTGGGAAGCTCTGTGTGCGAACACCTGCCGCCAAACGGATGGGATACTTCAGACGCACCGCCCCTGTGCCCTCATTGAAATTACGTTCGAGCGGGCGAACATACGAAACCGTAAACGAGTTCTGGATCATGTCGTAGACATGGAACCCACGAGTCAGTTCATAGGAGCCTGATGCCTGCATCTCCCAGCGCGTGGAGGGGGAG
>JABFXN010000294.1 GCA_013361705.1 Acidobacteriaceae bacterium
CACAGCTCCATGGTTCCGTCATGCCACCAGCCGGTGGTCACCTCCGGCTCAAGCTGCTGGTGCGAGACCATGGCGTAGTCGTAGGCCGCCTCCACCACTTTGCCGGCGGCAAAGGCAGCATCGACATCGCCGATATTGGTTGCAGGTGTTGGAAGATTGGGCCCAAGCTCTTTCGCCTTCACCGCAGCCTGCGTCAGCGAGTCCTTCGAGGCCGAGCTCTCATCCCAGTCCACCTTGAGTGCAGCTTTGGCCTTGAAGGCTTCCCATGTGGTTTTGGCGATGATGGCGACGCCCGGCATCACCTCGGCGGGGCTTCCGGTGCCTTCGAGCACGAAGGCGTCGAGGACGCCCGGCATCTTCTTGATCTCGTCCAGGTTGGCAGACTTTACCTTGCCGCCCACCGCGGGACACTTGGTGTAGTTGGCATACACCATCCCCGGCATGGTGACATCGATGCCGAAGAGCGGCTGGCCGGTAACTACTTTAAGGTTGTCGACTCCGGTGTAGCGTTTGCCCAGCAGCTTGTACTCGGCGCGGGTCTTCAGCGGAACCTTCGCGACATCGGGAACCGGCTGCGCCGCCGCGGCTTTGGCAAGCTCACCGTAGGTCAGCTTGCGTTTTGAAGGAGTATGGATGACCGTGCTCTCCGAGGCGGTGCACTCACTTACCGGAACGTTCCACTGCTTCGCTGCAGCGGCAATCAGCATGGCGCGAGCCGTCGCTCCGGCCTGGCGCAACTGGTCCCATCCGCGCGGAATCGAGGTAGACCCACCCGCACCCTGGTAGCCATAGACCTTGGGATTGATGGCCGCCTGGTCGACCTTCACCGTCTTCCAGTCAGCGTCGAGCTCCTCAGCGATGATCAGGCCGAAGGCCGTCTTAATACCCTGGCCGATCTCCGGTCCTTTGGAGTAGACGGTCACCGTGTTGTCGGGAGCGATGCGGACGAACGCATTCATCTCCGTGGTGGCTGCATCGGGCGTCGCCGCCGCCATCTCAGCCTTGGCCGAGCGGGTATCGAGGTTGAAGGCGAGTACCAGACCGCCGCCGGCCAGTCCGGCCAGCTTCAGGAACGAGCGCCGGCCAATCGTCGTAACTACGGAAGGCGAGATAGTCTCAACCTCGGCGATCAGAGCCTGCATCTCGGCGTCATATTGAGCGAACTTCTCAAGCACCGGCATGGCTGCCTCCTTCCTTGGTGGCGGAGTCTCCGGCGGCCTGATGAATCGCCGCGCGGATGCGGTTATAGGTGGCGCAGCGGCAGATATTGCCGGTCATGGCAGCGTTGATGTCAGCGTCACTCGGATGGGGATTCTTCGTCAGCAGAGATGCCGCGCTCAAAATCTGTCCGCCCTGGCAGTAGCCGCACTGGGCTACATCCAGGTCAATCCACGCCTTTTGCAGTGGATGCAGCTTGCCGTCCTCCGCCAGGCCCTCAATGGTGGTGATGTTGCCCTTCACCGCCGAGACCGGGATCTGGCAGGACCGAACTGCCTCGCCGTTCATCAGGACCGTACAGGCGCCGCACGCCCCGATCCCGCAGCCATATTTGGCGCCCTTCAGATCAAGGACGTCGCGCAGAACCCAGAGCAACGGCATATCGGCCGGTGCGTCGACCGATCTGGGTTTCCGATTGATAGTGAGCTGGAATGGCATGAGATTCACCTCGCAACAGGCTTGCACCAAAACTCATCGAAGCTGGCCCGGAAGTGCCATGATAGCTGACAAACGATAAGGCCTGCATCGGGAGAGCGCGTTCCTGCACCTACGAAGGTGGGTACCCGGGCAATATAAGCGCTGAAGGCGCGCTCTATACCAGCCTGGGGCAACGCCCCAGGTCTTATGCCCCATAGAAAATAAAGGGCTGAAGGCCCGCTCTATAGTTCTTCAGTAAAGGCGAATTTGTCGATACTCCGTGGGTGATTTCACCTACGGGCCGCTACAAATTGCTTTACCGCTGGGAATAGAAGTGATTTTTTTTTAATTTTTTTCCGGTCGGGCTAAAGATTTCACGGGCGTTTGCCGAAGAGCTCTTCCAGAGTTGGAAAGATGCCGAAGATTCTCGATCCCGATGGAACATTGGCGGCCCAGTTGCTCGAATCAGCCCGTTTGGCGGCTCTGCACACCAGTGGGCTGCTGGATACCGATCCGGAAGAGTCATTCGACGACATTACGGCACTGGTGACCCGGCTCTGCGAAGTGCCCATCGCTCTTGTTTCTCTGGTAGATACAGATCGTCAGTGGTTCAAATCGGTGCAGGGACTGGCATGCCGGGAGACGGCGCGCGAGGGATCCATGTGCACCTACACCATCCGGCAGACCATCCCTCTGGTCGTGCCCGATCTTATGGCAGATGAACGGTTTAATAGGAGCCAGTTCGTTGTCGGCAAACCGCACCTGCGGGCCTACGCCGGCGTGCCGCTGCGCGATCTCAATGGGTTCTGTTTTGGCGCGCTGTGCGCCGTTGACCTGGTTCCGCGCCCATTCAGCGCGGAGCAGATTGAGACACTGCGGATGCTGGCAAAACAGGTAGAGGCTCAGATTGCCCTGCGCCAGCGCATGCAGCAGGTGCAGCAGTTGGTGGAAAACACTGAGGCGCTGACGAAAGATCTTCTATCCAGCAACGACCGCTTCTGCGCGTTCATGGACCATAGTCCCATCGTCGCCTTCATCAAGGATGCAGACGGCCGCATGCGCTTCTACAACCGGCGGCTTGCTGCGCTGTATGGCGTAACCAGCAAGGAATGGCTCAATAAGACAGATCATGAGATCTGGCCCGCGCATCTCGCCGACGAATACCGCGCAACCGATCTCGCTGTTCTGAATGGCAACCATGCTGTCGAGCAGGAAGAACGGTCTCCCGGCCCACGCGGGGAGTACATCTACTGGAAGAGCTATAAGTTTCCGTTTACCGATGCCCACGGCGAGCGTTTCCTTGCCGGCATCGCAATCGATGTAACCCGCGAGCGCCTCTACGAAGGGGAACTGGAACGCAAGAAGGAAGAGCTGACGGCTGCGACCATTGAGCTCGGCAAGCTGAGCATTACCGATACGCTGACCGGGCTTCCGAATCGCAGATGTTTCGACCAGTGGCTGGAACAGTGCGTCTCCTATGCTGCGCGAAGCAGGCGGCCTCTCTCGCTGATCATGCTCGATATCGACCACTTCAAGACGATCAACGATACCAAGGGTCACATCTTCGGAGACGAGGTATTGCGCGAGTTCGGGATGGTACTGCCCCGATTGTTCAGCGCTTCAGATCACATCAGCCGCTATGGCGGAGAAGAGTTCGCCATCCTGCTTCCCGATACCTCGCCTGAAAATGCCCTGATGCTTGCAACACGCATCTGCAAGGCCATCCCAATGCTCGAGGGCGCACTGCACGGGGTGACGATCAGTGTCGGTGTCGCGCGGTGGCAGGTTGGAATGACATCATCCACGTTGCTTGCGGTTGCCGATGCCGGTTTGTATGAGGCAAAGCGAAATGGACGCAACCAGGCCGCCTTCAGCTCGGTGCAACGGTCGTACGCTTCAGAAGAAGCATTACGTTCCGCAGTCCCGCCGACGCGATGCATTCAGTAGAGCTACTGGCCAATAAGGCAGGTTCATCTTTCCCTGGTTGGGCAAGCAGAACCACTACAGGTGATACAACACATTGCCCTCAGCGGCTAAAGCCGCATTATTTAGAGCTGTTGTCCGGCATGGCTAAAGCCATGCCCTTAAACAAGGCATTCGCACCTTCGGTGCGAAATGGTTGCGCTATGCGCAACTGAGCAATGCAGTACGATCCGTCGGCAAAAGCATGTGTCCCGCTCGCGCGCAGCGCGATGTTTCGCTTAAGGGCATGGCTTTAGCCATGCCGTACAGAAGCTCCCAATGATTGCGGCTTTAGCCGCTGAGGTACAGTTCTTTCCCGTGCATACTGTTCGGAAGAAGCACTTCGCCATCCCGCCGACGCGTTGCATTCAGTAAAGTTACTGCACGTGTTCTCGATGCATGCAGTAGTTCTACGGAAAATTCCTGATCGAACGTCGCAACAAGCAATAACAAGCGCTGGAACGCTTGACTTAGTGCGATGTCATTCGTAAAGTACATCTAATTCGTTTCACAATTCAGACAGTCTGGACGGCCCTTTGCGAACCAATCGTCAGCACACGTTCGCTCTGCATCTCTGTCGATGTCTCTAAGAGAACCTGAATGCGTCCTCCGGCGCACACAGGATACGTGTCTCTGCGCGGGCTCCGCTGTCTAGAACGCACACCCTAGTTCCGGTAAACCCACATCTTTGCTGTTTTTCTTTGGAGGTTGGATGCGACGTCTTCTCTGGATACTTCTCTATCTCATACCCATTTCAGCGATGGGCCAGACCTTCCGCGGCACTCTCTCAGGCAATGTCACCGATGCTCAGGGTGCTGTGCTGGCCAATGTCAAGGTCGTTCTCACGAATCCTGCAACCGGTACCGTATTGAATTCGACGACAACGGGAACCGGAGACTTCACCTTCACCGAGCTTCCTGTCGGTAAGTACTCACTCAGTGTCAGCAGTTCAGGCTTCGCTACTAAGAAGATTGACGACATCGACATCGCCGTCTCGAAGACAACCACACTTCGTGTCGAACTGGCGGTCGGGGCACAGGACACCATCGTTGACGTAACGGCTGACGCCGTTCAAACCGATACCATCTCAAGCGCGCTGATCTCAGTCGTCGATTCCAAGTCGGTGCAGGAGATGCCGATGAACGGACGTAACTTCACGCAGATGGTGAAGTTTGTTCCCGGAGCCAGCGCTCTCACCAACTCCGTCAACGGTTCCCGTACCGCCAGCATCAACTTCCAGGTGGATGGCGCCGACAACGTCGATCCGTGGCTCGGTATTGTTGCCTCCAACCAGGGTGGTATCGCCGGTATTGCCGGCGGCCTGATTCCCATTGAGGCAATCGATCAGTTCTCCATGCAGTCCGGCGGTGAGGCGGACCAGGGCCGCAACGCCGGCGCGAACTCGAACATGGTGATCAAGTCAGGAACCAACAGCCTGCATGGCGATCTCTTCTACTTCGACCGGAACGAGTACTTTGCGGCCATCTCGCCGGTTGCCGCCGTTGGCAGCAAAAAACCTCTGATCCGTAACCATCAGGGCGGATTCACCCTGGGAGGGCCTATCTGGAAGGATCACACCTTCTATTTCCTCTCCGGTGAGGTGCAGATCGCCAAGGCAAATACGGCCATCGTCGACACAGTCGTCTCCGATCCATGGATCGCGGCTGCGACGGCCAATATCGCCAAGTACACCGATCCGACGACGAACGCTCCGTATGCCGCAAACCAGCTCAGCCTGAATCTGTATAAGGTGTTGTATCCCGCCAATACCAAGTCCGCCGCCGCTACGGCGAACAACATCATCATGAACAACACGGCGAACTACAACAGCTTCAACGGCATTCTCAAGATCGATCATCACTTCAGCGACGCCCATACGCTGTCGGCCCGCTACCTGGGAACTACCGGTAAGCAGACGGCTCCGGTGACGTCGTCGTACTATGCGGACTACTTCCAGACCGCCCCGATGCACATCCATAACTTCTCGGTCGTGGATACGTACACTATCACGCCTCACGTGCTGAACCAGGTCACGCTGGCCACGAACTACTTTCTGCAGACCTTCAACGACGCCAACCAGGGCTTCTATCCACAGCAGAATGCCGGTCTGAATCTTGGCCTGTCGGGCATCATCGCCGCAGGTGCGCCCACCATCACGATGTCGCAGTTTGATGGCGTCGGCGCCACCCAACCTTCAGGCCGTACCGACGTCACCGGCCACGTCACGGATAACCTTCACTGGACCCTCGGCCGCCACGATATGAAGTTCGGCGGCGAGTTCCGCCACTCCAACGTCAACCAGCTCTACTTCTCCAGCGCCCGCGGCACCTTTGCCTTTGACGGTACGCGTGGCCCGTGGAGAGGCTCCGGTACGGCGCTCGGCGCGCTGTCAGACTTCCTCGCCGGCATGCCCTCCAACTCATCCGGCGCTCGTCTGCTGCAGGGCAACGCACAGCGCGTGTGGACTCTGAATACAGAGGATCTGTGGGTACAGGACAACATCAAACTCAACAAACGCCTGAATCTGAATCTTGGTGTGCGTTACACCATTCCGGGAGTGATCAATGCCGAGGCGGACGATATCTACATGTTTGTCCCAGGCTCAACTCCCGGCTTCAACAAGGGCTACTACCCGAACTACTTCTCGGGCGCCGCTCCGCGTGTCGGCTTCTCCTACTCGCCGTTCGATAACGACCGCACTGTCATTCGCGGTTCTTATGGCCTGTTCTACGACTTCCCGGCGATGAGCAGCTGGATCTCCGGAACCACCACCAACGGCGGCGGAGCATATGCGCAGAACAATCCGGCAGGTCCGGATGCGGCGGCCATCTACAACCAGACCAACGTCCGCTGGGCGGTGAACGTGAATCCGTTTGCCAGCTCCACGGCTCCCCAGGTTGGAGCATTTGGCGTCAATCAGAACTTCAAGATGCCTCGGTCTTCCACCGTCAGCTTCAACATTGAACAGCAGCTTTCGCGCACGACATTGTTCACCATCGGCTATGTCGGCACCTTCGGACGTCATCTCGAAGTGCTGTACAACATCAACCAGCCGAAGGTCAGCGATCTCGCGGCGGGCGTGTTGCTGGCAAATGCACGTCCATACCAGCAGACCAGCTTCCCGAATATGAACGCCAAGTTTGCGGGGCAGAGACTACTGGCGATCAACCAGTTGAACTTTGCCGCGAACTCAAACTTCCATTCGCTGCAGACCACCATCAAGCAGGCAGCATGGAAGGGCCTGATCACAACCTTCAACTACACCTGGTCCAAGTCGCTGGACTACGCGTCGAGCAATACAACGCCAATGAACAGCTATGACCTGAAGGCGGACTACGGTCCCAGCACCTTCGATAACCGTCATGTGCTGACCGGGTACGCCTATTACACGCTACCCAAGTTCACCGATAGGGCTGCGCGGATCACGCGGGGCTACCAGGTGAATGCATTGGTGCAGTTCACCTCAGGAACGCCCATCAGCCCGCAGTACTCCACCAACGTGGACGGAACCGGCGAGCTGAAGAACCGTCCGAACTGGAACGGCGTAAGTCCGTACGTAGGCGGCGCGCAGCTTGCTACCAGCTCTGCCTCCGGCCGTACGTATCGCTACCTGCAACCTGCAAGCGTCACGTTCAGCACACCGGCAAACTTTACCTACGGCAACCTGAGGCGCGATGCCTTCACGGGACCAATCTTCCACACGGTTGATTTCTCTCTGATCAAGCGCACTCCGGTGACCGAAAAGGTGATGAGCGAGTTCCGTGCGGAGATCTTCAACGTCTTCAACCTGAACAACTTTGCCAATCCAACGGTGACACCGACCTCAAGCTCCTACGGCCTGATCACCAACACGCGTAATGCGTCTTCGGCGCCAGGTCTCGGCGTCGGCGAGCCGTTCAATATCCAATTCGCTGCGAAACTCAGCTTCTAAAGGCGGCACTCAAGGAAAAGCCCGGCGTTCTTTGCCGGGCCTTTTCTCGTTTAAGCACTTTCGCAATCGCGAAAATGCAGGCAAGATGGGAGGGCTAGTGATTTCCGTTCTGAGGGCTCACCGATGTTCACGCGCTCCAACCAGATCTCATCGCCTATGTTGCTGCCGTTGATCGGCAGCATTCTTGCCACCAGCGTCGCAGTCACGCTGATCCTGGTTCCTCCATCACGCCCAAGCCTCAGCCTTGCCCAGCTCTTTCTGCGGGCTGCTATTGATCTCACCATCGCCGCATGTATCCACCTGGCGACCGTTTGGGCGATCTGGCGGCTGATCCGCGAATATCTGCACGCTCCGGTCAGCTTACTCATGCTGCATATCTGGGCTGCGATTGTATGGCTGCCGCTGGTCTCGCTGCTGAATGCGGAACATTCCCTCTGGCTCTGCTGCATCGTGCCCTGGGCGTGCGCGAATGCCATCATCTATCTCGCGCTGTGGAATGATCGTTTCGAAAGATCCGAACCTGAGAGCCCGATCACGTACTCTTCCCGGCCGCTCTTCCAGGCCGAGACAGTTGAGCCGCTGTGGCGGACGCTCCTGCCATATGTAGCCATCGTTGTTGCTGCACAGGCGGGTGCAGCATCTCTGATGAACGGCAGCCCATGGATGGCCGCGGGCCTGTTCTCCATCTGCCTGCTGATCCTGCTGCTGCGTCATCCCATCGTTCGTCCCGACCGTTTGCGCCGTCAGCGCCGCCGTTTCTCCAAGGCGGCTTTCGTGCAGACGGCGACCGCTTTCTTCCTGCTGGCGACTGCGCTGACACCCTTTCTGCAGCGAGCCTATGGCGTGCAGTCGTTGAGTGGACTGCTCGCCATCCGCCCGCCGGTTATTCAATCCGTGCACGCGAGCGTTCCCAGTAGTGGATACTCCGGCGTCATCCTGATGCTGCCGCCAAAGCCGCATCCGCGTATCGTGCCGCCGACGAAGGGCGAACAGACATCTTTCTCCGCAGCGATTGCCAAGCCGGTCGTGATTCCGTTCGACGGCGTCTACTGGTACTTCAAGCATCCTGACCTGCAACCAAGGCGAGACGCCAGAGTGCAGCACGGCGATCCCATCAAGGCCAACGTTCGCTCCACGGATGAATATCCCCTACAGATGGAGGCTCACCAGCTTCTGCCCACTCCCGTCAGCCTGGAGTGCTGCCATGCTCTGCGCGTGGATCTGCTGAACGGCGACGCTCGTCCCGGAATTATTCGTCTCGAAGTACGGTTGAAAGATACTTCACTCAAGAACCGGCAATCGATCTCGCTTGGCAGCATCGTGATTCCATCAAGCCAGGTCAAACACATCTCGCTGACTCGCCCACCAGTGCATGAATCAATGCGCTTTGAACTGCCGGCAGCGGCACGGCATCATCAGTTCGACGAGATCACACTGGTGATTGCTCCCGATAAAGAGCGTGCTCGCGGAGGTTCGAAGATCGCGATCCAGAACTTTGTGTTGGTGCCGTGAGGATGTTCGAGATAACCC
>JABFXN010000353.1 GCA_013361705.1 Acidobacteriaceae bacterium
GCGAGGCAATCCTCTATCGGTTTGAGCCGTAGAGGCCTTAGCCTAGTCGTCGAGTTTGATAAAGCCGAAGGCCTTCTGGTCGCCGATGGCGTAATAGAAGCTCCAGATCATCAACACCGTGATCACGACAACCCCGGTATACATCGGTGGGGCGAGCCAGTGCTCGGGATCGATAGTCCAGGGGAGTTGTTCCAGCAGTTTGGAAGTAAAGACAAAGAACGCGGCCGCGAGCGCGCCCACACGCGAGATGAGATAGGTCAACATGGCAGCCCATACCGCTTCCACCAGCAGGCTCGACCAGTCTCCATGTGCCGATACGTGAGCCAGCAGCATGATGACGGCGAGGATCGCCGCGGCGAAGTACGTCTTTTTCAGAACGGCTCGTAGTGCGACGAAGACAGGAATGGCAAGAACCGTGTTCACCAGCACGGTGCCGGCAAGGATCAGCACAGTATTGAGCCAGGGAATCGGACCGCCAAGAAGCAGCGGCTCAGCCTCCCACAGTTCGACGGAATGGATCCAGGGCTTCAAAAATGCGGTGAGGGCGAACTCGACGCCGGCGCAGGCAACGCCAAGGCTCACGCCCAGCAGGATGTCTCGTGTCACCGTCAGGGAGGTGAACTGGCGCTTGAGCAACAGAGCCATGCTGATCAGCAGACGTGGAACGCGGCGCCGGGCGAACGGCTCCATGGCAACATAGCCCAGCCAGGCGATGCTGGCGGTCAGCAGCCCATACGACAGCTTGGTCAAGAGCCACGAGAAGGTTGCGTCGGGGCTGCCCGTCGGTTTGAACCCGCAGAAGGCAGCGGCGACAAAGAGCAGGAAGACTCCGGAGGCCAGCGTGTAGGCGCCGCGTGTATCACCGCGACGCATGGCCAGGTTGCGACGCACCAGGGGAATGGCGGTGGCGAAGAAGGCGAGATAGAGGAAGATCTGGCTCCACGTCGCGGCAATAAGACCCTTCGCGACCGAAAGAGGCTTGTTCCATGGCGGCATCACGCGGAGATAGGTGAACTTGCCGTACCAGGAGCTGGCAGTGAAGCTGACCTCTGTCTCCGGATGACCAGGATAGGTACCGACCCATTCCCGCTGCTCGTGCATCGCAACCGGAGGCGTAATAGTGGGCGTGACCTCATGCATCAGCTTCGGATCGAGTCCGGCGGCGGCGAAGGCCGCATTCCAGTCCGTGGGCTTGGCGTCGTGTTGCGCGTTCAGCTCTTCCTGGGCAGGCATATTGACCAGGCGGATCAGGCGGCCGTTGGAGTCCACGTCGATCGAGACCATTCCTGGACGGTTCGCCGCCGGATCGGTCTGCGTCGGCAGGTTCCTTGGGCTCAACTGGATTGGGAGCAGGGAATCGCGATAGGTCCTGTAGGTGAGAATGAGCGGGCCTTCGCTGGCCGAGGCCATCTTCTTTGGATCCGTCTGGTAGTACTCGGCGATGCTTCCATTGGTCTGCAGCCAGGCTGCGGAATTTCTGGCGCGGTCGGGAATATGCAGTTCACGCAACAGTTCCTGAGAGCGATGGAGCATCTCGTCGTATGACAGAGCGGGTGGTGCGACGCCGAGCGTCGTGGCTTTCGGTGCGAACAGAAAGCAGCTCACAAAACCGAGAAGGGTAATTCCAAGCAGGGTCCAGGCGCGCAACAGCGGCAGCTCTGACTCATTCGCGGCTGAGGTGAGCGCGTCGATCGAGATCGTCTCACCCTGTGCCATGGCCGAGGCCACCAGATCCACGGCAGGAAACTCCTGCATCATGTACGCGGCGGAGATGGGCCGGTCAGTGACTGTCGTGGAGAGGCACTGCATGATCACCCGTTCGATATCGGTGGGGACCTTGGGAGCATAACGGCGCAGCGGCGCGGGTGCGGCCTGCTGGCGTTCCTTGTAGTTCTTGGTATTCCTCGGCTCTAGTCCGGCGAAGAGCTCGTAGAGAACGATGCCGAGGGCGAACAGGTCCGACCGTCCCGAGGCCTGCCCTCCGGTAAAGAGCTCCGGAGCCATGTAGCCGGGAGTTCCCGCGACCTCGTTCAGGCGGCCCTCTCCGGCGACAACGGCGAGGCCGAAGTCAGTGATCTTGGCATGGCCGCGTCCATCGACCATGATGTTGGCCGGCTTCAGGTCGCGATGCAGCACCCCCTTGGAGTGTGCTGCCGCCAGGCCTGCCGTAATCTGCGCGGCCATCTCGATGGCCTTTTGCGTGGGCAGGCGGCCGAAGCGCTTGAGGAGAGCGGAGAGGTTCTCGCCGTCCACGTATTCCATCGTCAGGAAGTGAACGGAATGTCCGTGGGGATTCGGAATCTCGACGATATCGTGCACGCGGCAAACGTTGGAGTGGGTTACCTCTCGCGCGGTGCGAACCTCGGCAAAGAAGCGGGCCAGCCAGGCTGGATCGTTTGACATCGCCGGCGGCAGAAACTTCAACGCAACGGTCTGGCCGAGCTTCAGGTCTTCAGCGCGATAAACGCGGCCCATGCCGCCTCGCCCGAGAGGCGATACGACGCGGTAGCGTCCAACGAGCAAGGTGCCAGGAACCAGCTCCTGCTCATCGAGCGATGTCTGACTGCCTGAGGGCGTTGAGCCGCCGGTTGCTCCGGAAGGCCTGGCAGACATCGGTGTGCCACTGTTATGACTGTGGCTGACCGGTAGATCACTTGGTGTGGGCGTCTCGCCACCCATGGAAGAGGGCACGGGAGTAGGAGAAGGCGGTGCAACCACACCAGGAAGGCTGCTGAAGGGCGTAGGCGTCGGCAGCGCAGGCGTAGGTGTCGCGTCGTCTGTCACCAGGGTCTCTTCCGCCCAGATGCCTGTGTCCATCTCGTCGGCGGGTGTCAGGTACTGGCTGGGAACAGAGAGCAGCGTCGCCTCTTCCGCTGAGGAGCTCGACGTACCTGAAGAAGGCGTCGGCGTTGCGCCGTAAGGTGTTGCTCCGTCGATGCCGGGGCCCGATTCTGCAACGGCAATTGCTGTTCGATAGACCGGCTCGGACTTGCAGACAGGGCAAGGTCCAGGGGTATCCGGCAACTCAGCGGTACAAACAATGCAGGTACGCATGGCAGATGGGAGTCAAAGTGCGACAAAAATGGGATACGCGAATGGTACAGCAGCCAACTAAGGAGGGGAAGCTGATTGAGCGTTTTCCCTGTGGGGGTAGAGTAGGGCTTCCACATCTATGGGCGTTTTCCGCAATGAAAACGCCGCGGCACATCTCATTCGGGATACCCGGAAATAGGGAAAACGCTCTAATAGCCCCGGGCAATCAAGCCGGCTTCCGTCAGCGTTCCCGTTGCGGCCAGGGACTGTAACCGCATCTGTTCGGCATAGCGAGCCAGGACGTCGGTTTCGAGGTTGACCTCGGAGCCTGCCTTGAGCGCATGCAGATTCGTGGCGCCGTAGGTGTGGGGAATGACGGCGACGGTGACGACATCCACCTCAATGGCAGCGACGGTAAGCGAGATGCCTTCGATCGTGATGGAACCCTTTTCTACGATGAAGCGCGTCAGGGCAACCGGTACACGAATCCGCAGCCGCCAGTCGGAGTGCTCCGGTGTAGCAGGGTGCAGGGGCGTAAGCTCCAGCAGTGTGCCGGTGGCATCGACGTGGCCCTGGACGATGTGTCCTCCCAGCGGGGTTCCAGCCGGCGTCGGTAGCTCAAGGTTCACGATGTGGCCCGGTGCAAGATGCGACAGCGAGGTGCGCGCGATGGTTTCTGTCGCCAGATCGGCAGAGAATACGCCTTCTGCGATATCGAGGGCCGTCAGACACACGCCGGATACGGCGACGCTGTCACCTTCCTTCAGGCGCGAGGTCAGTGAGACCGGAGCTTGCAGTGTGATGCGGGTAGCGCCATCGGTAGGAGTAACGGTCTGGATGGTCCCCAATGTCTCGATCAGGCCTGTGAACATGGTTTCTATTTTAGGGCGTGCCCATCAAAGTCGTGTCAGTCCCGCAGTGGGAGCAGATGTTGCAGAAGTCTCCTTATTCCATCTACGAACCTGGTATAGAGCCTGTATTTTGGGTAGGCCGCCAGTTGAGGAGGGCTGCGTCACTATGGGAAACGACACCAACGCCAAATTCCTACTGTTTCAGGAGCTGCTACAACGGCTCGCCGGCGAAATCGAGAAGCTGGCAATCGAGTCCGGTGCTTGTGAAAAGCTGGCAATCGCCAAAGGCGCGACTTCCCAGGAGGTTCATCAGGCCAAGGAGAGCGCTCTTGCCGATCCGGTGATGCGGGGGAAGATGAAGGAGCAATACAGCCGGATATGGAACATACTCCTTCAATCGGGAACGGATGCCTTTACCGAAGAGACCTTCGAGGACTTTCCGTCGGACGGGCCATCAAACTGAGGGCTAATTGCTCCAGGGATCGCGGAGATAGCCGGTGACCAGGGTGTCGGAGCCGAACTCTGTTTTGGAGAGACGGCTCAGCCGTTGTTCCAGCAGGTAAGGGGATGGTCCGCCTTCGGCAAAGGGAATGGCTCCGTGGCCAAGTTCGGCTTCTGAGTAAAAGAGATCCACCTCATCGACGAGATCGCTGGTGAGGAATGCTTCATTCAAACGGCTTCCGCCCTCGACGAGTACTGAGGTGATCTGCCGCTCTGCGAGAGTGCGCAAGGCGTTTACCAGATCGATGTGCTGCTCTGGCGCCTGTATGCGCTCCACCTGAACACCGAGTTCGAGCAGGGCATCTTCATATGTCGTCGGAGCAGAGTCATGACACAGGACCAGCAGATCATCATCAGCCGAGGCGACCAGCTTGCTGGAGAGGGGAAGCCGCAGGTGGGTATCAAGAATCACCCGTAGCAGTTTGCGCCGGCGGGGCAGATTGGTGCGATCGGTGAGCAGCGGATCATCCGCCAGGACGGTGCCGATTCCGGTCACGATGGCGTCGGAGGCGTGTCGCATCTGCTGTACATGAGCTCGCGCGGCGGCGCCCGTCAACCAGTGGGGCTCCTGCGCATGACGCGTCTGGGCCGGAGGAGCCAGATATCCGTCGACGGAGAGTGCAGCCTTGAGGACAAGATAGGGTGACCCAGTGACGATCCACTTTGCGAAGGCATTGTTCAGAGCGCGGGCTTCTTCCTGTAGCACGCCTGCTGTGACCTGGATGCCGGCCTGTGCCAGCCGGGTTAGGCCCTGACCGGCAACCTGTGGGTTGGGGTCCACGGTCGCTGCTACGACGCGGGCTACGCGGGCATGGATGAGTGCGTCCGCGCACGGACCGGTGCGGCCATGATGGCTGCAGGGTTCAAGCGTGACATAGGCGGTTGCACCTTCAGCATCGCCTCCGGCCTCTTTCAAGGCGACGATCTCGGCATGATCGCGATGCTCATAAATATGGAAGCCGCGTCCGACGACATGGCCGTCCTTTACCAGCACGCATCCGACAGTGGGATTTGGAGAAGCCAGGCCGACGCCTTCGCGCGCCAACGCCAGCGCTTGCTGCATGTACCGAACGTCGTCTGTCAGTTCCATCCGCTTGCTCTCTATCGTAGCTGCTCGGAGATTGAGTGAAACATTCGAGGCAGCTCGAACTAGGTGGGAGCAGCGGGCTGAAATCGAGTGGATTTTGTCGGTGCGCCTCTAGTTGAAAAGGCCTTCGACAAACGCTGCGGAGTCGAACTGCAGCAAATCTTCCATCTTCTCGCCGATACCGCAGAAGACGACAGGCAACTTCAACTCGTGTGCGATGGCAACGACGATTCCGCCTTTGGCCGTACCGTCCAGCTTGGTGAGCACAATTCCGGTCACTCCGGCACTCTCCGTGAACAGGCGAGCCTGCTGCAGGCCGTTCTGGCCGGTGGTGGCATCGATGACCAGAAACACCTGATGGGGAGCCCCTGCGACGAACTTTTGGGCGATACGGCGCATCTTGTCGAGCTCAGCCATCAGGCCGGCCTTGGTGTGCAGACGTCCAGCGGTATCGACAAGTACAACCTTTGTCTCCCGCTTCTTTGCAGCATCGAGAGCGTCAAAGAGAGCTGCCGAAGGATCACCGCCCTGGCGTGTCTTGACGATGGGCACGCCCGAGCGCTGTGACCAGACCTCGAGCTGTTCAATGGCGGCGGCGCGGAACGTGTCGGCGGCGCACAGCAGCGTGGAGCGGTTCTGCGACTGGAAGAAAGCTGCGAGTTTGCCCGAGGTGGTCGTCTTGCCGGTGCCATTCACTCCGACCAGCAGAATGACCTCTGGCGGAGTCGAAGGCGGGCGTATGACGCGCTGGACATCATCGAGGATGGACTTGATCTCCTGCTTGAGCAGGTCTTTCAACGCCGCGCCGGATTCGATGCCTTCGCGCTTGGCTCGTTCGCGCAGACGATCGATGATCTCCGTTGTGGTGGAAAGGCCGATGTCTGCCGTCAGCAGAATCGCTTCCAGGTCATCGAGATCGCTCTCATCAACTGTCCGGGTAAACGAGAGGGCCTGGTCAAGCTGCGCGCTCAGGTTCTCGCGCGTGCGGGTGACCGCCTGCTTCATGCGGCCGAAAAAGCCGCGCGACGCTTCCTCTTCCTGTTCCGGTTTACGGGGCTCGTCGTCCTTCAGCGAACCGAAGAGTGTCTGAATAGCCATCCCTTATAGTGTATCGCTCCCACAGAGGGGCCGATGGGTTACTCAGCCCGCAGAGAGCGGGTCATCAGCTCGCGGATCGCCTCCATGGGAGCCTTACCCTCATGAAGAATTGCCTCCACCTGCTGGGTGATTGGCATCTCCACATCGTGCTTGCGCGCCAGTCCCAGCGCCGCTGAAGTGGAGAGTACGCCCTCGGCGACTTTGCCATTCAGCGAAGCAATGATCTCCGGCAGCTTGCGGCCCTTGCCAAGCTCGATTCCGACGGTTAGGTTGCGCGAAAGAGAGCCGGTGCAGGTCAGCACGAGGTCACCTACGCCCGAAAGGCCAGCCAACGTTTCAGGACGTCCGCCGCAGGCGACGGCGAGGCGGGTAATCTCAGCGATACCGCGTGTCATCAGGGCGGCGGCGACGTTGTGGCCGAGTCCAAGACCGGCGACGACTCCGGCGGCGAGAGCGATGACATTCTTCAACGCTCCGCCCAGCTCGACACCGACGACATCGTCATTGGCATAGGTGCGGAAGGTCGAAGAAGAGAAGTCCGACTGTAGCTGTTGTGCCAGGGTGCGGTCCGTCGATGCGATGGTGACCACGGTCGGCATCCCCTGGGCAACCTCCTGCGCGAAGGACGGGCCCGAGAGCACCGCTACTTTGGCTTGCGTCAACTCTTCAATCACCTGGCTCATCCGCAGGTATGTGCCTTGTTCAATGCCCTTGGTCGCTGAGATGACGGCATGGTCCGGAGTAAGGAGCGAGGCGGCATCGACAAACGTGGTGCGCAGGTGTTCGGACGGAACGACGCACAACACAATCTCGGACGAGGGAATCGCCTCTGCCAGGGAAGTCGTGATCTTCAGATCCTCCGGCAACGCAAAGCCGGGGAGAAATCTACGGTTCTCCTGCAGGGCGCGCATATCCGTAGCGTCCCGTTCGGAGTGTGCCCACAGTGTCAGCTCATGACCGCCACGGCGTGCCAAAGACAACATGAGTGCGGTACCCCATGCTCCTGCTCCCAAGACAGCGATCCGGCTCATCCTACGCAACCTTCTTTTTGCCGAAGCGGTCTTCCGTTCCCTTGAGCAGCCGCTGAATATTCGAGTGGTGCTTGAAGATGATGACTGCGGGAATCACAACGAAGCTTGCAGCGACGATCGGGCTTACATTGCCATGCGAGAACAGGAAGGCAAAGATGGGGAAGACTGCTGCTGCCACAATGCTGGCCAGAGAGACATACTTCCACAGCAGAAAGATCACGATAAAGACAGCCAGGCAGCACAGCGTCGTCAGCGGTGAGATCGCGAGAAAGACACCGAGACCGGTCGCCACTCCCTTACCGCCACGAAAACGGAGCCACACGGGAAAGATATGGCCAAGAATCGCCATCGCCGCTGCGGCTGCCGCCATGTCCTCTGTGTTCATGCCGTGGGCTGCGGCGATATGACGGGCGATGATCACCGCGGCGACACCCTTCAGCAGATCCAGCAGCAGGGTGGCGACCGCCAGACCCTTCTTGCCGGAGCGCGCTACGTTGGTCGCGCCGGTATTGCCGCTGCCGGTCTTGCGGATGTCCTGCTTGAGAAAGAGACGAACGAGGATGTAGCCGAAGGGAATTGATCCCAACAGGTAGGCAAGGACGAGAGTAAGAAGCCAGGGGTTCATTGCGTCAGTTGAAAGTGTAGCAATCAACCTCAACCAAGTAATTCTTCTTCCACGGGGGTAATCTCAGCACCCTCATAAAGCAAGGCCTGCCTTGATCGCCACGAAGAGTCGAAACCATCTTCCCACGGAAAAACGTTGTTGAGGTCGGGACAGATGCATTGGTAGGCTGGGAAACGGAAATCTTTTCCGTAAAACCATGCGCAAGAGAGCATCGTGGGCTTTACGAACCGTGACAGCATGGGACGGAAAATTACATCCGCACCGCCTCCCAGAAAATCCCCATAGCGGATATCAGGCTGCGCTATCAAGCCCTCGGCACAACGTTCTGCCAGGTGATTGAGAACTGAATGCGCAAGCTTTATGGGAAACCCGGAAACTAAAACCTCTGGTTGACCGAAGGTGTCGTAAAGTCCAATGGAATAGCTATAGTTCAATCCTTCTTCGTCTTCACGGGGACAGACATGAACTATCGACAACCCATAGCGCTCGATATTCGTAAGAATATTGTCGAAGTAGTCGCCACTTTTTTCTTCCGAGGTTCTCTCAGACTGTAGATATGCGAGCCTGTCTGTGAATCGCTGCGCCATCACATCAGCTTTCTCCGCAGCATATCTAGCGCATTCTGTGTTGCCCACCAGCGAATACGCTCGCGATCTCCACTTAGGCTCAGCTTCTTCACATCTGTATCCTGTCCATCGGCAAGCGCCACAAACACCAGACCCACCGGCTTCTCTTCTGTGCCTCCGCCTGGCCCGGCGATGCCTGTAATGCCGATACCAATCTCAGCGCCGGTCCTGGTGCGGATGCCTTCCGCCATCGCACGGGCAACTGCACCGCTGACCGCGCCGAAGGCGTCAATGACAGATTCGGGAACATCGGTAAAGCTGTTCTTCAGGTCGTTGGAATAGGCGACCACTCCTCCCAGAAACGTGCGCGATGCATTCGGCAGTGAGGTCAAACGCTGTGCCAGCCAGCCGCCGGTGCAACTCTCAGCGGTGGCGACGCGGACATCTTTCAGGCCCAGCAGCAGCTGCACGACCTCCTCCAGGGATTCTCCGTGGGAAGAGAAGACGTCGTCTCCCATCTCCTGTTCGCAGCGGCTGGCGACTTCATCGACGCGGGCCTGCGCCTGGTTCAGGGATACGCCGGCGTATTGGAAGTGCAACTGGATCTCGCCGTTGTGCGCAAGGATCGTAGTCTCTACATCGCTGTAGCCTTTGTAGATGGGGGCGACCCTTGCATCGACGGTCGATTCCGGCACCAGCGCGATCCGCAGCATTCTTTTGGTGATGAACCGTGGCGGCAAAATGGAGTGCAGCCGCGGGCGCACTTCTCCGTCGTACATTGCCTTCATCTCCTTCGGCGGTCCAGGAAGAAGGATGACGAGCTTGCGATGCTTGCCGACTACAGTGTCCATGAACTGTCCCGGGGCCGACCCATTGGCATTGGGCAGCACCACCGCGCCGTCGATGACGTCGGCCTGCTTGGCGTTGTTGTCGGACATGGTGATGCCGCGCTTGGCAAAGCGTGTATGAAGGCCGGCGAGCAGATCGTTACTACGCTTGAGGTTGAGTTTGAGGACAGAGGCAACTGCCTCGCGCGTCAGATCGTCCTCTGTTGGTCCCAGACCTCCCGAGAGCAGTACGATGTCGACCCGTGACAGGGCAGTCGCGATAGCACCGGTGAGATGGGTGAAGTTATCGCCCACAATGGTTTTGAAATCGACCGTAACTCCAAGCGAGTTAAGACGGTCGGTGAGAAAGAGCGAGTTCGTGTCCTGGCGATGCGGCGTCAGCATTTCAGAGCCGATCGCGATAATCTCTGCGTTCATGAATTTATAGATGGAAGAAGTTGCCCTTCGATACCGAGTTCGACGTGATAGAGCGCGTTATTGGTAGCGATGGCGGCGCAGCCGTCTTCCAGGAAACAGAACCCGACAATCGAGTTACCGGAGACAATCAGCGATGCCTCGCGCCGGGGCGTGATGCGCACAATGCCGCGCTGTCCGTTCAGCGATGCCGCGACATAGAAGTTACCGTCGATATCGAAGGCAGAGCCTTGCGGACGTCCCAACCCGCTGTAGAAGGTGTCCACCTCTCCATTGCGGTTGATGGTGTACACGTGGTCGCGGCTCGAGGTCGTCGGCGCCGTCACGAAAAGAGTGCCGGTTGTGTCAAAGGTAAGGTGATAGGCTGCGACGCTCGGTTCGAGCGTGGCGTAGACAAAGATCTGGCGCTCGCGGTCGATCTTGAAGATGGTTCCACTGCGGTCACCCACAAAGAGATTGCCGTCGTTATCGAAAGCGATCCCGGTGGCAACCCCCATGCCTTCGGCGTAAACAGTCATCGCCCCGGTGGGAGAGACACGGTAGACGATGCCCTCGGCACGAGAGCTGGCATAGAGGTAGCCTTCTGCATCGAAGGCGAGGCCGGTGGGGTTCATCAGGTCACGCACAAAGGGGCGCACCTGGAAGTCGCGATCGATGCGGAAGATCGAAACAGGCGTCTTCTGATTGCGCGGTCCGGAGAGTGTGGCATAGACATTGCCTTGGGCGTCGACCGCCGGATTGGCGACAGGATGCAGGTTGTCCGCCATGGGAACCGCGACCCTCACGGGAAGGGGATTGCTGGCTGAAGCGTGAGAGCGGACGACCAGGTCCCCGGTAATAGAGCCTTCCGGGACTCGCACCGACAGGCGGGAAGTCCGCGAGAGAGCAAGCCGCGCAGGAACATCGCCGATGGTGACGGTCGGCAGATGCCCTTCATACACGCCCAGAGCCTTGCCCTGTACCTGGAACTCGCCGTTCGGCAGCGCTGCCAGTGGTGTTACCGAGTCGAGGTGAGGCGCTTCGACATTTGACCCAAAACGAAAGGCTGGTGCCATGGATTAAGCCTAACGCAGGTGGGAACGTTCGCGCCCGGGTAGCGCATGAAACAGGTTGTCACCGCCGTGGGCGTATCGATAAATAAACTCGAGATTCCCATAATCTGGGTGCCCGATCCGCTGCGGAGCAATGGGCGGGCATCCAGTTTCAGGGCCTGCTTGGCGATGGGGCTTAGAAATTTGGGAAGGCGAAGTGCGCGATCAACACAAAACAGATGAGCGCATAGGCGCCTGCCATCAGGTCGTCGGCCATAATGCCTGTCCCCTTTGGCAGGTGCTCCAACTGGCGCACGGGGGGCGGCTTGAGAATATCGAAGAGCCGGAAAAGAACCAGGGCCATTACATAGTGTTTCCAGATGGGGGCAGCAAAGAGTAGCGCGATCCACTGGCCGGCCACTTCATCGATCACAACGATTTGCGGGTCTTTTTGGCCACTTTCACGCGCAACGCGGCTTGCCGCGGGAATGCCGGCCAGCGTAGCCAGGATCGCGAACACGAGGGTCAGGATCGTCAACTGGGGCCGGGTAAGGTCAAGAAAGTAGGCCGATAGACGCCAGATCAGCACTGCCGCTATCGATCCATATGTCCCGGGGCCAGGTTTGAGCAGCCCCGAGCCGAAGAATGTGCCAAGAATCCACGCCCAAGTAGTTTTGCGAGTGTTTGCTGCGACGCTAGTCGTCATCGTTATCCCGCTGCGGATGCCGGGCATGCTCCGCAAGTCCTTCCAGTACTTCAGGATCCAGGATAGGGGAAGAGATACGGTACTCTCCCGAAGCCCATTTGCCGAGGTCGATACGGCGACAGCGGTCGCTGCAAAAAGGGAAGTCCTGGTCCTTTTCCAGCACCAGGGTGCGGCAGGTTGGACAGCGGAGTGCTTTGTTCGGTGCCATCGGTTTCCTTCTCCAAGGTACACCTTGGGAGGATGCCATGAAAAACCGGCAAAAAAGCAGAAAAATAGCGACGCCGGCGGGTTTGGCAGCGTCTGTATCCCGGGCGTGGAGCATTTTCCTGGAGGTGCAGAGTCGGGCTTCCCGCATCGATGGGCGTTTTCCGCAATGAAAACGCCGCTGTACGCCGTTCCGGGATACCCAACAACAGGAAAATGCTCTAAGATTTCACGCCGGAAGTAAAGCAGTACGCAATCCGCAGTACCGCAGTACGTCGTTGTTGGAACTAGAAAGGTAACACCGCATGAAGAAAACAACCCGTTTTGTTATGCCGCTCGCAGCAGTGGCCATCCTTGCCAGCTCCTCGGTTATGACGCTGGCCCAGCAGACCCAGTCACCCGCCACCGCGCAGTACAACGGCTCGTTCGCAGGCTCTCCGGAACAGGAGCAGGCCTACAAGGACGGCATGGAGGCGGCCAAACTGGATACGCTGGCCAGGCGTAAGATCGATCCGACCAGCTCGCACCTCTACAAGAATCCGCCTGCCCGCGTGAAGAAGGATCAGCGTGATGCCTATCGCTCTGCCTTCACCTCCGGCTACAACAAGGCGATCAACGATGCGAAGGCGAACGGCGGTTTCTAGAGCAGGGAACGCAGGAAGACGAAAAAGGCCCCATCGCGGGGCCTTTTTCATTGTGCTGGAGGATGATTATTCGATGATCCGCGCGACCACATCGTAGTCATGCGACTCGGTGATCTCCGCGCGATAGAAGGTGCCGGGAACCAGCGTCTCGTGTGGGCCAAAGTCGTTGATCAGCACCTTGCCGTCGATCTCAGGAGCGTGCAGCATGGTGCGTGCGTCCCACAGCAGCGGCGTCTCTTCGTTCGGACCCTCCACCAGAATCTCGACTTCGCGTCCTACCCAGGCTTTCTTTGCCTTGGTGCTGAGCTTCTGCTGCAGGCGCATCAGTTTGCGGCGGCGTGACTCGATCGTGCGGGAAGGCACCTTCTCGTCCAGATCGAAAGCCTTGGCGCCCTCTTCATCCGAGTAGGAGAAGACGCCGAGCCAGTCGATCTGCGCCTTCTGGATAAAGTCCGTCAGCTCTTCGAACTCGGCATCTGTCTCTCCGGGGAAGCCGACGATGAAGCTGGTCCGCAGCACGATGCCGGGCACTGTCGCGCGTGCGCGCTCGATCATCTTAAGGAAGATGTCTCCGGAGCCGCCGCGCTTCATGCGCTTCAATGCAGTAGCCGAGGCGTGCTGCAGCGGAACATCCAGGTACTTGGAGATGTTGTCGTGCTTCGCGATGGTCTCGAGAAGCAGCGGCGTGACCTTGTTGGGATAGGCGTAGAGGAATCGCAGCCACTTGATGCCGCCTATGCCGGGAACGTTGATCTGCGCCAGGGCATCGAGCAGTTGCGCCAGGCCGTCCTTCAGGCCGAGGTCTTCGCCGTAGCAGGTGGTGTCCTGGCCGATAAGCGTAATCTCGCGTACACCCTGTTTCACCAGCGACTCGGCTTCAGTAATGATCGACGACATTCTGCGTGAGCGGAACTTGCCGCGAAGCTGCGGAATGATGCAGAAGGTGCAGGGATGATCGCAGCCTTCTGCGATCTTGATATATGCCGAAGCCTTTGGCGTAGTCAGGATGCGCGGTGTCTCGTCAGAGTAGAGATACTCGGGCAGGGAAGGCGATGCGCCGTCCCATGCATCGCGGCTGAAGCGGCCCTGCTCTTCACGCAGATCGCCTTCAGGACGCGAGTGTTTCTTTACGGCCGAGGGAGCGCGGTCGATCAGCTCAGACTCGAGCGATGGCGATGCATTGATGATGTTGAAGGGAGAAGGCTCTTGTTTGACCGGAGCCATGCCCGCGGCCGCGAGTACAGCTTCCAACTCACCGGTACCGATGACGGCATCGACTTCAGGGATGTTCTTGCGGATCTCATCGCGATAGCGCTCGACCAGGCAGCCGGCGACGATGAGCTTCGGCGCGCGGCCTGCAGTCTTGTGCTGAGCCATCTCCAGGATGGCGTTGACGGACTCCTGCTTGGCGGAGTCGATGAAGCTGCAGGTGTTCACGACGATAATGTCGGCTTGTTCTGCATGCGGTGTCAGCTCGGCGCCTGCGTGGTGCAGCAGGCCCATCATGACTTCAGAGTCGACAAGGTTTTTCGGGCAGCCGAGAGAGACAAATCCGATACGTGTTTTTTGCGTTGCGGCGTCGCGGTCGAGCACAGCTTCAGACGCGAAATCGCCAGATTTTACAGGGGTAGGCACATTAATATTCTACCCTGATTTCCACCACTTTCCTGATCGCTCAGGTAGGCCATCAGCAGGCTTCTCGAAACACTGCTAAACTAAACAAGTGCCGGGACCTACGCGACGTAATCCCGCGAACCCCGCCAGGTCCGGAAGGAAGCAACGGTAGCGGGCCAGTACGTGCGCAGTAGGCTCCCCGGTACTCTTCAAAGCACTCTTCAGTTGTCTCCCCACTCTACAATCCATCGCTGGTCCGATATCCTTCCAATTGGAAGTGTGAGGTGACCGTTTGTCTCTTGAGTTGAAGCCACACGTCAGCGTGCGGGCGAAGATCAGTTCTCTTGGAACCTATGTCCCCCCTCGGCTGTTGACCAATGCCGATCTGGAGAAGATGGTTGAAACCAGCGACCAGTGGATCGTGGAGCGCACGGGCATTCGTGAGCGTCACATCGTTGAGAAGGGCATAGCAACCAGCGATCTGGCGGCAGAGGCAGCGAAGAGATGCCTGGAGGCGCGTGGAGTCTCTCCTGAAGAGGTCGACGCCATCATCGTCGCCACCGTGACTCCGGACATGATGTTCCCCGCTACCGCCTGTCTGGTGCAAAACAAGCTGGGTGCTCGCGGCGCATGGGGCTTCGATCTCTCTGCTGCTTGTTCCGGTTTTCCGTATGCCTTGCAGGTCGGCGCCAAGCTGGTGGAGAGCGGCGCGCACAAGAAGGTGCTGGTTATCGGCGCCGACACAATGTCGTCCATCCTCGACTACACCGACCGTACGACCTGCATCCTGTTCGGTGACGGAGCCGGCGCGGTACTGATCGAGCCATGTGAGAGCGATGAAGTTGGCCTGATTGATTTCTGGCATGAGGTCGATGGAGCCGGCGGAGTCTCGCTGAATATGCCTGGCGGCGGCAGCCTTCATCCTTCCAGCCACGAGACCATCGATCAGAAGATGCACTATGTGCATCAGGATGGTCAGGCGGTTTATAAGTTTGCGGTACGCAAGATGGCAGAGGCGGCCGAGGCTGTGCTCACACGCAATAACGTGACGGGCGAAGAACTAGGCTGCTTTATTCCGCACCAGGCAAACAAACGCATCATCCTGTCGACAGCAGAACGTCTCGGCATGCCGGAAGATCGGGTCATCATCAACATCGATCGTTACGGCAACACGACTGCCGGGACCATTCCTCTTGCCATGGGAACTGCCGTGGAAGAAAAACGGTTGAAGAAGGGCGATCTGGTACTTCTGGCCTCCGTCGGAGCCGGGTTTACTGTCGCTTCTACGCTTCTGCGCTGGGAGATTTAGCAGTCAAACAGATGACGCCGGCGCTTCTTTCGAAGCGCCGGCGCATATTTTTAACCTGCTAACTCTAAGAGCACGCCAGACGATTGTCAGCGTCGTCGATATCACGGAATCAAGGTAGTCTGTTGTCATTCATGCGCCGATTCTGGGCTCATCTGCGGCTGGCTGCGCGCAACGGGTTTCACCACGACATCTTTGGCACAGCCAAGGGCTGTGCCTATTCCGCCATCTTTGCGGTGTTCCCCGCACTCATCGTCACTGCCGCTGTGATTGCGCGGCTACCGGATAGTTCTCTCTTCCGGCAGCAGTTTTCTCTGATCTTTGACCGGGTACTGCCGCCGCAGGTACTGGGATTACTGGCGTCCTACTTTCGGCATACCAGCGAGACGAGCGCAGGTTTGCCGGTGGGTGCCTCCATCGTGAGCCTGACCGGCGCTTCCGGCGTCCTGCTGACGCTGATGGAGGGCTTTCGGCGAGCCTATGGCGTCCCTCAGGGAACATGGGGCTTCTGGAGACGGCGCATTACGTCGTTTCTCCTGGTGCCGATCTCGGTGCTGCCCCTGGGCCTTGCCAGCGTGCTGGTCGTCTTCGGCCACTACATCGCTCTCTGGCTTTATGTTCTTGCCCCTTACCATTCACGGGACATCATCTACTTCACGGCAACTGCCGCGCGCTGGGTGATCGCTCTCGCGGGCACCGTAAGCATTCTGTCGTTCATCTACCACTTCGGCACGCCGAGCTCGGTTTCATGGCGACGGACTCTGCCGGGAGCTCTGTTCGCAACGCTTCTCTGGTTTGCTTCGACGCTTGGGTTTGGATGGTATGTCACGCACTTTGCCAACTACTCGCGGGTCTACGGTTCGCTGGGCGCAGGCATCGCGCTGCTGGTCTGGCTGTATCTGGCGAGCATCAGCGTCCTGCTTGGATCAGAGCTCAATGCCGTGCGTCAAGTACATCACGCTCTGGCGCATCGAATGGCCAGCAGTCCACTTCACCACCGATAATTATGGTGGTCAAACCAGTCACAAGGGCAAAGCAGGTAGAATGACTGCGGACTGCTGCTGTATTGCCGCACCATAGGGGACTGAATCGCACATGTTGAATGGTTTGAGCCTGGGAGAGAGCGGCCAGCGCCGCGCTAAGATTGTCGCAACGCTGGGACCCACGTCGAGTGATGAGCTCATCTTCGGACAACTCGTCCGCGCCGGGCTTGATGTTGCCCGCCTGAATTTTTCACATGGCACCCATGCCCAGAAATCCGAACTGATCAGGATGGTCCGCCGCGTCTCCCAGCAGGAGAAGAAGGCCATCTGTATCCTGGCTGATCTGCAGGGGCCGAAGATCCGTACCGGCAAGCTGAAGGGCGGCAAGCCCGTTCTGCTGGAGCAGGGAAAGCTGCTCACCATCTCTCCGAAGATCAAGGAAGGCACGGCAGCGGCCGTTGGAACGACCTTCACTACGCTGGCAGAGAACCTCGAGCCCGGCGCCCGCATCCTGCTAAGCGATGGCCTGATCGAGTTGGTCGTCCGAGAGGTCAATGGCGAGGACGTGGTTTGCGACATCCTCAACGGCGGCATGCTCGGCGAGAACAAGGGCATCAACCTCCCCGGCATCCCGGTGAAGGTTCCCTCGCTGACTGAGAAGGACGAGGAAGACCTCGAATTTGCGATTGGCGAAGGCGTCGATACAGTCGCTGTCTCGTTTGTTCGGACGGCAGACGATGTGCGTCACGTAAAGACCCGGCTGGCGGCGCTGAAGAGCGATGCCTGGATCATTGCCAAGCTGGAAAAGCCACAGGCGATCGAGCACCTGGACTCGATCCTGGAAGTTGCCGACGGCATCATGGTCGCCCGCGGCGATCTGGGTGTTGAGGTCCCGCCGGAGAAGGTTCCCGCGATCCAGAAGCACATCATCGCCAAGGCGAATGAGGCGCGTAAGCCCGTCATCACGGCAACGCAGATGCTGGAGTCGATGATCGAGAATCCTCGTCCGACCCGCGCCGAAGCCAGCGATGTCGCCAATGCAATCTACGATGGCACCGACGCTGTGATGCTTTCGGCCGAGACCGCAAACGGCAAGTATCCGGTCAGTGCGGTGGCTATGATGGCCAAGATCGTCGCCGAGACGGAGATGCAGATTCGCGACAATCCTGTGCCCAAGGTCCGTTCTTCGCGCCGCGGAGCGTTATCGGTTACCGAGACCATCTGCGAGTGCATGGCTCTGGCTGCTCAGGATCTTGACCTGACCGCAATCGCAATCTTTACGGAGAGCGGTTATTCCGGCCGTCTGCTGTCGAAGTACCGTCCCGAGACGCCGATCTATGTTCTCTCGCCGGATCAGGCGGTGATCAACCGCTCGATGCTGCTGTGGGGGACGACGCCGGTACTCTGCGCCCGTTTCCACGACACTGACGTCCTGGTCAGCATGGCCGACGACATCCTCCGCGATGCCGGCTATGTGCAGGATCGGCAGATTCTTGGTATTGTCGCCGGCACCCGCACCAAGTCCGGCGGCACGAACTTCATGCGGCTGCATATGGTCGGTGACCAGGAGTCGACTCTTTCGCTTAAGACTCTTTCTCTTTCGAAGAAGAAGTCCAAAAAGGACAAGACGAAGGACAAGTCCAAAGGGAAGTCGAAGTCCAAGAAGAAGTAGGCCGGACGTATCATCCATCGGATGACACGACCAGGCTTCGCAGGCAGCAGGCTGTCGATGTAGGATGGCAGAAGGAGATTATTACCGCGATGTCGCACGCTAACGAATCGTTCCTCGAACGCTACTGGCAGGTATTCCTTATTCTCTTCGGTGCTTTCTTCGCCTTCGTCTGCGGTACCTTCAAGTAGAGTTCATGACTGCGCCCGCGTCCGATATTCCGGATGCGGGCGTTTGTATTTAAGGCCATCTTTCTCACATCGAACTTTCCATAAAATATCCGGATGGGTCGTATCCGTGTGCTGTCAGACCAGGTAGCGAATCAGATCGCTGCCGGCGAGGTGGTAGAGCGTCCAGCCTCTGTCGTTAAGGAGCTGCTGGAGAATGCGCTCGATGCTCGCGCTACGCGAATCCGCATTGAAGTGGAAGCAGGCGGGCGCAAACTGATCCGCATTGCCGACGATGGACACGGTATGGGACGCGATGACTCTCTGCTTGCTTTTGAGCGGCATGCGACCTCCAAGCTGCGCAGCTCGGATGACCTGCTTCAGATCGCCACCCTCGGCTTCCGTGGTGAGGCGCTGCCTTCCATCGCCTCTGTCTCCCGGTTGACGATGGAGACCCGTGCACCGGAGGACGAAGCCGGTACGCTGTTGGAGATCGCCGGGGGCAAGCTTCTCCGGGTGGAGGATCTCGGACGCCCGGCAGGCACGACCCTGACGATCCGGGATCTGTTCTTCAATACTCCGGCACGCCGGAAGTTCCTGCGTAGCGAATCGACCGAGCTACAGCATGTCGCTGCCCTGGTGACTCACTACGCTCTGGCGAATCCGACAAAGCACTTTGAACTGCATTCGGCGACGCATGCGCTGCTGGTGGCTCCCGCGGTAACCTCCGCGGCAGACCGCATGTTCCAGATCTTCGGCCGCGAGACGGTGGATCAGATGATTCCGGTGGCCGCCGAAACCGACTTTGCCCGCGTCGGCATTCCGGAACCTCCGCCATGGAAGCGGGACGAGAACTACGAACCACCCGAACCTGGAGTGATGCGGATAAGTGGTTTTATTTCAAAGCCTGAGCTGCAAAAGCTTAACCGAAACTCGATCTATGTTTTTGTGAACGGGCGGCTGATTCGCGACCGTCTGGTGCTGCATGCCTTGTCCGAGGCCTATCGCAACGTCATTCCGCCGACCAGCTTTCCGGTGGTGTTGCTGTTTCTCGATGTGCCGCCCGCCGAGGTGGATGTGAATGTCCATCCGGCGAAGACGGAGGTGCGTTTCCGGCAGCAGTCCATCGTGCATGACTTCCTGCGCGACTCGGTGCGTACTGCGTTGATGGCGGCAAGGCCGGTAATGAGTTTTGCTATGGCGCTCACGGACTCGCCATTGGCGGCCGAGGCGCTGCGCATCGATGTCAGTCCCATGCCGGGTGCGCCTGATCTCCCGCCGGCCTCGGAAGGAGATCCGCAGCAGGGGGATGCCGCGTCATTCTCGCTGCAGCCGGATGCGTTTCTCGCTACCGAGCAACGCATTGTCTTCCCTCAGCAGGATGTGGCCCCTGCCGATGAGCCGCCGTTTCTGCGCGAGCCGGAACAACGGGTATCGGGACGGCACTCCTGTTCTTCGGCGACGCCGGAGGAAGGCGAAGAACGTCCTGAGACACTCCATTCGCTGGCGACATTGCGGGCTGTTGGGCAATTGCGCAATTCGTTCATCCTGGCGGTGAACGAAGACGGTCTTTGGATCATCGACCAGCATGTGGCCCACGAGCGTGTTTTGTTTGAGAAGATCCTGCGTGAGCGCCGTACGGAGTCTGTGCAACGGCAAAGGCTGCTGATGCCGCTGCTGGTCGATCTGCAACCGGCGCAAATGCTTGCCTTTGCGGAGCTGGCTGACGAGTTGGACCGCAACGGCTTCGAAGCCGAGCCCTTTGGACCGCGAACTCTGGCTGTCAAAGCCGCTCCTGTTGGCCTGGAGGGTAAGGAGCTGGAGCATCTACTGGACGAGGTGCTGGCGGATGATCGCACGGGACAGGTTGAGAACGCCGAAGCACGACGCACCAGGATTGCCGCGTCGATCGCATGCCATGCAGCGATCAAGATCAATATGCCGCTCGATCCGGCAAAGATTGAGTGGCTTCTGGCAGAGTTGGCGAAGACGCAACATCCGACAAGCTGCCCGCATGGGCGGCCGATCGCGTTGCGTTATTCGCTAAAGGAGATTCAGCGGGCCTTCAATCGTATCTGAGCTCCGTTGTCATTGCTGATTGGTGTAGCGGAGGGCTTCCGCATCCTATGGGCGTTTTCCGCAATGAAAACGCCGCTGCACGCTCCTGGCGAGTTACCCAGCAACAGCGAAAACGCTCTAAAGTTCATCCTGATGGCTCCAGACGCGGCACTGGACAGCAATTGCCGATAGACTTAAAAGGTTATGACTCGTGAGCAATTGGATCTTGCGCGGCGTCGCGCCTTTGGGCTGGACAGCAACGCGCTTTTGATTTTGGAAGACGCCCGTGCGTGGGTTGACCGCATGGGACTCGTTCTGTGGACGCCGAAGACGCAGCTTGCTGCACCCGCCCCCGTCTTCGTTTCGGCGATAAGTGGAGTTGCGGAACCTGGAGTGGCCGAGGCAGAGGTCGCAAAACAGATGCTGGGCCGTCTGGTTCGTGAGGGAGCAGCGGTGCCGTTACTCCTCCTCGGAGGTGCCGCTCCCGGAGATATTCCGGATTTTGTCGTGAGCGCAGCCGCGCTGCCGTATCTCTACACGCTGCGTGGCGACAAGAACTGGAAGGCAGCCCCGGCGGCATCATCGCTTTCCCCGCTCGCACTGAAGGTCTGGGGCGTGTTGAAGTCCAAGGGACCGCAGACCGTCTCCAACTTGCTTCCGGAGCTTGGCCGCGAGCTGACGCACGCCGCCGTGCTGCGTGCGCTTAGCGACTTGTGGGCCACGCTGCGCGTGATCCCGGTGTACCAGGATGGGGAAGAAGAGACTCAGTGGGAGCTGCTTACAGCGCGGTTTACCAAGCAGATCAAGGCCGGCGGCAATGCTGGTGTGCCGACGGCTCTCTCGGCCATGATCTCTCTGTATCTGAGCGCGGTGCTGGTTGCGGAGCTCGATGAGATTGAGGTGTTTCTCTCGCCTCTGGTGGCGCGCTCGAAGGTGCGTGATGCGGTTAGCGGTTTGAATGCCGCCCGTCAGCTCGACGAAGTAGTGCTCGAAGGCAAGACGCTGCTGCACATTCGCGGCGAGCTGCCTGAGATGCCGGAGATTGTTCCTGTTGAAGTGACCTCCGAAGAAGCGGGCGAAGAAGGTGTCGATGTGGGTGATGTCGGCGCGGCTGAGCCTGATCGTGAGGGACTGCTCGAACGCGCTCGTCAGCGTACCGAAAAGACCTTTGCTGCAGACCGCCGTTCCTCGGAGCGCAGGCCGTCCAGAGAAGGTGAGCGCCCTGCCCGCAGAAGCTTCCGCACCGAAGAAGGCACTGCCGGCGGTGAGCGTAAACCGTTCCGCCCGCGTAAGGAGTTTGGTGATCGCAAGCCGTTTGATGGTGAGCGCAAGCCCTTCCGTCCGCGCGAAGCCGGTGAAGGCAGTGAGCGTCCAGCCCGCCGCAGCTTCGGCGGAGATCGCGACCGCAAGCCTTTCCAGCGCAAGCCATTCGATGGTGAACGTAAGCCTTTCCGTCCGCGCGAAGCGGGCGAAGGCGGTGAACGTCCAGCCCGCCGCAGTTTCGGTGCCGACGGCGAGCGCAAACCTTTCCGTCCACGTGAGGAAGGCGCAGGCGGTGAGCGTCCGGCGCGTCGCAGCTTCGGCGGCGACCGCGATCGCAAGCCATTCCAGCGCAAGCCGTTTGATGGTGAGCGTAAGCCTTTCCGTCCGCGTGAAGGCGGCGAAGGCGGTGAACGTCCAGCGCGTCGCAGCTTTGGTGGCGACGGCGAGCGCAAGCCGTATTCTCGTAAGCCGTTCGATGGTGAGCGTAAGCCTTTCCGTCCGCGCGAAGCGGGCGAAGGCGGTGAGCGCCCTGCGCGTCGCAGCTTTGGCGGTGACCGCGATCGCAAACCTTTCCAGCGTAAACCGTTCGATGGCGAGCGGAAGCCCTTCCGCAAACGCGAAGAAGGAGCGGGTAGCGAACGTCCGGCACGCCGCAGCTTTGGCGGCGATAGCGACCGCAAGCCATTCCAGCGCAAGCCATTCGATGGCGAGCGGAAGCCTTTCCGCAAGCGCGAGGAGGGAGCGGGTAGCGAACGGCCGGCACGTCGCAGCTTTGGCGGTGATAGCGACCGTAAGCCGTTCCAGCGCAAACCGTTTGATGGTGAGCGCAAGCCGTTCCGCAAACGCGAAGAAGGAGCGGGAGAGGATCGTCCGCGCCGTACCTTCAAGGCTGACGGTGGTAAGCCTTCCTTCGGCGGCAAGAAGTTCGGCGGAGCTCCCAAGAAGTTTGGCGGAGCGCCCAAGAAGTTCGGGTCGAAGCCGGGTGGAAAGTCCGGAGCTCCGAAGAAGTTCGGCAAGCCCGGAGCCGCGAAGCCGTTCCGTAAAAAGAGTGATGAGTAATGGTAGATCGCAAGCCCGTCGTTGCCATTGACGGACCATCCGGCGCCGGTAAAAGCACGATCGCGACCTTTCTCGCAAAGCGCTTCGGCTTGTTGAACCTGGAGAGCGGCGCGATGTACCGCGCGGTCGCGTTGAAGGCTCTTCGTCTGGGGATCCCCCTGGACGATGAGCCGGCGCTCTCTTCCATGGCCGAGAGCATGGTCATCGAGCTGCAGCCGACTGAGAACGGGAACCGCGTGCTTCTGGATGGAGAAGACGTTACCGCGCAGTTGAGGGAGAAGGAAGTAACTCAGGCCGCCTCAAAGGTCAGTGTCTATCCCAAAGTCCGTGCCCTGATGGTTGCCGCGCAACAGCGGATGGGAGCCCAGGGCGGCGTCGTGATGGAAGGCCGCGACATCGGGACTGTCGTCTTTCCGCAGGCCGAGGTGAAGATCTTTCTGGATGCCTCGGCGGACGCACGGGGACACCGCCGTTTCGTGCAGACCGGTCCCAGCGATGGCCAACCGACCGAAGACGCGGTCAAGAAGGAGTTGCGGGAGCGCGACGAGCGCGACCGTAACCGCGCTGAATCACCACTGAAGCCTGCCGAAGATGCTGTGCTCGTGGACTCCACCGCGTTGACACTGGATGAGGTCAAGGCCCGGGCGGAGGCGATTGTGCTGGAGAAGTGGCGACGATAGGCCCGCGATTGGATCGCGTCATCATCCAAATAAGTACGACCAGGCCAAGAACGCCGTACAGCACAAACACGTCGTCCACGACACTCTGTTGACTCAGCAGCGAGAGCGGTGCGTTGACGCTGGCGTGAGCCACGGCGAGCACGAAGATATTCCCACGCACGCGCTCCCACAGCGCAGTGAAGAGAAACGACAAGCCGAATACGCCGAACAGAAACGTAGACGCTGTTCGCAAGCCGCTGAGAAGGATGAAAGCGTGCCAGCAGCCCCATATCACCGCGACAATCATGGTCGCGACGACGGTCCGGTGACGAGTCATCAGTTGCGGGAGCAGCCACCCGCGCCATCCCAATTCCTCTCCGCAACCAGCGAACACAAACTGCAGTAGAGCATGTGCCACAAACAACGGCCACGCATGAGCCGTATGGGTGAGATCTTCCGGTTTTACTCCAGCCTCGAGGGCAGCCACTGCCGTGCAAACTACGCCTGTGGCCAGCAGCACCGGCACCCAGAGCCATTGCCCGCGCGGATTGAGCTTCCGCAGCAAACCGCGAAGACCATCTCTTCCGGTGACCAGCAGGGCAGCCATCGCCGGCGCGTAGACGACGCCGATTCTCGAGAGGTATTGCCGCGCCAGGCTCGATGACGGCGGCCAAAGCCAGAGCAGACCATACCCGATCGTGTATGCGATCAGGAATGCTAACAGAACAAATTTTAGTGTGGGGCTTATACGTCGAAGCTGTTCGATTGGAGTTGCCCCTTAGCCTGGTGCGGCCTTGCCAGCCATATACCGCTGAACAGATTCGATAGAGCCCCGCAACGACAAAGCCCGCCTACATGGCGGGCGGGTGGTGGATGTCGATCTCCTCGGGACTGGAGGATTCCTTGGGATTCACGAGATCGCGCAGTTCTTTGGCTGGCTTGAAGTACGGCACCCGCTTTGCCGGGACGTCGACTTTGGCGCCCGTCTTCGGATTGCGGCCGATGCGTGGCTTTCTCTGGCGCGTGCGGAAGGATCCGAAGCCGCGAATCTCAATCTTGTCGCCGGTTTTGAGGGCGCCGATCACGGAGTCAAAGAGGGTATCGACGATGATTTCGCCGTCGCGGCGGGTCAGGTCTCCGAGAGCGGTGACTTTTTCAACGAGGTCGGCCTTGGTCATCGGTATCCTTTCGGGGCTTGCGTGTACGGGGGATCCGAAAATCACGCGTAAATGCGAGACAGCTTTAGCTTTACACGTTTTGACGAACGACGGCAAAGGGTGGTTTCAAAGATTTTTGCCGGTTACTTCCACATGAAATAGAAACCCGGCGCCTCATTCAGCAGTTTGCTCGGGTTTGGGAAGATATCGTCCGGATCGGAGTTCACTAGTGCCGAGAGCAGGCCCGTCTTCTCCTTTCTGGGGCGAACGATGCCGGGCTCGCCCGAGATTCCAACTTCTTTCGCGGTTTCCATCAAAGCGTCGCGGTAGCCACCCTGGCGGTCGATAAGGCCGAGCGGAAGGGCTTGTTCGCCGGTCCAGACCTGTCCAGTAGCCAGAGGCTTGATCTTGTCGTCGGCGACATGGCGGCCCGTGGCGACATCGTGAATGAACTGGACATGCATGTTGTCGACCAGCGTCTGGAAGTATGCCTGTTCCTTGGGGGTGAGGTCGCGGGTGGGATTTCCGGCGTCTTTCAGCTCACCTGCCTTGAGAATGACATTCTTCAGCTTGGCCCAGCGCATCAGGTCGCCGTAGTTCATCCACTCCATGATGACGCCGATGGAGCCGACGACCGAGGCCTGGTTGGCATAGATACGGTCGCAGCCGGAGGCAATGTAATAGGCTCCCGATGCGCCGACCGATTCGATGCTGGCAATGATCTTCTTGTGCTTCGCCTGCTTGACGCGCAGTACCTCGTGGTAGATCTCCTGCGAGGCGGCAGCTCCGCCGCCAGGTGAGTTGATGCGCAGGATGATGGCCTTGACGTCGTCATTGTCGGCCATCTTGCGGAGCTGTTCATTGAACTTGTCCGACGAAAGGATGACGCCGTTGACTTCAATGACACCGATCTTACCGCCGGAACCGAAGCTGCCTGCCGTGGACTCGGTGTCAACGCCGCCGGCTTTGATGACGGCATAGACAAACAGCGAGAAGAGGCAGACCAGGACGACCGCGGCTCCGCCGATGATGCCGATCCAGAACCACGGCGAGCGCGGCCGCCGCGGTGGACGAGCGGCATAGTAGCCGTAGGGCTGCTGGGGTGGCGGTGGAGGAGGAGGCGGAGCGTAGGTATAGGCCTGCTGTGCGGCCGGGGCAGGTTGAGACTGCGGCGGAGGTGGATCCTGTGGCGGCGGGCTCTGGAACTCGTCCTGCATAGATGTCGTTGAGTGTACACCGCAAAACTGCGTCTGAGCGTATATCGCTCACGTCTAAAGGAAGAGTATGATAAGCGGCGACAAACCCTTATCATTGCGAAAGCCGGCTATGCAGCGCCCGAAGATCAGTATCGTCATCCCCGCGTTCAACGAACAGGCGCGTATTGAAAGAACCCTGGACCGCGTTCTGACCTGTGTGAACGACCGTGGATGGGATGCTGAGGTACTGGTCGTCGACGACGGCTCTACCGATCACACCCCCGCCATCATCAAGCGTTGGATGGAGCACCATCCGCGTCTGCAACTCATCCATAACCCCGGCAACCGAGGCAAGGGCTACAGTGTCCGCAATGGACTGCTCCAGGCCGCCGGCGAGATCGTGATGTTTACGGATGCCGATCTTTCGGCCCCAATGGAAGAGGCCGAACGGCTGTTTGCCGCCCTGGATGCCGGCGCCGATGTAGCCATCGGCTCGCGCTGGCTGGAACGCCAGCGGCAGACCATCCATCAGCCGCTCTACCGGCGTTTCTTTGGGCGCTGTTTCAATGCCATGACGCGCCTGGTCATGGGGCTTCCGTATAAGGACACCCAATGCGGCTTCAAGGCTTTTCGCCGGAGTGCCGCACAGGTGATCTTCCGGCTGCAGCGCATCGAGCGCTGGGGCTTCGACCCGGAGATTCTTTTCATCGCCCGCAAGCTGCGTTATATCGTCCGCGAGGTTCCGGTGACCTGGGGCCACGACGAGCGGTCGCAGATGAGCTACCTGAAAGACGGCGCCAAGATGCTGGAAGAGCTGGCCATCATCCGCTGGAACTCGCTGGTCGGCCGGTACGACAAAGACATCGCCGCAATGAAAGACACCAGCAGCATGGTCACGCCGCAGGTTGAGCGTCCGGCGCCGGTGGAAGTAGCACGGCGGTAGCTCACAACTAGATGTAACCGAATGCACCCCTTGCCCCATTCTCTCGCCGCCAGGCGGAAGGGTTGGGTATCGCGCTCTGCGCGACCGTTTTCATTCTTTGCTCCGCAGCTTTAACTTGGGGTGCGCTCAGCGGTGAGAAGTAAGGCCGTCTCGCTTCGCTCGATACCCCACGTTAAGCCCCAGCGAACAAGTTCGCCGGGGACCCCCTTCACTGCGCAAAGAATGGGGCAGTGTATGGGCTTCCCATCGACAGTTCCGAACGGCCCATGGCCGGTTTGGAACTAACGCGTTTTCCGCCAGCGATTCAGGGCGAAGAGGAAATAAGCCGCCTGGATTCCCAGGACAAACGCGTAGGCAAGGACAAGGTGACGATGCGCCATCTTAGATAGCCTCCTGCAGTTCCGCCAGGCGCTCCCGGCGGGCACTGATGAGCCGGAAGCCGATCATGACGCAGCCCCAGAGAAACCAGCCGGCGAGGTTCCAAAGGAAGGCAGGGTACATGGACTTATCCAGACCAGCACCATCGCCTCCGCCGAAGACCGGGGAGGGATGCTGGGTGCGGAACCAGCGGATGGAGTAGTACACGATTGGGACATCCACGGCTGCGAAGACTGAGAGAACGGATGCCAGCGTTGACGTCTGCCCCGGAGGCGAGAAACGGCGTAGCAGCAGGTAGCTGACGTAAAGCAGCCACAGTAGAAGAAAGGTGGTCAGGCGTTCATCCCACGTCCACCAGATACCCCAGGCGACGCGTCCCCACAGAGAGCCGGTGACCAGGCCGATGGTGCAGTAGATGGTCGTAATCTCGGCTCCAGCAAGAGCAAGTGCATCCCACGCCGCGGCTTTGATCTCGTCCTTACGGAGGAAGTAGAGATAGCCGAGCGCGCCGATCAGGTTTACATACGGGAAGAAGAGCGCGGAGATGG
>JABFXN010000247.1 GCA_013361705.1 Acidobacteriaceae bacterium
AGGCGCGACCGTGACGGAAGGATGGCAGCCCAGCGAGGGCTGGAACATCGGCCCGGACCGGGAGACGAATCAGCCCGTGAAGGCATCCCAGCTTCATCTTGACACCAAGTTGTTCCCGCTTGGCTTTAACCCGTTCGCTCTCGACAATGTGACTGACGATCGCTACTGGATCAATTACGCCAAGGACAATATGTGGAACTACTTCCGGCGGCGGGGCCTGGTCTTTGTGGATGGCAAGCCGCTGGAGCAGGTCGAATCGCCATCGGCCCTCGCGGGGCTTTCGCCGCGCTCGCTGAGCTTCTTCAGTGACATCCGCTGGACACCGTTGTTCCAGGAGTTTTCGCCCTATGCCGGTAAAGTGTGGGTCGAATCAGACGGACTGACATTGCATATCCGGCTGGCAAATGACGATGACCCGGCGAAGCACGTGATCGAGATCACGAACGAGGAGTCGGTGTTCTCTCCTGCGAAGCCGTACCAGTCGTATATCCGGGTGAAGGGCATCAAGTTTCGGTATGCCGGAAACAGCTTCCCAAACCCTCAGCGAGGGCTGGTCTCGACCAATCACGGTAACCACTTCATCTTTGAAGACAATTCTTTCGAGTGGGCCAATGGTGTAGGGCTAGACATCGGTGATGTTGACTGGGCAGCGGCGCGGCCGCCGCAGCCAGTTGGTTTCGACGTTGTTCGCCACAACGTCTTCCGGTACTGCGGAATCGAAGGGCTGGGCGGAACGGGTGGTCCACAGAATGTGCTGGTAGAGAAGAACCTATTTGAGTGGATCGGCTGGCAGGATGCTGCACGACTGTCGGAGTCCGGCGGGACGAAGATGCACCGGACGCGGAATCTGCTGTTCCGGAATAACGTGGTGCGGCACATCCGGCATGCCAACGGTATCTGGCTCGATATCGGCAACACAAATGATCGGCTCACGGGGAACGTCTTCGCCGACATCCCGGGCGACGTGAATCCACACGCAATTCACATCGAGGGCAGCGATGCGCTGAACGAGATTGATAACAATATCTTCGACCACCTCACCGGCGGAGTTCTGATCCGCGACACGAACCACGTCATCATCGCGTACAACCTATTTGTGGACTGCGCCAAGGTGTGCATCGATACAGCGTCGGGCCTCGGCGCACCGCGCCCAATCAATGGCCACACGAATGACGCACACGACCTGAGAGTCTTCGGAAATTTGTTCTCAGGCATCGGCCAGTCGGCCATCGAGTTTAACAACCCACGCAACACTGCGGATGGAAACGTCTATGGGTTCGCTCCGGGCCGACGGGTGGGAATGCAGCCCTACCTGCGTGTGAAATTTCCCGACCCGCCGGAGTGGGACAACCTGGAGTCCTGGCGCGATCAGCACGATTGGGACAAGACGGGAACTACGGCCGAAGTTGCAAGCACATTCAACCCTGACGCTCTTCAGATGAGCGTGGCGGTGAAGGGCGATGTGAAAGCTCTACCGGTGTACGGCGGAATCGATGTGGACTTCTTCGGTCACCCAATCAGCGAGACGAACCGGATGCCGGGGCCCTTCGCCGATCTAACAGCTACAACAGGTCCACGAACCATCGACCCACGCTAAATCATGGTCATTCGAAAGGAGTAAGCAATGGCAAATCTCTCCAGAAGATCAATGCTGAAGAGCGGAGGCCTGGCAGCACTGGGTTCTCTGGGAACGTTTTCTCTACCAGCGCTCGCACAGGCTATTCAGGCGAGCAGCTCTCCATTCAAACGTCCCAGGCTCAAGATCACCGATGTTCGTACGGCACTGGTCAATGTACATGGTCCGCAGACGCATGTCCGCATTTATACCGATGCGGGGCTGATCGGTCAGGGAGAATCGACTGATGCTGCCGTTGGGTCCGCTGCGCTGATTCGGAGCTTCCGGCGCGGCCTGGTAGGGCAGGATCCTCTGAACGTCGAAGCACTCTGGGAGAGGATTCGTACCTCCGGAGTCTTCGCCGGCGCACAAGGTGGCCAATATACCACCGCTCTCACCGGCGTTGAGATTGCGCTGTGGGACTTGGCCGGTAAGGCGCTAGGTCTGCCCGTCTACCAACTGCTCGGTGGGAAGTTCCGTGACAAGGTCCGTATCTACTGTGATTCCGGACGGGACGATGTCCTCACCCCTGAATCGGAGAAGAAGATTGACTGGATCAAGTCACAGGGTTTCACCGCGATGAAGGTCGATCTTGACGATGCCGGCGATCCAAACCGTTTCGATCGCGTCAACTGGACAGCGAACAACGCCGAGATCGATCGCATGGTGAAGTGGGTCGATCATGTCAAGAGCATGATTCCCGCAAGCATGGACTTCGCATGCGACATGCACGGGCGTTACGATGCGCCGACCGGAAAGAAGGTCGCGAAGGTGTTGGAGCCCTTCCGTTTGCTCTGGCTGGAAGAGCCCGTTCCGCCTGAAGATATCGATGCTCTGGTGGATATTCGGCACTCGACAACCACGCCTATCTGTGTTGGCGAGAACATCTACATGCGTTGGGGATACAAAGAGATCTTTGAGAGGCGTGCGGCGGACATCATCATGCCCGACATCCAGAAGGCAGGCGGTCTGGCCGAATCGAAAAAAATCGCTGATATGGCTCACGCCTACGAGATCCCCTTCGCTCCCCACTGTGTTGTTTCGCCCATCGGCCAGATGGCTTCGGCACACGTCTGCGCCTCCGTTCCCAACTTCCTTGTCTGTGAGTGGCACTGGATCGACAACCTGGACACCTGGAAGAACTTCGTGCAGGAAGGCGAAATCATTCAAAAGGGATACATCACCGTCACCGACAGGCCAGGTCTGGGTGTGGAGATGAATGAGGAAGCAGCGAAGAAGGTCCAGATCCCCAACACGCCGTGGTTCGAACCGGGCATGTAAAGCATTTTCCCTGTTGCTGGGTACCCCGGAAGAGGAGTGAAGCGGCGTTTTCATCGCGGAAAACGCCCATGGATGCCGAATCCCTACGCTACACCTACAGGAAAAAGGTTCTAGCCCAAGGAGTAATAACTCGCATGTATGCAACGAAAAAGTTGATAAGCGGCGCATCTCTGGTGTTTTGCGTTTTAATCGCGGCAGCGCCTGCCGTTAACGCACAGGAGGGCTTCTTCACTCCGGAAGAAGTCATCAAGTACACGCCCGAATGGAAAGGGGAGCGCTTTCCTGACGGACGGCCCAAAGTGCCCGACAGCATCCTGGACCGTATGAAGAACGTCACGCTGGAAGAGGCCTGGGCAACGCTTCGCTCGGCCAACTTCAACCACGAGTACGAGGACGGTTGGTTCGTCATTCATCCCGACCAAGTGCTGGTAGGAAGAGCTTTGACTGCAGTGTGGATGCCCGGGCGGCCAGACATTCAGAAGGTGATCGAAGAAGACCAGAAGGGCAAGCGCAAGGGAGCCATGAACGCATGGCCTGTCGATATGCTTCAACCGAGAGACGTCTATGTTGCCGATCATTTTGGGTTGAAAGTGGATGGGCCGTCAATCGGCGATAACGTTGGCAATGCCATCTATGCGCGCTCTGGAAACGGTATCGTCTACGACGGCGCCGTTCGCGATATCAATGGCCTGAACGAGCTCACTAACTTCAATTCGTTTGTCCGTTCGTATGATCCGTCCCATCACTTCGGGAGCCTCGCTACGGGTGCTCGCCTCAACTCCACCATGGTCAGCATCAATGGTCCGGTGCGTATTGGCCATGCGCTGGCGATGCCAGGTGACGTGGTTCTCGGCCGCAATGGCGGGGTCCTATTCATTCCCCCACAGTTGGCAGAGAGAGTGGTAAAGGATTCGGAACGTACGCGCTTGCGGGACACTTTTGGACATCAACGCCTGAATGAAAAGAAATATACCGCGGGCCAGATCGATACCCGATGGACTCCAGAGATCGAGCAGGACTATCGCGGGTGGCTAAAACAAAACGAAGATCATCTACCCGTGGCCAGACAGCAGATTGAGGAGATCCTGAAGGAGTCGCCCCCTCCCAACCAGTGAGGCGGCCCGTGGCATGCAGCATTTCCCGTATAAGAGGGATGTGGGGCTTCTACGTTTATGAGGTTTCCCTGGTAAGCGTTCCACGGCGTATGCTGATCTGAGCAACTCAACCTATAGAAGCGAATGATGCAATCAAAGCTCTCACGACGACAGATGCTTCAGGGAATCGGAGGCCTGGGACTCGCGGCCGCGACTCCGAACGTATTCGCCACGCAAGCGGCGGGGGCTCAGGGGCTGCCGCTCAATCCTGGCCCGTCGCCGGTGGCCCGGCAGGTGACATCATTCGCGCTGCATGAGGTGGAGCTAATGCCTGGACCATTCTTCCAGGCGCGGCTTCGTTGCCAGCAGTATTTACTTGCGCTTGAACCAGATCGCATGCTCCATACCTTCCGCGTGAATGCTGGTTTGCCGCCGAAGGCAGAGGTGTATGGCGGCTGGGAATCGAATGCGACGTGGGCCGACATCCACTGCCAGGGACATACGCTGGGCCATTACCTCTCCGGCTGTGCGCTTATGTATGGTGCTACGCAAGACGTTCGCTTCAAGCAGCGGACTGATTACATCGTCTCCCAGTTACGCGACTGCCAGACTGCCAGTAAGTCTGGTCTGATCACAGCGTTCCCTGAAGGCAACTCCCTGATGGATACGGTCCTAAGTGAAGGGAAGTACACTGGCGTTCCCTGGTACACCCTTCATAAGATCTACGCTGGCTTGCGCGATACCTGTCTATATACGAACAATCCCACGGCAAAGGAAGTGCTGGTTCGGTTCTGCGACTGGGCCGTCACCGCGACTTCTCCGCTCACTGACGCGCAGTTTCAGAAGATGCTCGAGAGTGAGCATGGTGGCATGAACGAGGTGCTTGCCGACGCTTACGCTATGACCGGTGATGCGCGGTATCTTTCACTTGCAAACCGCTTCTGCCACCAGAGCATCCTCGCCCCTCTCGCCAAGAACCGTGACTATCTCGACGGTCTCCATGCCAATACACAAATCCCGAAGATCATCGGCTTCCGCAGGCTCTACCAGGAGACGGGGCAGAAGGACTATCAAGTCGCGTCCGAATTCTTCTGGAAGACGGTCGTGAACACGCGTTCCTTCGTGAACGGAAACCACGGCGACAACGAGCACTTTTTTCCGCCGGCAAAGTTCAGCGAGCATGTTTTCTCAGCGAAAGCCTCTGAGACCTGCTGTGAATACAACATGCTCAAGCTGACGAAGATGTTGTTCGAAGATAATCCCTCCGCGGCCTACGCGGACTTCTACGAGCGTGCTCTCTACAACAACATCCTTGCATCGCAAGATCCGGATACAGGAATGGTGACCTACTTCCAGGGGAACCGCCCGGGATATATGAAGCTCTACTGCACTCCCGTTGATTCGTTCTGGTGCTGCACAGGTTCGGGTATGGAGAACCATGCCAAGTACAACGAGTCCATTTACTTCAAAAGCGCAGACTCTCTCTACGTTAACCTCTTCATCCCATCTATCCTCCGCCTGCAGCCGGGAGTGTCGCTCACACAGATGACGCAGTTCCCAGAGCAGCCTGGAACGAAGCTGCAGTGGAAGACAGAGGCACCGATTCATTTCAAGATGAAGATACGGCATCCCTACTGGTGTAAGAGCGCCACGGTCAAGATCAACGGCAAGGTGGTTCTCAAATCCAGTGAGGCGAGCTCCTATATGGAGTTGGACCGAGAGTGGCAAAACGGGGATGTGGTTGAGGTCGATCTTCCAATGCATATGCGAGCAGTCGCCCTACCCGGCGAGGAGCGGATCATTGCATTTGTGTACGGCCCTGTCCTCCTGGCAGGAGCGCTGGGCCGCGAGGGCATCTCCACTGGCAGTGATCTGAATGTCAATGAGAGGCTCTACGGCAGTGTCCTCAACACGCCCTTCACGGCGCCAACCTTATCAGGCGACCCGCACGATCTTGTGAGACAAGCAAAGCCCGCTGGAGAGGCGCTCCACTTCGACATCCCAGCGAGTGGATCTGATACGAAGGTCCGTCTCAAGCCTTACTACAAGATCGCCCACGAGAGATACGCAACCTACTGGAAGGTCTCCCCGGAAATTTCAACGGTATAGGCTATGCCTTCCAACTGCACTATCAGGCAAAATCGCGAGGGAGCAACTCGTCTCTCGCGATAAGGCTTCATTGGCGTACCGCCGCATCTTCACAGCATGCAGCGACGTTTTCATTGCGGAAAATACCCATAGATACGGAAGCCCTACACTACATCTACAGGGGAAATGCTCTGTGCCGCAAATCAATTGAGCTTCTAACCTGGAGCTCCCTTCAGATCAATCTGACTACATTTACGGGGCGACCATTTATTCTGACGGCGGCATGTTGCTGTTATCCGGGCTTTACGGGGGCGGGTAAGCAGAACAGTGATCCTCAATGCGAAGGGAAGAAGACGGAATGGTGAATCAGGAACGCAGGGTCCGCATGCGTCAAGCCATGGAAGCGCAGCAGTTGGACGTACTGATTCTCCGTCTGCCGGAGAATGTATTGCTGCTGAGTGGGCACTGGCCGATGATTGGCGCTGCCTATCTGGTTTTTCCCCGCGAAGGAAAATCAGTTTGTATTGTTCCAGAGTGTTACCAGGCGGAGGTGTGCGCTTCTCTCGTTGAGTGTGAGGCGATCTACTATCCGCTGGGTGGCGCACTGGATCCGCCGGCGGTCCGTATCGTGAAGGATCTCCTGGCGAAGCAGATGAAGCCAGGGTGGCGCACCATTGGATATGAGGGAGACTTCGAGACGGTTGCCCCTTCATGGAATGCGGCCGAAGGCCTGGTGCCCACAACCTCTTTTCAATGCCTACTTGCTGAGGCGTGCGAAGGAAAGACGCTCGTCGATGTGACACGGTTGATGCTCGAAGAGCGGATGCGCAAGACAGCTTATGAGATCGAGCGGCTGGCGGTTGCGAGTGAGATCTCGTGTTTCGGGCTGGAGGCTTTTGACCAGGCTGTCAGCATTGGCATCTCTGGAGTGAAGCTTGCTGCTCTGGTGGAACAGGCGGTGATGGTGCACGGTACTGGGTATCGCGGCAGTGTACGCGTGAGAGCGTTTGCTCAGGTCACGACAGGGCCGGCAGAGACAGCGTATGCACATAGGCCGAACGTCATCTCCACCACGAGACCGATGGCCGATGGAGATATTGCGGTACTGGAACTTGGAGTTGTGGCCGATGGCTACTGGGCAGACCGGACGCGGGTCCGCGTGGCGGGGCACGCGAGCGATGAGCAGATAAGAATCTTCGAAACGGTACGCGAGGCACAGGAGGCGGCGGTTGCTTTGGTGCGTGCCGGCGTACGCGCCAGGGACGTAGATGCCGCGGCCAGATCCGTGATTGAAGAGGCTGGGTCCGCTCTAAGCTTTCCACACGTAACTGGCCACGGTCTTGGCTTTGGATATCACGAGCCGGCGCCTATTCTTGGGCCTGTTTCGGAGGACGTACTGGAAGAGGGCATGTTTACGTCAGTCGAGCCCGGTATTTATACGACCGCACATGGCGGCATTCGGATTGAAGACGACGTTGTGGTGACAAAAGACGGAGCACTCGTACTTGGACCCTATAAGAAGGTCTTGCAGTAAGGGGGGAGAACGGATCCGACGTAGCGCCATCGATCACCGGCTTCTTCGGTGTGCCTGCTCCGAGAGGGCCAGTCGTTCAACCGGCCGATCGCGTGTCCTGTAGACTTGCTGCGGAGGGAAGCATGAACCGACGACAACTCCTGACTTCCATGACTGCCTTAACAGGAACCGCGATGTTCACCGACGTTCTGGCGGAATCTGGACCACAGATTACTCACGTGGATACCAAAACCAGCGGCCCATTGCTGCAGAGCAGTGTTGTGAAGATTGAGAGCCTGCAACCGGAGGGCGCCGCGCCTGGTGCGAAGGCCTAAGTGCACTTCAATGGGCCGACAAAACAGCTGGAGGCAGTAGCTTCCGGCCTCGTGACCCTGGAGCCGGGAGCGCAGCCACATCCGCCGCACCAGCATCCTGAGGAAGAGATCATGATCGTGGGCGAGGGCGCAGGCGAATTCATCCTCAATGGTGTGGCTACGCAGGTAAAGACCGGCGATATGGTATTCGCCGAATCCAACGTATTGCACGGTGTTCGAAACACCGGTCAAACGCGCATGACCTTTTACTTCATTAAGGTTATGGGGAGAAACGCTTCTTGACGCGTAGTTCATCCCTGGCTAAGAAGGCATCTTTAACCGCGGTTGCAGTCAGCTAGAGCATTTTCCCGAGAGGAGCGTGCAGCAGATTGAGGAAACGCCCATAGATGCACAAGCCCTGCACGACACCTTGCAGAAAAAGATGCTTTAGCGCCTCAGGAACTTCACCATGTTCGCTTCAAGACAACCATCTTTCGGTGCCAGCGTGACGGAGCCTGTTGTCCCGCGATCGAAATCGTAAGTGCCGAGATCAACCCAGCCCATTGCCGTATTTGCGGGAATTTCTTTTGTACTTAGCCCGGCCTTGCTGAGGATGTGTGCTTCGCTTGCACCATTTCGCAGGCCGGGGTTATTTTTCACGTGCCAGGCCTGCACGTTATAGGTTCCGCTCTCCACGATGGAGGGAACATACATGGCCGAGGCGTCGCCACTGCAGGAAGCGCGGGTTAGCGAACTGCTGAATCCAGGTTCGGGACCATCATGCCAGTCTTTTCCGTATTCGGCATAGCCCGGCTCTGATGCGCCGATATAGTAATCGCGTACATAGTAACGGACCCGGGAGTATATGGCCGGGCTTGTGCCGCTCGCATCGATCGGCTGTTTAGCGCCAATGGTCGTCAGCCAGATGTTTACGCGGTCGTGGGTGCCTTGAGTTGGCAGGTACGCCTGCTGGCAGATCTTCTTTCGGTCGAGGTAATAGGTAAGCGACGTCTCTGTCCACTCTACGGCGTATGTGTGCATGCCGGAGGCTGTGCTGAAACCGGGACTGAACCCTGCGTCGCAGGGCTCTGAACTGATGCTCTGCCGGTTCTTCCACACAAGATATCCCATC
>JABFXN010000333.1 GCA_013361705.1 Acidobacteriaceae bacterium
ACACAGTTTTTTCAGACTTCTATACATTCCCTAGTTGCAAGTCAGCGTTGCTGTCTGCAACTGGGAGAATAGAGAGGCGACAAGAACGGCGAAAAAGTAGACCGCCGGGAGTCAGCCTCCAACGTAAGGCAACAAACAAGGCAACACATGTGGGGAGCGCGACAGCGCTCCCCACAGTGTTTAAGCTGGATGTGATGACACGACGCCGCTGGATTGCCGATCGATGGAATGACGAACGAACCTCCGCTTCCCTGCTGGGAGAACAAGCGCAACATCTCGCGCGGGTCCTGCGTGCTGAGGTCGGTCAGACCTTTGACGTCGTTGCAGGCGGCTTTCTGCATCGCGCAACCGTAGCGAGTGTCAGCGAGAATGAGGTTCGTTTCGATCTGCACGAAGAACAAGAGATCGACCACGCACTTCCGATTCATCTGCTGCTGGCGGTCTTCAAGTTCGACCGCATGGAATGGGCTATCGAAAAAGCGACGGAGCTCGGCGTCGAGCGCATCACTCCCATTCTGGCTCGCCGCACGGAGAAGCATCTGGCACAAGCCGCGGCCAAACGCGTCGAGCGCTGGCGCCGCATTGCGCTCGAAGCCAGCAAGCAGTCGCGCCGCGCATCCGTGCCCGAGATCGGCGATCCCGAAACGTTGAAGGCTGCTCTCGGCAAAGAGACCTCCGCGATCAAAATCCTGCTTTCGGAGACGGAACAGCAAACGACAATCGCTTCCGCACTTCGCCAGACTGAGGCAACCGCACTCGCCATCGGTCCCGAAGGCGGGTGGACACCTGAAGAGATGGCGATCTTCCAGCAGCACACCTGGATCCCGGTAACCATCGGCCCCAGAATTCTGCGGGCAGAGACAGCTGCGATTGCCGCGCTTGCGATCGCCGGAGCTTTTCTTTAAGGCTAAAGAGAAAAGGCGCGGCTGATAGCCGCGCCTTCAATCCAAATCGAAGAGCTGTGCTCCATAGAAGAGCTCTGCTCCCTAACTGAAGATATCCTTCACCTTGTCGAAGATGCCCCTACCGTGTGGCGCATTTTCAATCGACATGCTCTCGCTAAGCTGTTCCAGAAGTTCACGCTGCTGCTTGCTGAGCTTGGTCGGTGTCTGCACACGAATCTCCACCAGCAGATCGCCCTTCCCGCTGGCGTTCAGGTGGGGCACACCCTTGCCCTTGAGCTTGACGACCTTGCCGCTCTGTGTGCCTTCGGGAATCTTAACGGTCGCCGGACCTTCGAGCGTAGGTACTTCCAGTTCTGCGCCGAGAGCCGCCTGCGGGAACGAGATCGGTATGGAACAGTGCAGGTCATCGCCATCACGCTCGAAGAACGCATGCGCCTTCACCGTAAGGACGACGTAAAGATCACCCGACGGTCCGCCGAAACGGCCCGCCTCACCTTCGCCGCCATACCGGATGCGTGTACCGTCCTCGACTCCTGCAGGGACCTTCACCAGGATGATGTGATCGTGCTGCACACGGCTTTCGCCGCGACAGGTTGGACACGGATCCACAATCAACGTTCCAGTACCCTGGCACGACGTGCAGGCACGTGCGATGGAGAAGAACCCCTGCTGCATCCGTACCTGTCCACGACCGCCGCAATGCGGGCAAGTGATGGGCTGCTTGCCCTTCGCCGCACCGCTGCCATGGCAGTCATCGCAGACCTCCATACGGCGGATCTTGATCTCCTGCTCTTTGCCGAAGGCGGCATCTTCGAACTCGATCTTGAGATCGTAACGAAGATCGCGTCCACGCTGCTCGCGCGTCGGACGGCTGCCGCCGCGTCCTCCGCCGAACATCTCACCGAAGAGGTCGCCAAAGATATCGCCGAGGTCCTGCGCATCGCCGAAGGGGCTGCCGGTAAATCCGCCGCCTGCACCCGCTCCGTTGACGCCGGCGTGTCCGAAGCGGTCATACGCCGCACGCTTGTTCGGGTCGCTAAGCACCTGGTATGCCTCGCTGCAGGCCTTGAAGCGTTCTTCGGCGTCCGCATTATCCGGGTTGCGGTCGGGGTGGTATTTCAGCGCCATCTTGCGATAGGCCGCTTTCAGTTCGGTATCTGTCGCTGTCCGCGATACTTCCAGGACTTCGTAGTAATCAATCTTCACGTTAGCCGTCGCACTCATCCGTACTGCATCCCTGCAAGATTGCTAGTCATTTACCTGCGCATGATTGACGGCGATCTTTACCATCGCCGGGCGCAGCAGTTTGTCTTTGATGCGGTATCCGCGCCGCACTTCCTCTAGTACCTGATGATCGGGATACTCGGAAGTTTCAACCGAACCCAGGGCCTCATGGAAGCGCGGGTCGAACTGCGCTCCGACGGTTTCAACCGGGGTAACCCCCAGCGTCTTCAACGCCTCTTCCATCTGCTTCAGAATCAACTCGACACCGGAACGAAGCTGCTCCGCATTTCCCTGCGACTTCAGCGCGAGCTGGAAGTTATCCAGCACCGGCAGAAAGTGTTCTACGGCGTTCGAGACGGCATAGTCCCGGAACTCTGAACGCTCTTTGGCTTCACGCTTACGGAAGTTATCGAACTCCGCCTGCAGCCGGGCAAGACGGTCCACCAGGCTGTCACGCTCAGCCTTCACTGTCTCCAGCTCAGCCGCCGTGGCGGCTTCGGTTCCTTCCACCGGAGCAGCTACCGCCTGCTCCTGCATCTCAGTTTCTTGACTCATATTCCTGAAAATCCTTCTCATCTATTCTCTCGCATCAGGGCAACTCTGTGGTGCCGCCGGTGTGGAGCATCCGGTCGAAGAGATGCGCGACGTAGCTGACGGCGCCCATCGTCTGCTCGTAACGCATTCGTTGGGGTCCGATGACGGCCAGCGCTCCCCGAGTTTCCCCGGCTACCGACGCAGGAGCGGCCACCAGAACCAGGCCCTCCATGCCGGGAGCATGCTCTTCCAGATCGAAGATGACGCGAACGCTCTTCTGCTGCGCATCGATATAGGCGTTCAACAGATCGATCAACCGCTGTTTGGTCTCGAGCGCCTGCATCATGGCGCGTAGACGATCTCTATCCGCATGGCTGGCCACCAGATTGGCTACGCCGTCCACGTATACGGTCTGCACCACGGTCTCGCCGGAAGGCAGTGCCTGCCCCCAGAGCTCGTTCACGCGGGCAAGAAGCTGGTGGTATTGGCTGCGCTCGGATTCAATGCGAAGTCCCAGCTCTTCTCGAATGGCGTCGAGCGTCCATCCGCGAAAGTTTTCATTCAGATAGCTCGCCGCAATCTCCAGGTCGGCCACAGTAAGATCGTGACTTACCGTCAGCATGCGATCGCGCACCACGCCCGGCCGGGTTACGACGACGGCCATCACACGACCCGAACCCAGGCGCGAGAAATAGATGTGCTCCAACTGGTCGCTGATGCGCGCGCTGGCAAATGCAATACCTACACCGCTGGAGAGCGCGGCAAGAACCCGGCTGGTGCGCTCCAGAAAGTTCTGGGTATTACCGACGCCCTGCAACTGCTGATCGATCGCGACACGCGACTGCTCCAGCAAGGTAGCCTGACTGGAACGAATCCGCTCGACATAGACACGGAATCCAGACGCGGTAGGAATGCGCCCGGCGGAGGTATGTGGCTGCTCGAGGAGACCATCGTCGGAGAGGTCGGCCATCAGGTTGCGGATGGTCGCAGAGCTCAGCCCTGCGATCTCACCGATGGCATTCCGTACAACGGCCTGGGACGAGACCGGCTCACCCGATGAGACATACTCCTCTACGATGGCCGTGAGTACGGCCAGCTTGCGCAGAGAGATGTTTGCAGTTACACCCTGCCCCATACCTCTATTGTGGACCATTCCAGAGAGATAGCTCTACCGGAAAAGCTGGCCCCGGGAGACTCGCTTTCCGCAAAGCCTTTGCATCCTGCATCTTGAGGAGGTCCGAAGGCTTCGTGCTGAGTGGCAGAACATGTCCGTTCCTATCCACCCATCGCCTTCACCCCAACGAGCAAGTTCGCCGGGACCCCGATATGCGATGGATGGGGCACCCAGAGCATGGGCCGTCTAGGTGATCTCCAGCACGTCGTCGGACTTGGAGCTTACCTCGGCGGCGCGTGCGATGACATTCCGGGCGATCTCATAGAAGCCCTTTGCACGTTCGGAAGTCTCGCCACCGAGAGCCACCGGAAGACCGCGGTCTCCGCCGGAGCGAATCTCGGGATCGAGATCGACGCTGCCCAGGAATGGCAGGCCGAACTGCCGGGCTGTCTGCTCCGTTCCGCCGGCGCCGAAGACGTCCAGCATGCTTCCGTCCGGCATCTTCATCTGGCTCATGTTCTCCACCATACCGAGCACTTCGACATTTACCTGGTGGAACATCTCCAGCGCCTTACGCGCGTCCTGCAGCGCCACGCTGGAGCCGGTGGAAACCACGACAGCGCCAGTAAGAGGCACAGTCTGAACCAGCGAGATCACCACATCGCCTGTTCCCGGAGGCAGGTCGACCACCAGGTAATCCAGCTCTCCCCACTCGACCTGCTGCAGGAACTGACGGATGATCTGGTGCAGCATCGGTCCGCGCATCACCATCGGCTTGTCGCCGGGCGAGATGAGACCGATGGAGATGAACTTAACCCCGTGCGCCTGGATCGGCTCAATGCGGTTCTCACCGACGACGTTTGGTTGGCGCTGCGTGCCCAGCATGATGGGCACATTCGGACCATAGATATCGGCATCCACCAGGCCGACACGATACCCGAGCTTCGCAAGCGCGATAGCGAGGTTCACGCTGGTTGTGGTTTTTCCTACGCCACCCTTACCGCTTCCGATGGCAATGACGTTAGCAATTCCAGGCAATCTTTGCGGGCCCTGAGGCGCGCCATGTCCCATGTGTCCCATATGGTCGACTCCCAAATCTCTTTTCGGTTACGGCGGTTAGAGATACCAGCCGGTTTCAAGACTTTTGCGGACGCGTTTCTTTCGCTCCGTTTCGCCGCTGCGTGCCTCGCGCCGCTTCAGGGCATCCTCATAACGGCGTTTCTGATGTTCCGTCTCTGGAAGGATGCAGTCCACCGCGACGGGATGCCCCGTATCGTCCACGGCCACGTAGGTGAGGTACGCCGAGGAGACGTGACGGAGCTCGCCGGTCTTTGGATCTTCCACCATCGCTTTGACACCAACCTCCATGGAGGTACGGAAGGCACGGTTGACGCTCGCCCTCAGAATCAGCACCTCGCCTACGTGAACCGGTGCGACGAAATCGAGCGAGTCCATACTGGCGGTGACGACTGTTGTCGCTCGCGCATGCCGGTAGGCGGCAACTGCGCCTACCAGATCGATAAACTGCATCAGACGTCCGCCGAAGAGGTTGCCGAGACCATTTGCATCGGCGGGAAAAATGACTTCGCTGCGCTCGGCCTGACTTTCGACGACCTTACGCTGTCGCTTCTCTTGCATAGCAATAGTTTACCGCCGTAGCCGGTTTCGTTTTCTTTGACCCGAATGCTCTCTGGATGCATCAAGCTAGGTATATGAAATCCGCACTCGTCACGTCGTACGCCCAACTACCCGCTTTCGACGACTTTCAGGATCCCGCTCCCACGGAGGACGAGACCCTGATCAAAGTAACGGCAGCCGGAATTCACCCCATCGTGAAGGCGCTTGCCAACGGAACGCACTATGGCAGTACCGGCAAGTTTCCGTTTATTCCGGGCGTAGACGGCGTAGGAACGACACCTGATGGCAGACGCGTCCTCTTCGGCATTGCTCGCCCGCCCTTCGGATCGATGGCTCAGTACACCCTGGCCGGCGACTTCATGATCGAACTTCCGGAAAGTGTGGACGATGCTTTTGCGGCGGCGGCCGCTAACCCGGCGATGTCGTCGTGGGCAGCACTGGCGATGCGTGCGAAGTTTCAGGCCCGCGAGTCTGTACTGATCCTTGGCGCTACCGGCGCTGCGGGACAACTCGCCGTGCAGATTGCAAAACATTTTGGAGCGCGGCGAGTCGTTGCTTGCGGCAGAAATCCGGCGGCTCTGGAAGAGCTTACGGCCCTGGGTGCGGATGCGGCGATCTCGCTGACGCTTGCGCCTGAAGACCTTATCGAGGCCTTCAGGAATGAGATCGCCACCAACGGCGTGGATGTCGTCCTCGATTATCTGTGGGGAGCGCCTGCGGAGGCCATGTTGAATGCCATCGCGCATAAAGGCCTCTCGCACCACGCCCCACGCATCCGGTTTATTCAGATTGGCTCATCCGCCGGACCGGCGATCACACTGCCGGCATCTCATCTCCGTTCGAGCGGAGTTGAGTTGTTGGGCTCAGGCTTTGGTTCGGCCTCTATGGATGAGCTCCGTATCGCCATCAAACAATTCTTTGAGGCATGCAGCAAAAAGCCCTTTCAGACGAAGTTTGTAGCGCGTCCGTTGGAGGAGGTGGCCAGCGCATGGGCTGAGCCGAACGAGCCTCGTGTCGTCCTTCGGCCTTCGGCTGGCTAAACTAACGTTATGGACAAGATTGCCGCACTGACCGAGATTCTCACCCAGGACCCTGCTAACGCCTTCGCACGCTACGGACTCGCCATGGAGCACCTGGGTAGGGGTGATACGGAGACTGCCCTCCGTGAATTTCAGGCATTGCGCGAGCACCAGCCTGATTACGTTCCCGGACATCAGATGGCGGCCCAGACGCTGATCAAGCTGGGCCGCTACAGCGAGGCTCGCGAACGGCTGGAAGCCGGCCTGGCGGCTGCGGAGAAGACCGGTAATGCGCACGCCTTGTCAGAGCTCTCCGGTCTGCTGGCAGACCTTCCCTAAGGCATAGCTGCTACAACACTTTGCCTATCGCGAATAGCTCACCTCGGGTAGCATGGTGCCCATGCTCGCTGTCGTACTGCCTGTAATGTCTCCTGTGGTGACGTGGACGGATGTCGCGTTGCGCCTGGGACTGGCTGCTCTGGCTTCTGCGGCGATTGGCTTCAATCGCGATGAACGTTCGCACCCCGCAGGACTTCGCACCATCATGCTGGTCTGCATTGCGGCAACACTCGCTGCACTGCAGGCAAATCTTGTTTTGCCGACTGTCGGTAAGGCCCTCAACTCATTTGTGCAGGTCGACCCGATGCGCTTGCCGCTTGGCGTCCTAACAGGCATCGGCTTCATCGGTGCAGGCGCGATCGTGCGCCGCGAAAACTTCATCACGGGTCTCACGACGGCGGCGACCATCTGGATCGTCACCATCCTGGGCATCCTGTTCGGCCTCGGCCAACTGGTTCTGGCCGGCATCGGCTCTGTCCTGACGCTCATCATCCTTTGGTGGCTGCGGTATGTCGATGATGTATTGCCACGAAAGCGTCGCGGGACATTAGCGGTATCGATTACGTACACGCCTACGATTGAAACTGAGGTGATGTTCCTGCTCGCTTCGACAGGATTTACCGCGGACAGATGGCACGTGGTGCACGATGAGGTCAACGGAATCACCACGTTGCAATGTGATGTGACCTGGACGACCAGGGGAGGGCACCAGCCGCATACGCCACGGCCGTTCACCGAACTGCGAGCACTTCCAGGGCTCCGGACCTTCTCCTGGGAGGAGTGAGCGCGCTCCGTGTGCATGAAGCCTATACTTGTGGCATGCCGGTACCGACGAATCTGCCCCTGACCCTTGGAGCGCTGAAGAAAAGCGAATGGACTCCGGAGCGCGTGAACCGCTCCGTCAAGGATGAGCTGCGCGAAAACCTGATCGCGCGTCTGCGCTCCCGGGAGACTATCTTTCCCGGCATCGTTGGTTACGAAGACACCGTCGTTCCGCAGATTGTGAATGCCGTATTGTCGCGGCATCACTTTATCCTTCTGGGTTTGCGCGGTCAGGCCAAGAGCCGTATCCTGCGCGCGCTGACTGGCCTGCTGGACCCCGTCATCCCCTATGTCGCCGGATCGGAACTGCGCGACAACCCGTATAAGCCGCTTAGCAAGTTCTCGCGCGACCTGATAGCGGAACAGGGCGATGACACGCCCATCTCCTGGCTCACTCCTGAGGATCGCTACGTCGAGAAACTGGCGACTCCCGATGTCACCGTCGCCGATCTGGTCGGTGACCTCGACCCCATCAAGGCGGCGCGCGGCGGCCAGGAGCTCTCCTCTGAACTGACCATGCACTACGGTCTTCTTCCCCGCGCCAATCGCGGCCTGTTCATCATCAATGAGCTACCTGACCTCGCGGGCAAGATCCAGGTGGCGCTCTTCAACATCATGCAGGAGGGTGACGTGCAGATTAAGGGATACCCCGTCCGTCTGCCGCTGGATGTCGCCATTGCCTTCTCCGCCAATCCCGAGGACTATACGGCACGCGGCAAGATTGTGACGCCGCTCAATGACCGCATCGGCTCCGAGATCCGTACGCACTATCCCGAGTCGCTGGAAGAGGCCATCACCATCACCACGCAGGAGGCATGGGCTTCACGCCCCAACGCGGAGATCGAGATTCCGCAGTACATCCGCGAAGTCGTTGAGTTGATCGCCTTCCTTGCCCGCGAAGACAAGAAAGTGGACAAGCGGTCCGGTGTCTCACAGCGCCTGCCGATCTCAACGATGGAGCTTGTTCTGTCGAACGCCGAACGGCGTGCGCTGATGCATGACGAGCCACTGGCGGTGCCCCGAATCGGCGATATCTACACGGCGATGCCGGGCATCACCGGCAAGATCGAGCTCGAGTACGAAGGCGAGATGCGAGGCGCCGACGTGATTGTGCACGACATCATTCGCCAGGCGGTGCAACGTAGCTTCGATAAGTATTTCGCCAACATCAACACGCAACAGATTGAGGAGTGGTTCAATCTCGGGGGCACCGTTCAGTTGAACGATCAGCAGGCTGCAGCCGCATCCCTGAAAGAACTCAAGCAGATTCAAGGGCTCATGGACAAGCTGGAGCCGCTGGGCATCACCTCAAAGTCGTCTCCGGAACTCGCGGTTTCGGCAGCAGAGTTTCTGCTGGAGGGTATGACGGCGCATCGTCGCATTACCCGCAGTGAAGAACG
>JABFXN010000377.1 GCA_013361705.1 Acidobacteriaceae bacterium
GTCAGTTAGAGACCGGGAACAAAACTTCGTCACCCAAAGTGAGCAAGAAAGGTCGACGATATCTACCGACTTTTCCCATCAGCTTCTTCTTCCTTCCTACTCTTCCGAAAACGACATATCCTATGTAGCATTCTACTTTTAGGCTCGTCAAGCCGGTTTGCTGCAGCAAGGCGCGTCGGTATGGAGTAGTTTGGGTGGGAGCAGCGGGCTTCAGCTAGATAAGCGCTGAAGGCGCGCTCTATACCAGCCTGGGGCAACGCCCCAGGTATCCGGCACATTAAACGACAAAGGGCTGAAGGCCCGCTCTATAGTTCTCCAGTCGGCTGTCGTCCTGAACTGCATGGGTAGAGAAGCAGATTTCTCCGCTTCCTTCGGTCGCTACGAAATGACAGACAAAACGCGAACGGAGCTTCGCCAGAATCTCCCATCCATCGCTATCGCGATGGATGGGGCACCCAGTGTATTGCTCTTAATTCTTCGGCAGCTGCGCTGCGTTCCAGCCTCCGCCGATGGCGATCTGCAATCCGATGCTCGCTACGATTCTGTCCGCGACCAGTCCGGCGGCGACACGCTCGTTGGAAAGCTGGATCGTCTGGTTGGTCAGCACCTCGAGGTAAGGCGCAAGCCCGCGCTTGTAACGAAGGATAGAAAGCTCAGTCGAACGTTCGGCGCTGGCAACGGCACGTTGTTGCACCTGAGCTTCATCCGCAAGAATGCGCAGAGCCGAGAGCTGATCTTCTACGTCGCGGAAGGCCGAGAGGACCTGCTGCTGATAGAGAGCCGCAGCCTGTTCCCGCTGTGCCACTGCAGCCTGTACGTTTGCCTTCCTGCGGCCCGCATCAAAAAGAATCTCGCTCGCCGAAGGGCCTGCGTTCCACAGGGTAGAGCCCGTATTCATCAGCGTTGTGATGTCGCTGCTCTCAACACCGCCGTTCGCGCCCAGAGTGATGTTTGGGTAGTATGCCGCTTTCTGAACGCCGATCAGCGCGTTCGCTGCGGCGACGCGGCGCTCGGCTGTGGCGATGTCCGGCCGGCGCTGCAACAGCTCTGAGGGGATACCGACAGGAACCGCGGGCGGATCACCGGCTAATGGTTTCTCGGCAAGCTTATAGGTCTGCGCAGGAACCGCGATCAGAACAGCAATCGCGTGTTCCAGCTTGGCACGCTGCACACCGAGATCGATCAACTGCGCGCGCGTCTGTTCCAGTTGTGTCTTCGCCTGTTCGACGTCGCTCTCTGATGCCAGGCCGCCCTTGCGGCGGTTCTCTGTCAGGCCCAGCGTCTCTGTGTATGCATCCACAGTCGATTGCAGCAGCTTAGTCTGCAGATCGATCCCGCGGATCTGGAAGTAGGTCGCTGCAAGCGTTCCCTGCAGGCTGAGACGTGTGTTCGCCAGGTCGGCGGCCGAGGCCTGCGCAGTCGCGGAGGCAGACTCAATCTGGCGGTGGACACGGCCCCAGATATCAGGTTCCCAGCTTATAGAGAGAGGAATCAGAAAGTCCCAGTAGTAGTTCGGAGCGGTCACCGGACGCAGCGGCCTATAGGATGAGATCCGGTTACGCGAGGCCGAGGCTCCGATGGACACAGACGGGAAGAGCGCCGAGCGCACGCTCTGCACCAGCGCATGCGATTGCTCATACGCCTGTGAAGCGGCGGCAATGCTCAGGTTGGCATTGGCGCACTGTTCCTCCAACTGGTCCAGAGTGGAATCGCCATACACCATCCACCATTGGCCGCGGTTCTTATCGTCGGCGGGGGCGGCGGCGCTCCAGTTACCCTTTGGCGCGCCATTGGCGCCGTTCTCCGAGTATGCAGGAGGAGCCTGCACCACCGGTGCCTTGTAGGCAGGGCCGACCTTGCAGCCGCCCATACCCAGAGCAGCGCCAAGCATTCCTACGGCAGCGAGACTTGCCCTCCGCTTCACTTGGCGCCTCCCGCGTTATCTTGCTTCGGCACAACAACGCGAACGACATCCCCCTCGGCGAGTGAGTCCTGAGGATTGGAGACAACCTTCTGGCCCTCTTGAAGTCCGCTCAGTACCTCCACGGTGGTGCCGAAGTCACGACCGGTGGTGACGTGCACCATGTGGATCTTATTCTGTGCATCGACCGTGGCTACCTGTTGCCCATCAGCATTCAGGATCAGGGCGGTTACAGGAATCAGCAGTATCGGGACTTCGCCGGTCGACTTCAGATGAACTTCCGTGTAGCTTCCCGGCAGCAACTCTCCGGTTTTATTGTCGACATCCACTTCCACGAGCAACGTCCGTGTACCAGGATCAACAGCGCTCGCGGTGCGTACAAGCTTTCCTGTAAAGGTCTTTCCGGGATACTGAGGCAACGTCAGCGAGGCTGTCATGCCAACGGCGGCATCGGGCGTGTACATCTGGGGAACGTTCACGAAGACACGCAGCTTCCGAATGTCTGACAGATCGAAGACCTGCCGGCTGACAACGTTGGTTCCAGCGCCAGCGGTCACGGTGCTTCCCGTGGCCGTAATCAGTTGTCCCACATCCAGGTTGCGAGCCGTGATGACGCCATCGAAGGGCGCGGTGATGCGCTCGAAGCCAACCAGCTCCTGGAGCCTTCGTACATTGGCCTCAGCCGATTGCACGGCGGCATTCCGCTGCTGGGTCACACTTACTGCATTGTCGGTGTCCTGCTGCGAGACGGCATTGCTGGAGACCAGGTCCTGATATCTGTCCGAGGTGACCTTCGCGATACTGGCATTGGTCTTCGCGCTCTCCAGGTCGGCCTTCGCCTGTGCAAGCTGCTGGTCGAGCTCTGGAGTCTCGATGACCGCAAGTAGCTCACCCTGTTTCACATGGGAACCGATGTCATGCGTCCACGAGCGAACGTAGCCGCTGGTTCTGGCGTAGATAGGCGCCAGGGTGAACGCTTGCATATTGCCCGGAAGAACGATCTCTTTCCCCGCACCCTGCCGCTTGGGAGCGACCAGGTCCACGGTAGGAGCGGCGTTGGCCGCGGTGTATCTCTCCAGCTCTTTGTTGTCTTTGCTGCGCGTGAGCACACCCGCCACGGCGCCAATCACCAGCAGCAGCAGGACGAGGATCAGACCGAGGACGACGTTGCGGTAGCTCCCTTGCTGGGGAATGTGCTCCGGATGCTGCCCACCGATTTCATTGTGCTTTGATTCGCTCATATCTCACTCTCGTCCAGCGTTGGTTCCACCACTGGCTTGTCGTTGCGATGCATGAAGGAGAAGAACACTGGAACGAAGGTCAACGTTCCGAAGGTCGCCAGCAGCAGGCCACCGATGACCGCGCGGCCAAGAGGTGCGTTCTGCTCGCCGCCGTCTCCAAGGCCAAGAGCCATCGGCACCATGCCGATCATCATGGCGAGGGCCGTCATCAGCACCGGCCGGAAGCGCGTGAAGCCTGCCAGCAGCGCGGCAGCGCGCGAGTTCTCTCCCGCAATCATCTGATCCTTGGCGAAGCTGATCATCAGAATCGAGTTTGCCGTCGCGACACCCATGCACATGATCGATCCCGTCAGGGCAGGAACGCTGAGATGGGTGTGCGTCAGGAAGAGGAACCACACGATACCGCAAAGCGCACCAGGCAATGCGGAGATGATGATGAACGGATCGAGCCAGCTCTGGAAGTTGACGACAATCAGCGCATACACCAGAACAACAGAGAAGAGCAGGCCGAAGATAAGTCCCTCGAACGAGTCCTTCATCGTCTGGATCTGTCCGCGGATAAAGATCTGCGAACCGCGTGGAAGCTCTTTCTGATGATCCGCCACGATCTTGTTGATGCGCTTAGCCACGCTTGCCAGGTCGGTGCCTTCCACCGCGCCATCGATGTCGATGACAGGGCGTGCGTTGTAGTGGCTCACCGTGCCTTGTTCTGCTCCGCGTTCAATTGTGGCCAGATTGCCCAGAATCTGAGGATCTCTTCCGCTTCCATTTAATGCAATGGGGAAGTTCTGCAGGTCTGACAGGTTCTGTACCTTGGACTCCGGCGTTTGCACCGCGATGCTGTAGCTGACGTGGTTCTGAGGATTCAGAAAGAACGTCGGTGCGGTCTGGAAGCTTCCGCTCAGGCCGACCAGCACATTCTGCACCACGTCGCGTTCGCTGTAACCAACCTGCTGCGCGCGTGTGCGATCGACCGTCACCTTCCAGGTGGGAAGATTGAATGGCTGCTGGATGCGAAGGTCAGCGGTGCCCGGAATCTGGCGGAACTCCCGCATCAATGTCTCCGCGAACAGACGGTTCTGCGCGACCTGTTGCCCAACCACCTGGATGTCTAGCTGCGCGGGCAGACCGAAGTTGAGGATCTGGCTGACCATGTCGGTCGGCAGATAGTAGAACTCAACCCCGGGGAACTGTTGCAGCAGCTTCCCGCGCAGCTTCCTGGTGTAATCGCCGGTCGGATGATGATCTTCCGAGAGCGATACCAGGATGTCCGCGTCGGCGGTTCCTACGGGAGCGGAGTTGGAATAGCTGAGATTGATGCCGGAGTAGGGAAGCCCGATGTTGTCGATAATCGAGGTCACCTCCGCCGTTGGAATCTCCTGGCGGATAAGCTCTTCCACGTGATCGCAGAGCGCTGCGGTGTCTTCGATTCTGGTGCCGGTATGGGCGCGGACGTGAAGCTTGAACTGGCCGCCATCGACACTGGGGAAGAAGTCTTGTCCCAGGGATGGATAGAGCAGCACGATCGATACAACCCAGAACGCGACTATCCCAAGCATGACAGGGACGCGATGATCGACGCACAGATGCAACAGCTTCATGTAGCCGCTGCGCAGGTGTTCGAATCCTCTCTCGAATGCCTCGGACAACCGTGTGAAGAACGATCTCTTTTTGTGTGCGCTCTCTTCGTGCGGCTTCAGCAGGTACTTTGCCATCGTGGGAACGATGGTTCGCGACAGGAAGTAGGAGGCCAGCATGGCGAAGACCACCGCCTCGGCCATGGGAACGAAGAGGTATCGCGCGACTCCGCCGAGGAAGAACATCGGCACAAAGACGATGCAGATGCAGAGCGTGGAGACGAAGGCCGGAACCGCAATCTGAGCAGCGCCGTCGAGAATCGCCTGCTCGACCTCCTTGCCTTCCTCGATGTTGCGATTGATGTTCTCGATCTCGACGGTCGCATCGTCCACCAGGATTCCGACTGCAAGGGCGAGTCCGCCCAGCGTCATGATGTTGATGGTCTCGCCCAGGGCGGCGAGCATCAGCAGGGAACAGATGATGGAGAGCGGAATCGAGACCGCGATGATGATGGTCGACCGCCAGCTACCGAGGAAGACCAGGATCATGAGGGCGGTAAGGGCCGCGGCGATGACTGCCTCACGAACGACACCGCTGATGGCGCCACGGACAAATACCGATTGATCGGCGATTGGCTTGACCTTGAGTTGAGGCGGCAACTGCGCCAGGACCGCCGGCAGGGCGGCGCGGATGTTGGAGATGATATCCAGTGTCGAGCTGTTGCCGATCTTCTGGATCGTCATCAGCGTCGCGCGTTGTCCATCGACACGGACGATATTGGTCTGCGGCGGGAAGCCGTCTCTCGCGTTGCCGATATCCCGTATGTAGATGGTGGCGCCGTTGACCGTCTTGATGGGAAGATTGTTCAGCCCTTCAATCGTGGACGGGGAGCTGTTGGTCTCCACCTGGTAGTTCAGGTGTCCCATCTTCACTGTGCCGGCCGGAAGGATAATGCTTTGCTGGGCGATCGTGTTGACGACATCCGCCGCCGAGACGCCGAACGACTGCATCTTCTGGGTATCGAGATCGATCTGGATCTGGCGCTGTTTGCCGCCGTAGGGGTACGGCATCTGCGCCCCCATCACGGTCGAGAGCTGCGTACGGATGAAGTTCAGGCCGAAGTCGTTCAACTGCTGCTCGGTCAGCCCTTGTCCTGAAAGGCCAAGCTGCAGGACCGGAACGCTGGATGCGTTGTATTGGATGACGAGCGGGGGCGTCGTGCCCTGGGGGAACTGCCGCAGAGCCGTCTGAGCCACTGCCGTTACCTGTGCCACCGACTGAGCGATGTTCACATTCGGGTGGAAGAAGATCTTGATGATCGAAACGCCGTTCAGCGTTTGCGACTCGGTGTGGTCGATATCGTTGACCGTCGTCGTCAGGTTTCGCTCAAAGCTGAGAACGATGCGATCGCTCAACTCCTCTGGCGACAGGCCGGAGTAGTTCCAGATGACCGAGACCACCGGGATGTCGATATTCGGAAAGATATCGACCGGCGTCCGCGTCATCATGACCGGGCCAAGAATAAACAGCAGCAACGACAGCACCACGAAGGTGTAGGGGCGTCGGAGCGCAAGGCGAACAATCCACATTGGGGGTCCCTCAAGTGTGCAGTTTATGGGTCGCGTTTGGCGACAGTCTCACAGAATCATGCGACTTTATGCCCGGGCTGCAGTCTCAATGGGAAGACGCATCCGCGAGCCTTCTGGTTTTGAGCTAATTTCTTTGGATCGAAACGGGTTAGCGGGTCATCTAACTAATTTGCTTTGGGAAGGAACGGCCGGTTGCCCCATGTTCCAGACAATAACAGCCTCTCATGAATCACTGACGCCCGTCATCTCTCCGGGACCGTCGAGGGTCCTGTTCTCCAGCCGGGAAATCGATTTCCCGGAGCCGGTGTTGATGGAGCGGTATCTCTGTGAAGCAGGAGAGCGGGTCGAAGCCCAACTGGATGCTCATATCGTCTCCATGCATCTGGCGCGTTCTACGGTGTTCGAGCAACGCACACCATTGGGCCAATTCAGAAACATCGTAAAGTCAGAGGGCGCAATCACCCTGTTTCCCGCGGGCCGGATTACGGAGGTGAAGGTGAAGGGGCCGGCGGAGTTTGTCTACTGTGCCTTCGCACCGGAGTACATCCAGCAGGTCATGGAAGAAGAGTTCAGCGGACGCGCGATCCCGCTGCACATTCGTACCAATCTCCACGACATCCGGCTGCGTCAGCTCTTCGAAAGGCTCATCGCGCTGCTGCAGAGTGGCGCTCCCAGTGGCCGGCTTTATGTAGATTCGCTCACGCACGAGCTTGCGGTGCGCTCTCTCGAACTGCATGCGGAGCGAGCCGCAGCCTACCGGGAGAAGATCTCTGCTCTGCCACCGTATATCTTCCGCCGTGTGGCGGAGATGCTTCGCGCCAACCTGCATGCCCGGATCAGGCTGGCCGATCTGGCAGAGCTGTGTGGGTACAGCAGAGCCCACTTCCTCCGCATGTTTCAGGTCACGACCGGCGTTACGCCGTATGAGTACCACATGCAGATGCGCATCCAGCATGCGATGACGCTGCTAACCTCCTCGGCAAGCCCGCTGATCGATATCGCCGCGGCATGTGGCTTCTCGAGCCAGTCGCATCTCGCAAGCGTCTTCCGAAAACGCATAGGGACAACGCCGTCCGAGTTCAGGCGTCAGTTGTGATGATGTTTCGTCGCGACCGCGATGAGTATTCGAGCGGAGCTCGAACGGTGTGGGAGCCGTGGACTGGATAGCGCTGAAGGCGCGTTCTATACCAGCCTGGGGCAACGCCCCAGGTTAGGTGCCCACAAGGTATTAAAGGGCTGAAGGCCCGCTCTATAGTTCCCAAGTTAGTAGCAGAAGAAGGATTCCATCTTGGAAAGGAAAGACCGGCCGATATCCCCTGCGAACGTGTTGGAAGGAACATCCGAGCGCAGCTCCCGTTCGCGCACAGCGCGAATGTATTGCTTAAGGGGACGGCTTCAGCCGTCCCATATGAGGCCCAAAGCAACGCGGCTTCAGCCGCTGAGGTCAAGTCTGGTGGAGGCGCATCGGCGAATGAACTATAGAGCGGGCCTTCAGCACTTTGCCCTTTGCGGATACTGAACCTGGGGCGTTGCCCCAGGCTGGTATAGAACGCGCCTTCAGCGCTTTTACCCATCGCCGTCGCGATGAATGGGCATCCAGGATCGTAACTATGGCATCTGCCCAATCACCGATAAACAAACCCCAGCGAATATAGAAATTCCACCATCAACGCATTCGTTTCGGAAAGGTATGGCTCCTTCTTATAAAACGAGTGCACCTGCCCGGGATAGATATGCAGCTCGCACCGCACGCCCGCGGCCTTCAACTGTGCGGCATATTTGCGCAAGACATCCGCATGGATGACTGGATCATCGCTGCCGCTCATGATCAACATCGGCGGAGCGTCTTTGTTCATATAACTCATCGGCGAAAGCTTTTCGTCGTGATGAAACAGATTGCTTGCGTAGTGAACATCAAGCGCTGGGTTCAGCAGTACCAAAGCATCCGGCCTTGCGGAGACGCGCAGATCATCCTGCGAATCGTCCCACCGCGGCGCAGCCGATTCCGGCCCAACGGCGGCATACGCTGCGTTGTATCCACCGGCAGAGCTTCCGCCTGCCGCAATCTTCTTCCCATCAAGGCGGAGTTCCGATGCATGCGCGCGAATCCATCGCATCGCACTCTTCGTATCTTCGACGCAGATGCGCGGTTCCTCATGCGACGTAGGAGCAAGCAAACGGTACTGCAGCAGGATCGCAACCGCGCCATGTGCGGCAACGGCCTTCGCTTGATCGTTGTGCACACCGGGAGCGCCGTTCACCCAGCCGCCGCCATGAATCAGCAACACAGCCGGTCGCTCCGCGGCATAGTCCCGCGCGCCGACGTCCTTCGGCTCAAGAATCCATAGCCCAAGCTCGCGCCCATCCACCTTCTTGTAGGTGACACGGCGGCCAACCGGCGGGTCCCACGTCTGTGCCGCCGCGGAGCTGGTCAACGCCGCAATCAAAACTACACACCAGCGAAACACGTTCTTCTTCATGCAAAGAAAAGGAGGCCACATAGGCTGCGTCAGTTGCAACCATTATGTTTCTAGAGTCCTATCTGTGCTTTGAAGTGGGCAGCCAACATATACCGAAGAGTGGTGCCGGTGTTGTACGCCGCTGCAATATAAGCGCTGAAGGCGCGTTCTATACCAGCCTGGGGCAACGCCCCAGGCTGGT
>JABFXN010000095.1 GCA_013361705.1 Acidobacteriaceae bacterium
GCGGCAGCTCTTCGACGACTTCATCCACAAAGCACCATGCCCAGCTTTCGCCGGGTTCGACCGAGCGGATGATGGGATGCTTGGTATCGTGAAAGTGCTTGGTGGCGTGCTTGTTCGGTGACGAATCGCAGCACCCTACATGTCCACAGACCAGGCACATTCTCAGATGAACCCAGGAGCTGCCCATCTTCAGGCACTCTTCACAGCCCTTGGCAGAAGGTGTTACCGGATGCAGGTGCGCGAAGTGTTTGCAGGCATGCTGAGCCACAGAGGATCTCCTTTTGGGATAGCAGGCCCGGAGAAATATCTCAGACCTTGCTTTGCCTGTGCGTATTCTTTCATGCGGGAAGTGGCGAGGTGAACTCTTTTAGAGTCAATCTTTCGCGATGACGAATCTGTACCATAAGTAGTAGGTATCGACAGGATTCCAGAAGAGTCTCCCATGAAAGCCGTGCGTTTTCGTCCCCATCCCCTGCTTCTGCTATTCGCGTGCATGTTGCTTGCATCGGCGAAGCTTGAGGCACAGCTCTCGTTCGCCTCTGCGATCGATCTGGCGCTTCGCAATAGCCCGCGGGTAAAGATGGCCGAAGCGGATGCAGCCAAGGCGACGGCTGTTCTTTCGGAATCGCGTGTCGTGTTCATTCCGGTATTGAATGCCGGTTCAGGGCTGGGTTACTCCTACGGCTTCCCTGTCGGTCAACCGACTCTCTATAACTTCAACTTGCAATCGCTGGTCTTTGATCTGGCCCAGAAAAGGTACATCGACGCGGCGCGAATGGGGTTGGAGGCCGCCAATCTTGCATTGGCGGATGCGCGCCAGGCCGTAGCGGAAGATGCTGCCCGCACCTGCGTTGTGCTGGACCACGACCTGCAGCGGCTGGAGGCATTGAAACAGGAACAGGGATTTGCAACGCATCTCGTGGAGATTGTGCGTTTGCGCATGGATGCAGGTCAGGACAATCGGATGGAACTGACAAAGTCCCGCCTAGCCCTGGCTCAAATCACTCTCGCCAGGCTGCACGAGGACGCGGATATCGCTTTTCAACGTACTCACCTTGGGAATTTGACGGGACTCCCCCCTGACGGCCTTTCCATCGTTTCCGGCAGCATTCCGACGCTGCCGGCGCCAAGAGCAATGAGCGATAGCGAGTATGTTCCGGCGATTCAGGCGGCGTACGTCAACGCGCGGTCAAAATTCCAGGTTGCATTTGGAGATGCAAGAAAGCTATACCGTCCACGTGTCGGTTTTAATTTTCAATACGACCGCTACGCGACGTTCAATAACTACCAGGACTATTACAAACCCGGGTCCTTCCGGACAGATAACTTCACCGTAGGGACCGTGGTGGACCTCCCTATCTTTCAACTTCAGCTACGTGCCAAGGCAAAGGAATCACTGGCCGACGCATTACATGCGCAGTCCGACGCGGATCGTTTGAAGTTTGATTTCCTGGAAGGCCGCGTGAATACAATTAACACACTCGCGGAGCTGAACGCGAAGAGCGAGATCGCCGAGTTAGAGCGTGAGATTGCCGGACAACAGCTTGAGGCGCTACGGATTCAACTGAATGAGGGATCCGGCAATGGCGCCGCTCCACCATCTCCAAAAGATGAGCAAAATGCGCTCATTCAGGAACGGCAGAAGTACCTTGATCTTCTCGATGCCGACCGGCAGCTCCGCGAAGCCCAGATCAGCGCGTTGCGCCTGACGGGTCAATTGGAAGAGTGGCTGAAGAACGCCGACAGGTAAACAACCGAGCTAAGAGGATAAGCATAGGTCGCTCATTCTCCAAAACCCGAGAAGGCATGCTGAGCACTAATATCTTTAGAGTCCATCATTGTAGTGACTCCAAAAGATCAGACAGTCGTGATGGATCAAGCCTAGACGTAGTCGATCCAGCCAGCCAATCCTTCCTAAAATAGCGCGCTTAAAGTCAGGTTGTTCAGCGAAGTAAACAGTCGTTTCAAATGCCGTGTTCAAGCATTCGAGACGAACTTGATGACCAAACGCAATAAACTGTGCACCAGCAGCATTCGAAAAGACCTCGCGAACTCCACTGGTTATATCCAGTTCCAATATGTCAGCGAATTCTCGCGGAAATACGCAATAGGTAGCTCCGGTGTCGACGTACGCGATGGTAGTTTGGATAATCGGACCAAAGCTTAAAGTCACATGGATCGCTATCCCCGTACTTTGCCGACTATACTCAAACCGAGAGGCAAAGTTGAGAGTCTCCACTCAACCCCCAATCATCGGATGCGAGTCGTCGACTTTTACAAGAGTCGGAGAATCAACTTCCGCTAATGCCTCTCTTCTAACTTGTATTGCTGACCCTCCAGATGCCAATAGACGAGCTCCAAATAAGGCAACCCATTGGCCCGCATACTCGTCTCGATGAAGATCTAACCATTCCAATTCAGTTCGCTGCCTGATCGTTTTGTCTACTTCAGTTGCGCGGTTTACCAGCATATTGAGCACCGCCTCTGTCCTTTTAGGGTCTGCGCTTGGGGTCCTCTTGACTTCAGTAAAAAGCTCGTCAGAGCAACGATATGACCAGTTCTGAGCAAAAATAGACGTTTGAGCAATTGGCGAGGCGCTTTCAGGTCCTGCTACTTCCCCACTGTATGTGATAAGCCACGAAGTAGCAGTGTAGGAACCCTGCGCACTCATACGTAGTGGAGGCAAGAGATAACCCTGCTGATCTTGATTTTCGATCGCAAATATCGATGTTTGATTCATGCTATGCCTTCAATACCAATGAGCCCAAGAACCGCAATTTCGTCGCCATAAAGCAACTTTGCCATCTCTGCAAAATTTAGCGATGGAATATATCTTCGATTGATCCTTATAAAAGAGGCTGCGTTGTGCCTCACCGATCTTTCGAGTGAGATATAACCATCATCTCTATACGCTGCAAAACCATAAGACTTTGCGGGACCGAGGGCAGCAGTGTTAACTAAGCTCTTCATTCTTGAATCAACATCGACATCGCCATGAGTTACGTGAAGAGCAACGGTGATTTCTTGCGCTCCTATGGTTTGGCCACCGACGTATTGGAATACGCTTCGCAAACTATCAAAAAGAGGAACGAGCGTTGGCGCTATATCCCAGTTAGGATTTAGCAAACTGATCTCTAGCTTTTCCGGGAAGACTTTGATGGCCCCATTGAACTTCCGTAGGGAAATGTTCAGGTACATTTCTGCTAAGGTTTTTGCATCCGCGTTAAAGGATAGATCCGCTAGACCGACCCCATGCGGCGTCAAGTAAGGCATGAGCCCAATCACGAATGGGTTTGGGATACCCCATCGATCAATCGCAGGAGTGCTGAGCGTTCCTCGATACTCTAGAAAGCTCTCCAAGATTTCCGGTTTCGTCGAATGGTTCACCACGCCGAAATTCTAGTCGATCCTTTGCAGTTCCGGTGCTTTTTTTGCGTCCGTACGAATGCTGCTAGTAGTTTTTTATGATCTGCACTCTATCGATTTCCACGCTTGCAAACGCTTTCGAAAGGTTCATCATTCGTCCCAAATCATTTTCCTACAATGTTTCGTTGGGAATCAGCAGGAAGGCGTTCGTGGTAGGCGAGGCAGGGATCGAACCTGCAACCCCGAGCTTAGAAGGCTCGTGCTCTATCCAATTGAGCTACTCGCCCGCCTGCTTTGATTGTATGCGAGCAGGGTGCGCTTCCATACATGGGAATACAGAGAAAACCCCATCCACGCCCAAGCAGAGCGATACATGGATGGGGTTTGTGGGTTACGACTTCAGGGCGGCGATGGCTTCTTCGCGGGCGGTCTTCAGGGTTTTGACCCAGTCGCCGACGGGGCGGAACTCCATGCAGATAACGCGGTTGTACTTCAGCTCCGCCAGCTTGCGGTAGATGTTGGTGTAGTTCATCTCGCCGGTGCCGGGCTCGTGGCGTCCGGGGACATCGGCGACATGCACCAGGCCGACCAGGTCGATGTTGCCGTCGAGCTTTTCGATCAGGTTACCGGCCTGCCGCTGCTCATGGTAAAAGTCGTACAACACCTTGATGCGCGGGCTGTTGACCTCGCGGCAGATGGCGAAAGCTTCGCTCACGCTAACCACCGCTTCTTCCTTGTGCTCAAGCAGATCGATAGGTTCGAGCACGATCTCGATCTGGTCCTTTTCGAGGACGTCGGCAGCGTACTTCAGCGTATCGACGATGGCGGCGCGCTGCTGCTCCGGTGTCTGGCCCGGGACGCGTTTGAAGGCAGTGTAGATGAACTGCTTACAACCCAGCTCTTTTGCGCCGGGGATGGCTTTGACCAGGTCATCGTGCAGGAAGGTGCGCTTGCTCTGATCGGCTAGAGAATTGCGGCCGGGGACGGCGGAGTCGACGCCGAGCTTGTACTTCTTCAGAGCTGCGAGATTGGTCTTCCACTCTTCCGGAGTCCACTTCTCGTACTCATTGCCGACCTCGACGGAGCTATAGCCGGCGGCGGCCACCATTTCGAGCTTCTGTACGAAGCTCAGCTTGTTGTCCAGCGTCCACAGCATGACGGAGAAGGTGTTGGACGGGGCCGGGGCGGCGACGGCAGCTTCAAGGCCACCGAGGAACGGCATTGCGGCCGCACTCAGGGAAAGCTTGTGGAAGTGACGACGATTCATCATGGGTCTGTGGTCTCCAGGGGTTCAGCGCAGCGAAAGGCGTGGCTGGGTTTGCCAGAAAAGTATATCGGGGTAGCACTGAAGGAATGCAGTAAAGATGTTTCGCGGAGTGAGATTCGGTGGTGCGCTCATGTCGCCATTTTTGTTGAATAGTTGAATCGTTGAATGGTTGCGGCGATACCGATAGAGCTTAGCTGTGGCGGTTCAGCCCACGGTTTACGGGATAGCGTCTTTGCTGCGCATCAGGACGACGACGTCGCTCAACGCGTCTGCCCAGTGGAGATACGCATCGTTCGCGTCCTGACCAACGGCCTTTACATAAAGCGAAACCGCATACCCTTCCTGCACCATACCGAAGTCGGTGACGGCGGGACGCAGGATGAACTCGAGCTTGGCCGTGGGATGCTCCAGCTTGCCGGCAAGCCGGGTCAGGCGGTCGAGCAGCGGTGTCAGCTTGTGCGGCGAAAGGAAGGCGTTGCGGTCGCGCCAAAGGACGTCGATGTAGCTGGCAAAGCCCTCGGGAGCATCTTCGGGCGAGTCGATCAGCAATTCCATGCGCAGAGCATCGAGCTCAGCTTCGTCCAGCTCCCAGGCATCGCACTTGGCGGTGTAGACGGGTGAGCGGGAGACGTTCAGCGAGCGCAGGGCATGCAGCAGGGCAGCGTGGTCGTCGGCCTCGGGAATCGAGTCCAGCGCATCCGGATCGTCCCGCAGATCCACAAAGGCGTGAGCCGAACCTTCGGCCTGCCAGGGAAGGACGAGTACCGGATCGTGCTGTCCGGTCTCGGTCGACCACTCAGCGAGCATGCGCCTCCTGCGGGATGTGCACGTGCTGCTGCAGAAAGGCAAGTGCGGTGTGCTCGGCCCAGTAACCGTCGTAGCTCTCAACAGGATCGGCAAGGAAGGCGCAGTGGCCGCCGTGCGCGGTCTCGACGAGGGTGATGTTCGGGTTTGCAGCTATGACGGCGCGGGTCTCCGGCGTGATACGGATGAATGGATCGTCCGCGGCGTGCAGGATCAGCGCGGGGACAGAAATGCGATCAAGAACGCGAGCGGCAGCGGCGCGATGATAGTAGTCGTCCGCGCCGGTGAAGCCGCAGTAGGGCGTCATCACGCGCTCATCGAAGTCGCGGATCGAGCGAACGTCGTTTGCGCGTGAAGGATCGTAGATCTGCGGAAAGAGCTCACACTTCCGCTGATAGCGCGCCAGCAGGCCGCGCAGGAACTTCCACTCGTAGACACGGTTGCGCCCCTGATGCAAACGATCGGCTGAGGGGCCAAGATCGATGGCGGGAGAGATACCGACGACCGATTGCAACTCGGGCATCGAACCGGCGAGTTCCCCGGCGAGTTTGAGCACAATGTTGCCACCCATCGAGTAGCCGATCAGGCTGATATGTTGCACGCCATGCGTGCGGATGGCCCAGCGCATGACTTCCAGCACATCGACGGAGAGGCCGGAGTGATAGAGCGTCGGTGTCAGATGCTCTGTGCCTCCGCAGTTCCGCATGTTCATGCGGATAACAGACCAGCCGGCGGCCCACAGCTTGGACGCATTGCCGCGCATGTACTGCGAAGCAGAAGAGCCTTCAAGGCCATGCAGCAGGACAGCCAGCGGAGCATCGGAAGATGGCTGCCAGTTGCAATGGCACAGGACCTGCGTCTCGGGCTCGGTCTGAATGTAGACGGCCTCAGACGAAGGCAGGTGCGGATCACGCTTCAGAAAGTTGCCAACCAGCGTCTGCAGATCGCCGTGGCGCACCCACCGGCGCGGCGTGAAGGGCGGGCTATGAGTCACTGGGATGCCGCCTGTTCCAGCAGCGAGGCGGCTGCCAGAACACCTGCCGGTTCATCCTCGTGCTTGAAGTAGGCAAAGACATCGCGCGTCTGCATCAGTTCGGCGAAGTGGGCCTTGTCGCGCGACAGATCGTCGGCGGTAAAGTGTGCCGGGTTGCGCAGGCGGAAGAAGGTGAAATCGGCCGCGGTATGCACCTCGGGCGTAACCAGGTCTTCGCTTTCGGCGACACAGAGCGCTGCGTTGTGGTTGCGCAGGGCGTCGTAGGTAGCGTCGGCAAACCAGCTCTCGTGACGAAACTCAAAGGCAACGCGATAGTCCCGCAACGTGGGCAGATCGAGAAATGCGTTGAGGCGGTCGAGATCTGCCTTGAAGTTCGGAGGAAGCTGAAAAAGCAAAACGCCGAGTTTTTTCGCAGCGTAAGCATGAGCAAGGGCCCCGGTGAAGGCGTCGACCTGCGGGCCGCAGTCGCGCAGACGCTTGATGTGGGTAATGGTCTGCGGAGCTTTGAAGCTGAAACGGAACTTCTCCGGCACGGAGGCGACCCAGCCCGAGACCATGGCGTTGGTGGGCAGCGCGCGAAAGGTATAGTTCACTTCCACGGAGTTGCAACGGGTCCCGTAGTAGGGGAGGAACTGTTTTGCGGGAGTCTTGGCGGGATAGAAGCCTGGTTTCCAGGTGGGATAGGCCCAGCCCGAGCTACCTGTGTAAAGCGTATGCGGAAGAATGGGCGATTCGCTCAAGACGCGCAACGAAAAGGTGTGTTTGGGGCGGCTAGAGGGATTTGAACCCTCAAAACCACCGACAAATAAGAGCTTACACGTCAAATTCAAGCTTTTCAACCTTACCCAGACATCCGATTTTCGGGAAATGGCCCTCTATTGGCCAGGGTGTTTTTTCTCGCTGCCACCATTCGTCAGTGACGACAAAACTACCGATAAATTTTCTCGCTTGCTTGTGTCGCACCGCTTGAGGTAGCCTCATGCGACAGCCATCAATATTTGTAATTTCGGTCGTTTTATTCACCGGTAAGGGCCGTAGCGTTCCTGTAGCGCGTCCACGCGCACCAGGAGACGACCTTGAAGAAGAAGCTTCGCCTTACCCTCGCAGCAGTTCTTGCAGTTGCAACAATTGGCGCTGTTCACCACGCTCACGCCAAGAGTCAGCTCGCCGCATCGGACAACCCGCCAGGATGGCCCTGCTTTCCTTGCGAAGTCAACGGAAACTGACATCTGAAGCGGAACGTTGCCGAGCAGCCTTTGTGGAGGAACGTTCCGCTTTGCTCGTTAAGATCGACCACCTGTCCTTGGGAATCTGGATAGCCACTGCTGGCTCTCAGGTAGTGATTGGAACCTACACCGCAGTCAAACAGAAGGGTCGGGCATTGGCCGCGTATTTACTTGGCGACGGCCTGATGTCGATCGCAGGGATGACAGCTTCAGCGATCGGAACCAAAACCCTTCTAATTCAGCTCTACGTGGCAGCCTCAGTTCTCGATGACTGCCTCACCTTCATCCTCATCCTCTCTATCCTCAACCAGATACGGCTCTTAGGTAGAGACGACAGAAGAAGTCTCTATTACATCGCCACGTTCCTTTGCGCTTCCTCCTTGGTCGCCGCGAAAACAATCGATTGGCCTAAGAAGGTTCTGAACGCATCGCCCTGGCTGGCAACGATGACGATTGCCCATACCGCATGGTCATGGCTCGCCATCATTGTGGCCTTTATCCCACTCTACACATGCTTTATTTCCGCGATTCCCGGATGGCGTATCATGCTTCGCTTCATTGGAATCGGATCGTACACCCTCGCCCGCGCTGGACTGGTCGACGTCATGATCACCAAGCACCTACACATGGGCAACCTGCGATACGCCTCAAATCTCTTTTACTTTCTCCCATTGGTTCTGTGGTCGATTTCTCTGCTTGGAAGCACTCCAAGCCAGGTCTCAACCCCTGCTTCCTTCTTAATGGAAGCCGAGCAGGAGACCGCCTGAAGGAGCCCACACCCTGTGAACCATCTGCTGTATACCGTGATTCCTTTGGCCATGATCGGCATGGTCTTTCTAATCTGGCGCAATGACAAGTTCCACAGAGAACAGAAGGCTCCTCGGCCTCCAAACCCGAGGCAGCTTAGCGTCCAGGGATGCGAACTGCTTGAGATCGTAGGCGAGATGCCGCGACCGCCTCGGGCACCTATTGACCCATGCAATCCGCTACCGATGCGCGATTGTGTTGTCGTATTTCTAAACTCGCGGGATTTCGTAACTCGCGCAAATCACACTTTCGTAACCAAACCGCACAACTCGGACGCCGAGGAACTCTACCGTCGCGCAACACAAAATCACGACGAAATTAAGACGCTAGTGCTCCATTCCGTTACCGAGGCCGTTGTTGGTAAACTGCGGACTAACCCGAACCCTCTGTATGCCAGCGTTCTCATGTGGAAGTATGCCGAGGAAATCGAACTGCTGACCCAGGTCGCAGAAATTTTAGGAGATGAGGCGTTAGAGCGTGACCTTGCATGCCTATAAGCC
>JABFXN010000078.1 GCA_013361705.1 Acidobacteriaceae bacterium
GTGCAGGCTTTACCTCATCAGCTGGTGTGCACTTAACAAATGGCGGCTTTTCGTTCTTCGACTGGTTGTTGTTTTCGTCGCCGCCGGCTTCTAATCCAAATCAGCCGAATGAGCACGTGACCGTAACGATCTACTTCGACCCGGATCAAAAACCGATAACAGCAGATTGAGCCGGGAGCCAAAGTGCAATTACCACACCTCAAAGGACGGTTGCAATGATCTTCGATAGCAATGAAGAACCAGATACTAAGGAGTCGCTTGAAGCTGCAAGGCAACAAGCACAGCGGCTCGTTCGGCTCTGGGATAGAAGAGCCCTATATGCCGGAGGTGCATTCGTCTTGAGCTGCGCCGCGGTGTATCCATTTTTGAAGGGACACGTGCTTCATAGTCACTGGGAATCATTCGGCAAATATTTAGTGTTGGTATCCATGTTCCTGCTGATTCCGTTCGTCATCTGTGTTGGCATAGCGATCAATTCACGAGTGTATCGCAGCGATCTTGGGAAGATCGAAGTCTAGCTGGCGCAGATCAGTATCCATCGCAGGCCGTCCCTCTGGGGCGGTCTTGCGGTGTTTATGGCCTCCCCCAGCGTCTCAGGAAACCTTGGGATAGACGGACGTAAGCAGATAATTTGGAGCGATGGGACGATTTGCACGAGTAGTTGCTGTTGGATAGCCGCATCACGTAACGCGTGGCAACGCAAGACGGTACTTCTGGAGCACGATGAGAATCGGGCCGTGTACCTGAGGTTGTTATGCTTCATATTGTGAAGAATGCCGCATTTATGTGCGCGTCCATATTTTCGGTAACGAGGATCGGGAAAGGTCGAGGGGAAGAGCTTCGATTTCACCATGGCTTTGGTTCGCCGTGGCTCCTCTAGGCGGCGCTCCGTCCTCGCACGAAGCGTTTGATTTAATGTAGGATAGAGACACGGAGAGGTGGCAGAGCCCGGTTTAATGCACCTGACTCGAAATCAGACGTACCAGCAATGGTACCGGGGGTTCGAATCCCTCCCTCTCCGCCATTTGCTCACTCGGACCCGCTAAAAGGCGGGTTTTGTTATCTGTGAAAGCAGCGTGAGCTACGCAGTCTTATGGGGAACCCGGTCACATCCATTGGCTCTGAACTTCGCGATGCACTCGTTGCTCGTGCGTTGGAGTGTGGCTTCTCCGCTGCCGGTATTGCTGCTGTTCCTGAAGATAATCCTGATCTGCGTCGGCGCTATGAGTCGTGGGTCGATCAGGGCTATGCCGGCGAGATGGGGTATCTGCAGCGGCGTGATGAGGCTGGGCAGTTGTTGCGCTCGTCGTTGCGTGTGGCTATTCCCTGGGCTCGGTCGGTGATTGTCTGTTCGCTCAACTACAACGCTGCGCATCCGAAGTCGATCGATCCTGCTCCTGAAGGCTCAGGATGGATCGCGCGTTATGCCTGGAGCGGTCGGCCCGAGGGTGACGATCTTGCTCCGACTGATTATCACGATGTGCTGTTGGCGAAGCTGCGTGGTGTGGAAGAGTTTTTGCGTGAGCAGGCAAGGCCTGATCTGGAGGTCCGCAGCTATGTCGATACCGGTCCTGTGGTCGAGCGTGGCTTTGCCGAGGCCGCTGGTGTGGGCTGGGTAGGGAAGAATACCTGCATGATCCAGCAGGGAATCGGCTCATGGACGTTGCTTGCTGTCATCGTCACCTCGCTGCCTCTGGTTCGCGAAGCCGAGCTGCTGCCCGCGGCGGATCGCTGCGGTACGTGTACACGCTGCCTGGATGCGTGCCCGACCGGAGCGTTGATCGCTCCGCGGCAGATGGACGCGCGAAAGTGCATCGCCTATCTGACGATTGAGAAAAAGGGCGAGATCGAAGAGGAGCTGCGGCCGCTGATGGGGCGGCAGATCTTCGGTTGCGATATCTGCCAGGATGTCTGTCCGTGGAACCGCAAGGCTCCCGTCGGCGCCACGACGGAGATGCAGGCGCGCACCGAGTTGGTGAACCCTGACCTGGCGATGCTGGCGGCGATGACACCCGCTGAGTTCCGCACGCGTTTCCGCGGATCGCCGCTGGAGCGCACGCGTCTGAAACGTCTGCGCCGGAATATCGCGGTTGCGATGGGGAACAGCGAAGACGCACGGTATCTGCCGCAGCTTGAAGCGTGGCAGCAATCAGAGGACGCGGTGTTGCGTACGACGGCGGCGTGGGCTGTGCAACGCATTGCCCACAGCCGCCAGCGTGCTTCGGTTTAGACTCGCGGTTTAGATTCCCGCGGTTAGACTCCGCGAATGACGTTGGCGGCGCTGAGTCCCTTTGGACCCTGCTGGCACTCGAATTCGACTGCCTCGCCTTCGTTCAACGTTTTGTAGCCTTCGTCCTGAATCGCAGAGAAGTGTACAAACACGTCCTTTCCATCAGCGCGCTGGATAAAGCCGTAACCTTTTGTTCCGTTGAACCACTTCACGACACCCTTTTCCTTCACAGCCAGTCCCTTCTTGTTTGCGAGCCTCTCCCTGGAGATACAGAGACACCTCGGAGAACCTTCGACATCTGCGAAGCGGAGGGGGCTCCTACACCCGAAAGAGGATATGGAGGTTTTGAGTTACACGTGGAGTTGCAAGACACCGAGGGCCCAGTGAAACGTATGAGTTCGAATGTCTTATGCCTTTTATGGCAAAAAACGGGCCGTCATGCAACACAAATCTTTCTGCCGCCCGGCTCTGCTAGCATCAAAGTTTGCGGATTCCGCTGCCGATGCCATCCATTCTTCCATCCAGTGAGGAACCTCGCGATCCCGCGTCCATGTCCGCCGACGAGCTGGCGGAGCGTCCTGCTGCTCTGGAAGGGGGCTCCTGGCCTCAGCTCCGGGCGCTGCTGAAATATCTGACCAAAACCGAGGTCCATACCTACGCCTTCAGCGTCGCCGCACAGGTGATCCTGTCGCTGTTTCCGTTCATCGTGATGATGTTGTCGCTGAGCCGGAACCTCTTTCATTCCCGAGCCATGGAGGCCGTTGTCGGCGACATGATGCACAACCTGCTGCCCGTGGGGCAGGACTTCATCGTTCGCAACATGCAGCTCCTCGCCCATCCCCGCAAGGGGGTGCAGGTGTTTTCCATCGTCATGTTGCTGATCACCTCTACCGGAGTCTTCCTGCCGCTGGAGGTTGCACTGAATGCCGTGTGGGGCGTGAAAGAGAACCGGAACTACCTGCATAATCAGGCGGTTTCCCTGGGGTTGGCGGCAGCGGTGGGTGTGCTCGCCATGGCCTCGGTTGCGGGTACTGCCGGGCAGCGGTCGCTGCTGAGCTGGATCTTCTTCGGCCATAGCGACAACTGGGTCTTCAACTTTATCTCGCACACATTGCTGAAGATCTTCTCAGTCGTCGCGGGCATTTTGCTCTTCTTTCTGATCTACTGGTTGCTGCCCAACCGGAAGATTCCAGCAGCCGCTGTAATGCCTACAGCCATTGTGGTCGGCCTGCTGTGGCAGCTCGCCAAAGTGGTGTATGTGAAGGCGTTGACGTGGCTGGACTTCCAGAGTGTCTACGGCCCCTTCTATATTTCGGTGGGACTGATGACGTGGGCCTTTCTCTCCGGCCTGCTGCTGCTGGCCGGGGGACACTTTTCCGCGAACCGGTATGCCGTGCGCATGGCTCGTGTCGCGGAGCGGAAAGAGGCGACGGAGGCATGAGTGTCGATCTAAAGGCTGCATGGCGGAGCTGGTCGGTCCTGACGCGCCTTGTCGCGCTGCTGACGACCCTGTTTCTGCTGCTGTGGCCCGTAAGCCGGCTGCAGAATGCGCTCGGTGGCACTGCCCGAGACCTCTGGATTCTCGTCGGCGGCTTGCTTCTGGTCTGTGCAATTCCTTGGGGTATTCGCCAGTTGCGTATGCGCTTTCTCTGGAGCCTGCGCAACAAGCTTGCGATCACCTATCTGCTGATCGGCCTGGCGCCGGTCGTGCTCTTCGTCACGCTGGTGCTCGTTTCTGCCTACGTGGCCGCAGGACAGTTCGCGATTCACCTGGTGGCGCAACGTATCCAGACGCAACTGGATCAGATGCAGACGGAGAACACCGACTGCGCCGTGCACTTTGCACGTGTGATCGCACGGCCAGAGACGAAGGTGGACCCGCACAACCTCGATCCCAGCCTGTTGGGCCTGGACAAGGCAGAGATGGAGCGCGGGCAGATTGCCATCTTTATCGATCGTCTTCCGGCTCTGTTGGCGCCCGAAGCAGGCATGGAGCACTCGCCGCTTGGCCTGCCGGCCTGGACGCCGCCGCACGAAGGCTTCCACGGAATTGTGATTGATGATGGCCGTCTCTACCTAGCGGCGATCACGCAGCGCCATTCGCGTAATGGACATATCGTCACCGTTGTGCGCAGTGTCCCCCTGGACAAGCACATCATGGAACTCACGGCGCTGGGCCTCGGCCGCGCATCGCTGGTTCCGGTATTAGCAGAGTCGGCAGGCAGCTCGCTTCGGACGAACCTCACGATGGCTCGCCGAACCGACGAAAAGGCTCAGAGCGTCTCCGGAGGATCGTTTCCCGGAGCGGTAAATCTGCTCGACGTTCCGGTGTACTTCTTCTCGACCATCCCGATGACGGTGTGGGACACGGCAGCGAAAGAGAACGTCCCCGTCGAGGTCGACTCCCGCCCGTCACTGCTCTACACCCAGCTCTTCGCTGTTTCGATCGAAGGCCTGATGCCAGAGTTCATCCGCATTCTGCTGATCGTTCTTTGCATCCTGTTCGCGTTTATAGAGGCGTTTGCGCTTTACATGGCGATGCGGCTCAGCAGCACGATTACGGCCTCGGTCTCCGATCTCTACGGAGCGACCCTGGCCATCGATCGTGGCGAGCTGGCTCACCGCATCCATGTCACGCGCACCGATCAGCTTGCGGAGCTCAGCCGGGCCTTCAACCGTATGAGCGGGTCGCTGCAGCGTCTGCTGGTCGAGCAGCAGGAGAAGGAGAGAATGCAGAACGAGCTCTCCATCGCGCAGGAGGTGCAGGCCAACCTGTTTCCTTCCGGCGATGTGAGGATTCCTTCCCTGGAGCTGCATGGTGTCTGCCGGCCGGCGCGAACCGTCTCCGGCGACTACTACGATGTCCTCGTCTATCAGGATGAGGAGCAGCCGCCCAAGGGCCTGGGCATTGCGATCGGAGATATCAGCGGCAAGGGAATCTCCGCCGCGCTGCTGATGGCGACGCTGCACTCTGCTGTGCGAGCTTACCGGTTCGCCAGTGAAGAGCTGAGCCAACAGCCCCATCTCAGGCGGGATCACTGCGAAGACCTCTTCGATTCGCCCGGACATATTCTCGGCCTGCTCAATCGCCACCTCTATCGGAGCACCCAGCCGGAGAAGTATGCCACCCTCTTCCTGGCCCAGTACGACATCGCGCGCTCACGCCTGACGTACTCCAATGCCGGTCAGTTGCCACCCCTCGTGTTGCGCCGCGACCGTTCCGTGCATCGGCTCGATAAAGGCGGCACCGTCGTCGGCCTGATGGACAACATGGACTACATGGATGACGCGGTCACCCTGCAGGTCGGTGACATCTTCATCGGCTACTCCGACGGTGTTACGGAGCCGGAGAACGACTTCGGTGAATTCGGGGAGCAACGTTTGCTGGAAGTGGTGTGGAGCTACCGTAACGAGCCGCTGCATGTCATCTCAGCGCAGGTGCTGCAGGCGCTCGATGCCTGGATCGGCGACGCCGAGCAGCCTGACGACATTACTCTTGTCCTTGCCCGCCGGGTATAGAACATTTCTCCTGTTGCTGGGTATCCCGGAAGGGGAGTGCAGCGGCGTTTTCATTGCGGAAAACGCTCATAGATGCATAAGCCCTGTACTACACCTACAGGAGAAATGCTCTAAGTCCCACCGCGTGTAAGGGGAGATGAAGCTAAAAGTAAGACGGTTCGAGCATCGCTCGAACCGTCTTTTGTTTTGCTATTTCGTTTTGAAACGAAAGCTCAGGCTGGTTCGAACTGGGTTTGAATGTCCCACGCGTTGAGAGCGCTCTTGTTGTCGAGCTGTGTCTTGCCTTCGACGACCGCGCTCAGGATGCGAACGCTCTCGTTGAGGGCGCGCGACTCTGTCTTCAGGGTTGATGCAACCGAGGAGCTGGACTCCGCGTTTGCGGCCGACTGCTGTGTGAGAGTTTCCATGCCGGAGAGCGAACGCGAGATCTGGATGATGCCCTGTGTCTGCTCACGGCTGCGGAGGTTGATCTCGTCGACCAGGCGCTTGACCTTGGAAGACTCTTCGGTGATGCCGGCGATGGCCGCCGTCACGTCGTCGAGTCTCGCCTTACCGCTCTGCGACTTGGAGATCGACTCACCAAGCAGCTCGGCGGAATCGCGGGCTGCTTCGGCGCAGCGCTGCGACAGGGTACGGACCTCTTCGGCGACGACCGCGAAACCGAGACCGGCATCGCCTGCACGGGCCGCTTCAACCGCAGCGTTCAGTGCGAGGATGTTGGTCTGGAATGCGATGGTATCGATGATGGCGATCACCTTCGAGATCTTGCCGCTGGCTGCGGTGATGCCTTCCATGGCGCGGATCAGTTCGTTGAGCGAGGAGTTAGACTCAATGGTCTTCGCCTCGGACATGGCAACCAGCTCAGCCGTCGAGCTGCAGCTATCGCTGCTGGCCTGTGCCATGGCGCGGATCTCTTCTGAGGATGCAGAGATCTCTTCGATGGAAGAAGCCTGGCGTGAGGAGCTCTGTGACAGGCTTTCGCTTGATTCAGAGACCTGGTCCGCGGAATCCGACACACGGTTGGCGCGTAGTGCGAGGTTCTTGGCAAGCTCACGCAGAGGAGCGCTGACCTTCCGTTCCATGATGATCAGCGAGCCGCCGGCGACAACCAGGGCAAGCAGGAAGAGCGCGATGCCCAGCACAGCCTGAACATGGTTGGCCGAGGTCACTGACTCCAGTTCCGCACGATAGCTTGTGCTGCCCACTTCGGTGCGAAGCTCGTCGATGGCTTTGTCTACCGCCGCCTGGTCACGGTCGAGTGTCGCGAGCATATTCGGATCAGCGCTTGCCGGGTTGGCAATTGCTTTCGCATACGCACCGCGAGCGCGCTCATGCAGCTCCTGATAGCGGGCGATCAGCTCACTCGCCTTCTGGCCGTAAGTGGAGTTATAGGAGAGCTTCTCCTTTGCAGCTTCCAGGGCGCTGAGAACGGCGCGGGTCTCCGTGTCGCCGGTGTTCAGCGCCGATGGATCCTGCAACATCAAAGCATCCTTGTAGGACTTCGCTACTCGCTGGGAACTGGACTCCGCGAGCTGGAGGTTGGAAGCGCCGGGGAACAGGAAGTCCGACGCTACGTGAAGATGGCGTTGTACCGTGGATGTGGTGATCGCCATCAGCGCAAAGAAAAAGACATACCCGAGCGCAAGGGCGCCAATGCTCCAGAAAAGTTTGCCTCTAATGCCCATTACAGTTAACTCCAAAAAGGGATGATCAGTGTCTCAATGGCGACAGTTGTGTGGTGCACGACTAGCGCTGCTCTTCAGAGCAGTGACTAGTTGTTTGCTTCAAAGTTGATCTCTACGGTGACCGTCTCAGTTGCGTCGCCGGGAGCGAACTTCCAACGCTTCACAGCATCGCAAGCCGCGGAAACCAGCATCTTGTTCGGGCTGTCCGACTCGGCCTTCACAACGTTGCCACCTGCATCGACGGTTGCAGCGACGCGGATCACGCCGCCAATGTGCATCTGCTTGGCGAGAGCGGGATAGGTGGGAGGGGTCTTCGACACAGCCTTACGCGACTGGGCATGAAGAGAGTTGGTGGTCAGGAAGAACAGACCAGCGGCGAAAAGCACCAGAGAAGACTTAGGTGACAAGGCGTACTTCATGAGAGGGCTCCTTAGGAAAGTCATTCACTCTCCCTATCGGCACTCTGGGTATGTCCATTAGAGAAACAGCGGTATTGCGACATATTTTTTTAATGCGCTGAAAATCGACGCATCCGGCCGCCGCTTTTGAAGCGGTTTTGAGCCGTTTCTTCAACAAATACTGCAATTTAGGCGGCCTGCGCAGGTATGGGAAGATGCGCATGGGTGAAGCCGTACCGAGCGTCGCACTAGTTACCTTTAGAGCATTCTCCTGTTGCTGGGTATCCCGGAAGGGGGAGTGCAGCGGCGTTTTCATTGCGGAAAACGCCCATGGATGCACAATCCCCGCACTATACCTACAGGAGAAATGCTCCAGCACTGTCCTATTTCGAGACATGCCCATTGGCAAGGGTGTTCATCGTTGGCGATGAGAGGTCGGATCGTTTTGAAGAATTCGATTATTGAAGCCCGCTGCTCCCACCGGAAGACGGCTCATCTATTGCTACGCAACGGGTAGACCAAAATACGGCTATTTCGAACTTGTGATCGGCCAGACTACTTCACGCTGAATGACTTCACTCCAATGGCATTCGGCTGTGCGCCCGCCGGCAGCATGGTGAAGAGCTCCGGCTGGCCATTGCGGCCTACCGTGCGAATCACTGCGACATCGCCAGACTTCGAATTAGCGGCCAGCAACAGGTGTTCATCCCTTGAGAAGGCGAGCGCATCGGGTGCTGTACCGGTACGGACGCTGCCGACCCGTTTCCCATCGTCGATGCTGTACAAGCTCAGCATGTCGGCGCCGAAGTTTGAGACCCAGAAGGTATTGTCCTTGCCGATCACACCATGGACCGGATGCGGGCCGATTGGAAAGGTATTGCTTACCTCATTCGTCCAGGTGGAGATCTCCGAGATCGTATTCGAGTTGAAGTTCGAAACAAAGATCTCGCCCCCATCGGGCTTCATGGTGATCTGCATGGGGGTGTCACCTACGTCCAGCATGGTCAGAAAAGCATCGCGCTGCAGTGAGGGGTCCTGTTTGCCGCGCCACTCGTTTGGATCGGCCGCGAGCCACACTGCCATCCCCTGTCGATTTGCTGAGCAGGTAACGAAGACCTTCGTTGAGT
>JABFXN010000070.1 GCA_013361705.1 Acidobacteriaceae bacterium
GGAAACGTGCCGAAGACGAAAAACAGGGAGACTGCGATCAGGATTGCGTTGGCCCCCGGGAGGTCCTGTGCCGCAACATAGTTGTCCCACGCGGTCGCCAGTAAACGCGACAGGATGGGAGCGGTCAGGATACCGAAGACAAAAAGCATGCGTTGATGGTTGGCGGCCAGCCACGCTCCCAGGGCTAATAACAGCAGTTCCTGACACCACAGCTCAGTCCGGCGGATAGCCGGAAGCAACAAGATAAGAGCAATGATCCCCAGGAATGCGAAGTCGCGGCCCCCGGAAAATTGCAGCGCCTGCCACTCCTCGACCTGGCTGAGACCAATGTGCTGATGAAGCAGTGTGTCAACGGGATACAGAATCTGGCTCAGACCAATTGGATTCAGGAAGAGCGCAGCGATCGAAAGAACTACCGCGAATGCGAGTGCTCTCTGCCTGCTCGCCTCCCAACGCCGGCAGGCCAGCAAGCCTGCCTGAAAATCGACAAAAGAACTAGCTAGCACCAACGCTGCGACCAGAAGCCCCAGAAAGAAAGACCCATGGGCATTCACCCAAATAGCAAAGAGCACGGGCAGGGTAAAAAACCAGCGCGGGTTGCGCGTTTGCCCAGCGTGGAGGATTAATAGCTCAAAGACCAGGAATAAGTAGCCAACCATCTGAGGGCGAACTGCAACTCCTGTCGTGGAGAACAGCCAGATTGTCAGCGGCCCCAGAAAGGCTATTTTGGCATTCTTCGAGTAAAGCCAGCACAAACAGTAGCCGGAGAGAAGTAAAGCTGAGGTGAAGAAGCACAGCCAGACCATCAGGCCCTGGTAGCCTCCCCAGCGGTACGCCCCGTAAATCGAAAGCTCCGACAGCCATTCGTGGGGAATATAAGCATGGTGGGCTGTCGTGTAGGAAAAGAGATCTGTATGTGGAATGCTATGGGTCTCCCACATAACACTCCCCATCTTTAGGTGCCACCACATATCAGGGTCGTCGAAACGCCCCCTTACGGTTAGTACAGACAGAACAACCAGAAGGCATGCCAGCATGACAGGAAAGGAGAACGCCCGCCGCAAATAAGAGACCTTTGCGGTCTCAATCTGCGTAACGACGGCCGTCCCGTCGCTCATGCCATACCTGCTTCAGGTGACTCCCTTTCGGTGGAGATCTCCGAATTAATAAGCTCACCTGGTTCTCCGACCCGAAGCAGCCGATGGAGATAGGCTCTGGAAATATTCAGGCTGCGAGCCGCCAGTGTCTTATTACCATTGCTTTCACGAAGGGCGGTCGTCGCCAGCTTAACTTTGTATTCTCGGAGCTGCCGTTCAAAGGATCCCCCCGGATGATAGTCGTCATCCATATGGACGAGAGTTTCCTCCAGGATGTTGGAAGCCAGATCCTCCAGGTGAATGCTTTCCCCATTGGCGACGATCAGCGCCTGCTGGATCACATTTTCCAGTTCACGAACGTTTCCAGGCCAGGAATAGGCCTGGAGCATCGACATCGCATCATCCTCGATCCTGATAACCGGGCTGCGGAAGCTCTTCGAGTACTTTCTCAAGAGGTGCTCTGCGATCTGCGGAATATCGTCCGAATGCTCGCGCAGTGGGGGAGCATCGATCCGAATAACATTCATGCGGTAATAGAGATCCTGACGAAACGCTCCCCGGGCCACCATGTCGCTAAGATTCTGATGGGTTGCAAAGATGAGCCGGGCTTTCAGGGGAATAGACTCTGTACTGCCCTGGCGGCTGAACTCGCGTTGCTGAAGAACCCGCAGGAGCTTTACCTGGGTAGCGGGACTAAGCTCCCCGATCTCATCCAGAAAGAGAGTCCCTTCGCCAGCCAGCTCCAGATAGCCGACCGATGATTCCGTCGTCCCCGTGAAGGAGTCGTTTTCATAACCGAAGAGCTCTGTATCGATAAGGTTCTCCGGGATAGCGCCACAGGAAACCGCAATGAATGGCTCGTCTGCCCTGGAACCAAGGTTATGGATGCCGCTTGCGATCAGTTCTTTCCCCGTGCCGCTTTCGCCGGTAATAAGGACGGACGCATTAATATTGCATACCCTCCGTATCAGTTCATGCACACGCTGAATCTGCGGACTGCTCCCGAGAATAGGGTTGCGGCTCTCCGCCTCTTCACTCTGCTGTCGATCTAACAGTTCCCGGTGCAGCGTCGAGCCCTCATGGGCGCGAACCAGCATCGTCTTCAGTTCGCGAATCGATGGCGGTCTGCGGCAATAGCCATAGGCCCCCTGCCGGACAAGGTCGATGGCGGTGGAGCGCAGGCCATCGCTGGACAGAATCAGGACCGGAATCTTCGCCGCAATCATCTTCTGAAAAAACGTCAGGGAGTCAGGCAGCGAGTCCAGATCCAGAAGGATCACCTCATAACGAGGCTTTCCCGGGTACCTCGGATTCTCGTCTTTGATGGAGACCTGGATGACATCGAATTCCTTACCAAGGGCAGATGAGAGAAGTGAAGGCAGCGTCTGGTCATTTGAAAAGAGTCCGATTCGAATCATGTTTTCTGGTGCCCCATATCGTGCGAGCTATTCTCAATCCGGGCAATGTGCGCCGTTTCGTTGGCGCATCCAGTGCACAATGTTGGCTTGTATTCTGAGCCACATTTTCGGGATTCGTCGAGATAAATCGACTGCAACTTAAGTAAGTTACCAGTGCGCTGCTTCCCATATCGGGATTCAAATGCGGTTTTGCGTGAGAACGACCGCTAAGACGGATTGATTCAGTCCGCATTAGAAACTCACCAAGAATGCCGAAGCCGGCATTGCACCCCACGCGGTAACGCTCCAGCCCCTTCTCCTCCGCCCCCCTGGTGATTTGTCCCGGACCCACCCTGGAGCGCAACTGTATACAGCCGTAAACACTTTGCAACAAATCAGCTCCAATTTTTTGGATCGGCAATTGCAACTGGCACGAGTGATTTTTATTGATCTCCCTTGGAGAGTTAGCTCATATGCATTCCGCCGCCTGGTGGCCAACATTGATCGTAGTCGCGGTGGCAACTGTCACTGACCTTCGCAGCCGGCGTATCCCGAACTGGCTGGTGCTTCCATTCCTTATCGTCGGCTTCGTTATATCCGGCTTGCAGCATGGCCTCAACGGTCTTATGCAGAGCGCTGCCGGCCTGACCGTAGGAGCCGCGTTGTTCGGCATTCTTTGTCTGATGGGCGGCATGGGGATGGGTGACGTCAAGCTCTGCGGTGCAATCGGCGCATGGGTCGGACCGTCGCAGATGCTGATCGCTCTGGTGATGACGGGGATCGCGGGCGGGATCATCGCTGTCGGCATGGCCGTCGCTGGAGGATTTGCGGCTGAGATGTTCCAGGGTACAGGAGATCTTATCTTTGGCTTTAGAAAACGCGGACTTACTCCACATCGGGAGCTGGTACTCAACAATCCCCTGACACGGAAGATGCCTTACGCTCCGGCGATTGCCATCGGAACACTCATTTCATTTTTTGCCAGGTAACGCGATTCATTTTTATAGGTCATGAATATGCAGACTTCATCTCAACAGTCCGAAACGTTACTGGCAACAAGAAATGGCCAGCGAGTAATGACCGATTCAGGTAAAGCTTCCAGTGCGCTTGGTGGAAATGTGACATCTGTTGCACTCATTTTTCCCCAACTGTTACAACGTCAGCTCGTCGCAGATGCACTGACTGGGCTTTGGGGGTACACAACCCACGAGTTTTGTTTCTATCCAGATCTTGGTGATAAGTCATCCCCGTTAGGTGGCGACTACGACGTTGTTATCGTTGAACTGGACAGTGACCCGGAGTATGCACTGGAGCTCGTAGAGGCCATTTGTGCAAATAGCGCCTCCACGGTCATGGTCTACTCTTCCATGGTCCAGCCGGAGATGCTGGTTCGGTGCATGCGGGCCGGCGCCCGCGAGTTCCTGACACCGCCCATTTCCTCAACGTTGATTGCCGAGGCTTTGGTCCGCGCTACAGCGCGCAGCTCGGCCTCCCGGTCGGTAAATAAGACCATCGGTAAGGCGATCGTCTTCATCGGGGCGAAGGGCGGATCGGGTGTCACTACCGTCGCCAGTAACTTTGCGGTAGCCCTGGCGCAGGAATGCGCCGAGGGCAACCAGAGCGTCTTACTGATCGATCTGACTCTCCCTCTAGGCGACGTTGCGCTTGAGCTCGGAATTACTCCTCAATATTCAACGGCGGATGCGCTGGAAGAAGCTCATCGTCTGGACTCCAACTTCCTTTCCAGGCTCGTGAGTAAACATAAGTCCGGCCTGTCGGTTCTGGCCGCTCCGGACAAATACATCGAGATCGACCCATCGAGTAAGGCAGTCGAGCAATTGTTGTCGGTTGCGCGGCAGAACTTCGACTATGTTGTCGTCGATGCGGGCTCCCACCTGGGGGCTACAGGTCATGCACTCGTTGATGACGGAGCGAGTGTGTTTCTGGTTACACAGGTTGGTATCCCTGACCTGCGTAATGCCAACCGCATTGTTTCGGAGCTTCTATCGAAGTCGGGAACCAAGGTCCAGGTGGTGCTGAACCGGTATACCCCGCGCGCATTGGTGATTGACGAAGAAAACATCACGAAGGCGCTCACGATGCCCGCCCGCTGGAAGATTCCGAATGACGAGGCATCCGCGCGGAGCGCGCAAAACACAGCAGTTCCGCTGGTGCTCAAGGACTCGCCGGCTTCCAGAGTCATCCGGGAGATGGTACGAGAGACCCATGGCACAGCAGAGAAGACCGAACAGAACAAGCGGTTCAGTGTGTTCGGATAACAGAGATAAGAACTTCAAAAGGATGAAGCCAGTATGGATCGAGTAAATTTTGACAATTTCAAAGCCGAGATACACCGGACGCTGATCTCCAAGCTTGACCTGGAGAAGCTGTCACGCGTCAACACCACCCAGGCAAGACAGGCCGTAGCGGGAATGGTGAATGAGATCATCTCGCGGCAATCCGTACCCCTGAGTCTCGCTGAAGAAGCAAAGATCGAAGCCGAGCTCCTGGATGAAGTCTTCGGTCTCGGTCCGTTGGAGCCGCTGCTTGCGGATACAAGCATCTCCGACATTCTTGTCAACGACAGGAATCACGTTTTTATCGAGCGCGGCGGCATGTTGCAACGTGTCGAGACCGCATTCCGGGATGACCGTCACCTGCTACAGATCATCGACCGGATCGTCTCCAGGGTCGGACGCAGAGTCGATGAATCTTCTCCGATGGTTGACGCTCGTCTGCCTGACGGTTCCCGTGTGAACGCCGTCATTCCTCCGCTGGCGCTTGATGGTCCAGCCCTGTCCATCCGCCGCTTCGGCACCGGCCCGTTGGCCGCCAATCAATTGGTGGAACTGAAGAGCATTTCGCCGGAGATGATGGAGCTTCTCACCGCCGCAGTGCGGGCACGTATCAGCATCCTTATCTCGGGCGGAACGGGCGCCGGCAAGACGACTTTCCTAAATATCCTCTCGCAGTACATTCCAAAGACGGAACGCATCGTGACGATTGAGGATGCCGCCGAACTGCGCCTTGGCCTTGAGAACATCGTGCGCATGGAGACACGGCCGCCGAACGTAGAAGGTAATGGAGCGGTACGCCAGCGCCAACTGCTGATCAACAGCCTGCGTATGCGTCCAGACCGCATCATCATCGGCGAGGTCCGTGGCGAAGAAGCCTTCGACATGCTCCAGGCGATGAATACGGGTCACGAGGGATCAATGACCACAATTCACGCGAACACTCCGAGAGACGCTCTCACCAGGCTTGAGTCCATGGTCGCGATGAGCAACCTCAACCTTCCGGAGAAGAGTGTCCGCCAGCAAATGGTGTCGGCTGTTGCCATTGTCGTACAGGTCTCTCGCATGAGTGACGGCAGCCGCAAAGTCATGAGCATCTCCGAGATTACAGGCATGGAAGAGAACACGGTCAGTATGCAGGACATCTTCACCTTCAAGAGAAAGGGCGTTGGCCCGGACGGCAAGGTGATTGGAGTCTTTGAACCGAGCGGAATCCGTCCCAAGTTTGTTGAGCGGCTGCGCATCTCAGGCATCTTCCTGTCGCCGGCGCTGTTCGAGCAAAAGATGGAAGTCAACTAAGGAGGCGAATATGGGGCTGATTCTGGTAGTGGTATTCTTCGGCGTATTCGTCACCTGCGCTCTGTTGTTGTCAGCCGGCGGTGCCGGTAAGTCGCAGCAGGCAGAGCGCGCACGAGCGAACCTGTATGCTGCCCTATCCAGTGGACGGTCGGAGGCGGACGCGGTCGTCGACATCCGCAAGAAAGAACTCTTCAGCGCTGTTCCCTGGATCAATCGCTGGCTGCTGCAACTTGAATTGGCCCCGCAGCTTCGTACCTTGCTCTATCAATCTGGATTGAAGTGGACCGTAGGCGCTATGCTTCTGATGTCAACCGCTTGTTTTGTCTTTCCAGCGTATCTGCTGTACTGGCGGACGGGCGTCGTCATCTTTTCCCTCTTGCTCGGCATTCTGTTTGCCCTGGCGCCTCTGGCCTTTGTTCTCTACAAACGCTCTAGCCGCTTCAATCAGATGGAGCAGGAACTACCGGAGGCATTGGACCTGATGGTCAATGGTCTCCGTGCCGGACACAGCCTGGTAACCACGTTGCGGCTTGTGGCATATGAATCTCCGGAACCGATCAGCAGCGAGTTCAAGATCTGCTTCGAGGAACAGAACTACGGACTTGAGCTGAGGACAGCGATGGAGAATCTGGTGAAGCGCGTGCCGCTGCAAGATCTCCGGATTGTCGTCACGGCAATTCTGATCCAGAAGGAGAGTGGCGGCAATCTCGCCGAAGTTCTCGAAAAAGCTGCTCACGTCATCCGCGAGAGATTCCGCCTGAAGCGGCAGATCCGGGTACACACCGCTCAGGGGCGTCTGACGGGATGGATTCTTTCTTTCCTCCCAATCGCATTGGGTACTGCACTTTATCTGATCAATCCGAAGACGATGAGCGTCCTGTGGACCAACCCCATAGGCGTCAAGCTTATGTATCTATCGGCAGCCATGACGATCAGTGGCTCTTTGATTATTCGCAAGATCGTCAACATGAAGGTTTGAAGGTGGGTTATGGGATTTGTTGCGGTTATATTTTTCGTCATCTTTGTCTTGATTGCCAGTGGTGGACTTCTGCTCTTCTATCGCGAAGCCATGCTTCAGCGAATCGGGGAAGTCGTCGTCCCGCATTCGAAGGAGCGTGCTCTACGGCGCACTATTCAAATGACGGGTTCTTCGCTCGGTGGAATGGTGGGGCATCTCGAACGCGTTCTTCCCAAGAGCCAGGCCGAGGTCTCCATCATCCAGCAGCGCCTCATGCGGGCGGGCTTTCGCGAAGATTCAGCAGTGAGCCTGTTCTATGGAGCAAAAGTGCTGGTTCCTCTCACATTGTGCGCGCTGGCTTTTGCCAGCGGACTCGCGCACGGCAATGGGTTCTTTGTTTATGCAACCGCACTGGGCCTGGGATTCCTGCTGCCGGACTTCTGGCTGGGACGCAAGGTCACAAAGCGCCAGACGCAGATCAGGCAAGGACTTCCGGACGTGCTTGACCTGCTGACCATCTGCATCGAAGCAGGGCTAAGCATGGATCAGGCGACGGTCCGCACAAGCGAAGAGCTGCACCGCGGTCACCCTGCCATCTGCGACGAGCTCGGTATTGTTGTTCTGGAGCAGCGCGCCGGCCGCGCCCGCGCCGATGCCTGGAAACAGTTTGCGGAACGCACAGGAGTCGACAGCGTACGGAACCTCGTTTCGGTACTTGTACAGTCCGAACAGTTGGGTACAAGTGTCGCCAAGACGCTGCGCGTGCATTCTGACACGCTGAGAACCCAGCGCCGCCAAAGAGTAGAGGAGCAGGCAGCCAAGACCACGGTGAAGCTCGTTTTTCCATTGGTCTTCTTTATCTTCCCCTCACTGTTTCTCGTCACCCTGGGACCTGCCGCCATCATCATGGCAGAGTCCTTCGCTAAATACTTCAACCACTGAAAGAACAAGGAGAATTCCCATGGATAACGTAACGCTGATTCGGATCGCATCTGGTGTGCTTTTTGTTGTGGTGTTGATGTTTCTCATCTATCGCCGCCGCACCCGGGTGCACTAGAACCTTTTCCTGTAGGTATCGTGTAGGGCTTGCGCATCTATGGGCGTTTTCCGCAATGAAAACGCCGCTGTACTCCTCTACCGGGATACCCACCAACAGGAAAAATGCTCTAGAACCTGGCTTCATGCAGAAGGGCCGTCACTCTCTTCTTGAGGTTCATGCACGCAAGGACGCTGCAGTACACATCTCGTCGTCGTATCGAGTTGCCCATTGCATGCATAGCCCCGAGGAAAGATGTTCGGCCACACTGCTTGAGCTGGAAAACATGAACCTTTGATTCGCAAACGGAAAGATTGGAGACTCGACTGCGAAGGCTACGTGTGGCACTTCGCCTCCGAGGCGTTGAAGCGAGATGGAAAAGACGTATTGCGTTTATAACCTAACGCGGGAGAGTTTCCTTAGCCTGAACGTGAAGGCGGCGGACACCATCTTGATGCGCCTGAAGGGATTGATCGGAAGACTGAGACTCCGGGCCGACGAGGGAATATGGGTGGTGCCTTCTCAAGGCGTTCATACTCTGGGGTTATTTTTCCCGCTCGACCTGATCTATTTGGATGAACAAAACCGGGTCATTCACCTGGTTGAGTCCATCCCATCCTTTCGCATTGGACCAATAAAGACTCAGGCCGGAAGCGTCCTGGAACTGCCGACTCACACGATCTATTCCACAAATACGCAGGTCGGGGATCAGATGTTGATCTGTGTTGCCGAGGAGATGAGAGAACACCTGGCCCCGGTAAAAGAAGAAGCGCATCGCAGCGCTCGTAGGGAGTGAGCTAAGAAAACCTCCCTGAGAACGGACA
>JABFXN010000287.1 GCA_013361705.1 Acidobacteriaceae bacterium
GTAAATTTTCCGGATGCCGACGGTTGATACGGCAAATGTCCTACGTGGTACACGTTCGCTTTACAGATGCAAGCGCGATGCCCTTCCGGGGGAAGGGCATCGCGCTTGAGAAGTTAGTTCTAAGAGCTAACGACCGATGGCGGCCGCTTTTCTGACAAAAGGCTGTGAGATCTGTTTCAGGATCTCGCCGGCAATTTTCTCAACCGGCAGTGTCATCGCCGCCGCACCTATACGGGCTGCTTCCTTCGGCATCCCGTAAACGATGCTGGTGTTTTCATCCTGGGCGATGGTGACAGACCCTGTCTGCCGCATCTGCAGCATGCCTCGAGCTCCGTCAGTTCCCATGCCGGTAAGCAGTACACCCAATGCCGGACCACCCACGAGTTGGGCCACTGACGCGAACAGGACATCGACAGACGGACGACTGAAGCACACCTGGGGGCCTCCGGCAACACGTACCTTCAATCCGGCGCTCGTGTGCTGCAGCGTCATGTGAAAGTCTCCTGGCGCAATCAGGATCAGCCCCGGATGGACATCGTCTCCATCCTTTGCCTCTCTGACTTCCATGGCGCAGGATTTATTCAGCCGATCGGCAAAATGTGTTGTGAAGCCTGCCGGCATATGTTGTGTGATCAGGACCGGCGGCATATCCGCGGGGAACTGGCTCACGATCTTCGCAACCGTTTGGGGACCTCCTGTCGAGGATCCGATAGCGATGATCCGACGCGAGGCAAAGCCGGGAAGGGCTCCGGACGGAGGCGGCGGGACAAATGACGAGATCGGTTGCACCACTGGTTGCGCAGCTACTGGCGCTGGCGTGGGTGCCGATACTTCTGCCACGACTGCGGGCGACGGTTTGAACGCACGTGGATTCGCCTGCGCGCAGGCGCGGATCTTATCTGCAAGTGTGTTCGCGAGATCGCCGACGGAGTAGGGGCCATTCGGCTTCGCAAGGACTTCGACGGCTCCCAGGCGAAAGGCTTCCATGGTTGCCGCGGCGGAGGCCTGGCCCAGCGAACTGATCATGATTACAGGCATCGGCTTGTAATCCATCAGCTTCTTCAGGAAGGTGAGGCCGTCCATTCTCGGCATTTCGATGTCGAGAGTCAGAACGTCGGGGTTCAAAGCGAGAATCTTCTCACGGGCAACATACGGGTCCGGGGCTGTGCCTACTACTTCAATCCCGGGGGCATTGCGCAACGCGTCGGATAGAATCTTGCGCACGGTTGCGGAATCGTCCACGATGAGGACGCGAATCGGAGAGGTTGTCTTCATCGGTGACCTACCGTGATCTCAACAAGCCGGGCTTCTTGTAGACAGCAGGCTGTACGTATTCGAATCTGTGTTTTAGGTTGTTCAGACTTTCGGCATGTCCGACGAAGAAGTATCCACCAGGCTCCAGATGGTCATAGAAGCGGTTGACCAGTTCCTGTTGCGTCGGAATGTCGAAGTAGATCATGGCATTCCGGCAGAGGATCAGAGGATAGCTCTCTACAAACGATTCAAACTGCCTGATGAGATTCAGCCGGCGGAACGAGATCGCTTCGCGAATGAACTGCTTGACGCGATAGTTTCCGGCAGCAGGTCCTACGCCGCGCTGCAAGTACTTGCGCAGAATCTCCATCGGAACTTGTTGGAAGCACTTCTCGTTGTAAGTCCCATCCTGCGCGCGTGCCAGCACCTTGGTTGAGATGTCCGTGGCCAGGAGCTTTACAGTAGGCCCGGAATTGGCATAGTGCTCACGAGCCGCAAAGGCGAGCGAATATGGCTCCTCTCCGGTGGCGCAGGCTGCACTCCAGATCGTGTACTCGCTGCGGTTAGCAAGCGCCGGAAAGATCGTGCTGGAAAGAAACTCAAAGTGCTTCGGTTCGCGGAAGAAGTTGGTGTAATTCGTCGTCAGGTGATCGATCATCGTCACCAGAGCGTCGGACGACTTATCGTTGATCACGTACTCGTAGTACTCGGAAAAAGAGCCGATGTTCAGCGAGCGCATGATCTTGGTCAGGCGAGAGGCAACCAGACCTTCCTTGCCCTCTTCAATTGCCAAACCACAATAGTCGTAGGCAAGTTTTCTGAAACGATTAAAGTCCTTCTGTGAAAGCGTCAGGTTGCTGATGGTGGTGACTGTGCTCATGCTGCCTCCTCACCGGGTTCGTTCGGCATCTTGAAGATCTGAACCACATCGAGGATCAGGCCGATGCGGCCATCGCCCAGAATCGCGCATCCAGTCAGACCGGTACTGTCACTGAAGGTCTCGCCCAGGCTCTTGATCACAATCTCCTGACGTCCCAGAAGGTCGTCCACATGGAGACAGAACTGACGTCCCGCGCCCTCGCACACCACGACCAGGCCCTGGCAGATATCTTCAGAACGAGGCTTGATGCCGAAGCGGCGGTGCAGCCTGACCAGCGGGTAGAGGTTGCCTCGCATCAGGATCATCTCTTCCGTGCCCTGTACCCGGACCAGCATCTCCTGCGTCGGGCGCAGCATCTCGCGAACCGAGAAGACTGGAATGATGTAGCGGTGGTCGCCAACCACGATCACAAGGCCTTCGATGATAGCCAGCGTGAGCGGAAGATGGATGTAGAAGGTCGTGCCCTTACCGAGCTCGGACTCAATCTGGATGTGACCGCGAAGATTCTCTACATGTTTGCGGACGACATCCATGCCAACGCCGCGGCCGGAGATATCCGTAATCTTTTCCGCTGTTGAGAAGCCCGGTGCGAAGATGAGCTGGAAGATCTCAGTTTCCGTCAGTTGTGTATCTTCGGTGACCAGACCGCGCTCCAGCGCCTTGCGGAAGATCTTGTCCGGATTGAGGCCGCGTCCGTCATCCGAGATCGAGACGACGATCTTACCGGACTCGTGTTCCGCGGAAAGACGCAGTGTCGCGGTCGGGTTCTTGCCGGCGGTCGTGCGCTCCTGCGGTGTCTCGATACCGTGATCGAGCGCATTCCGGATCATGTGCAACAGCGGATCAGAGAGCTCTTCCGCAATCGTCTTGTCGAGTTCCGTGCCTTCACCAGCGAGCAGCAATTCCACCTGTTTGCCGTGCCGGCGCGAGAGATCGCGAACCAGCTTGGCATTCTTCTGGAAGAGTGGGCCGATGGGCATCATGCGGATGTTCATGGCGCGCCGCTGGACCTCACCGGTAATGCGGGCCAGTTGCGCCAGGTCGCCGATAAGCCGAGCATCGCGGTTGCTGGCGAACATCGGATTGTGGCTCAGGATCGACTGTGCGATCACCATCTCGCCGACCATGTCCATAAGCTGGTCGAGCTTAGCGGTATCGATACGGATTGAGGCCGAGACGGGTTCGCTCTTGCTGACCGCAGCCTGAGGCGCAATTGCGGGAGCGGATTCGGGTTCCGCCTTTTTCTGTGTGGGCACTGGGGCGGGGGTGGCTTCTGCTTTCGGTGCAACAACAGCAGTGGCCTCTGCCTTGGGCTCAGGAGCTGGCGTAGCGGCTTCCACTTGTGGTGCAGCGGGAACCGCAGCAGTAGCGGGAGCAGCAGGAACAACAGGAGCAACCGGCTTCTCTTCCTTGGCTACGGGAGCGGCAACAGACGCAGCAGCCGGTATCTCTACCTTCGGTGCTGGAGCAGGTACTTCCTCTTTCACTGGAGCAGGGGCAGGTGTGGCTACCGGTGCAGCCTTTTCAACGGCCGCGGGTTCACCATCAAGTGCTCGTTGAGTGACAGTGGCAATGGTGCGCAGCAGGGCGCGGTTGTTCTTCGCTTTGCCAGGATCAGCTCCGTTCAGGGCGCCGTTGATACGGTTTACTTCGGCTTGCAGATACTCTGAGCTCTCCAGGACGAGATCGACGATCTCGACGCTGATCTGAACGCGGCTGTTGCGTGCATGATCCAGCAGAGTTTCGACTTCGTGTGCCACGCCCTGAACACCCTTCAGGCCAAGGAAACCCGCCAGGCCCTTGATGGTGTGGAAGGCGCGGAAGACGGCATGGACTGCGGGCAACTGGGACGGGTCACGCTCCAGCGCCAGAATCTGTTCTTCGATGGCAGCCAGGTGCTCCTGCGATTCGGTAACGAAGCCGGCAAGCATCTCAGGATCGTCGTCGAATGCGACTTCATCCTCTTCCATCGGCTCTTCCACTGCAACAGCGGCCGTGGTCTGCGCGGCAGTAGGAGCCGCAGGCGCTGGGGGCGGCGCCTGGACGACCGGTTCTGCTTCACCGCGCATCAGACGCTGAAATGCGGTAAAGGGCTCTTCGGCGATCATCTTACCCTTTGAGCGGTCATTGGCCAGTACGTTGGCGCGTTTCGCGATCTCTGCAAATGCAGGATCTTTTTGTGCGAGCGCAGCCAATTGGATAAGGCGCTGTTCGGTCAGAGAACCTGGTCCATCGACCATCCAGAGCGTTGCCAGCTCGTCGAGCCGCGCAGCAAGCTGGTCGGCAACCGGTGCAGTATTTTTCGTGGCACTCATGCGTCTAATACCTGAAAGAGGGGCTGTAGTGTCGTGCTTAGTTGATTTCCTGCGAGGCTTCGATATAGAAGACCTTGTCAGTGTCGAGTAGCAGCTTTACTTTTCCGCGTACCTTCGCCATGCCAAGCAGATAGGGAACGGAGGCTCCATTGCCGAAGTCCGGGCTGGGCTCGATGTCCTCTTCTGAGATGGACAGCACTTCGCTGACTCCGTCAGCTACGGCGCCAATCAGCCGTTCGCCCATCGATGTGGCCAGCCGGACGACCACGATGCAGGTATGAGGAGTGTACTGACGCTGGGGAAGATTGAAGCGAGCCGAGAGATCGAGTACCGGAATCACCTGGCCGCGCAGGTTGATGACGCCTTTGACGTAGACCGCGGTTTTGGGAACGGCGGTGATCTCCTGCATCTGGATAATCTCCTTGATGTTCAGGACCTGAATGCCAAACTCCTCGTCGCCGAGCGAGAAGATAAGGTGTTTGCGTGATGTATCCGCCACCTGCTTCGCCTGGTTGTTGTTCTTGATTGCCATGTATTACTCCTGAGATAGATCCAGATAGTTGATGTATCGGCGGAAAGCGGCTCAGGGATGAGCCACTCTCCGCCGGGTCGAACTAGAAGTCTGTAAAGTTAGCGTCGATATTGCTGGCCGCGGCCGGTGTAAGACGTTGCGGAACGAAGGTATTCACCGCTGCAGCTTTTGCAATCGCCGGACGTACCACTGCAGCTTTGACGGGCTTGAACACAGGCGTCACAACTGCCTTTTGCGAATGGCCACGTACAGGGACACCGGTCATGCGCGCCAGACCCATCGCGACTCCACGCAACGCATCGGATTGGGCATTCAGCTCCTGTGCCGCGGCCGCGCTTTCTTCTGCATTGGCTGCGTTCTTCTGGGTTCCACTCTCCATGCGGCCGATGGCGCGGCTGATCTGGTCAATCCCCTTGCCCTGCTCCTGGCTGCTCATGCGAATCTCATCGATCATGACCTTGATGCGGCCAAAGACCTCATGCACCTTGCGGCCGGAGTCAACCAGGGTGGTCATCCGTTCACGGCCTGCGACGGTGTTGTCGACGGAATTCTTGATCAGGACCGAGGTCTCCTGTGCCGCCTGAGCGCAACGTTGAGCCAGATTGCGAACCTCTTCGGCGACGACGGCGAATCCCATACCGGCTTCACCGGCACGCGCGGCCTCGACCGCGGCGTTCAGCGCCAGAATATTGGTCTGGAAGGCGATCTTATCGATCACACCGATGATCTTGGCGATCTGTTCGCTGGACTGGCTCAGTGCATCCATGGCTTCCACACACTGTGCGACGGCATGATTGGCATCGTCACTATGGCGAACCGCTTCAGAGACCAGGGTTGTAGAGTGATCCGAGTTCTCCGCATTGCGGCGGGCCATGGAGTTGATCTCCTCTGCCGAAGCTGACGTCTCTTCGATCATTGCGGCCTGCTCAGAGGTGTCTTTCGCCAGATTCTGGCTCGAAGTGGCTACCTGGGCTGACGCCTCGGTCACCTGATCGGAGCCCATTGAAAGCTCTCGCACGGCGTGGCGTAGCTGGCGGTCGAGCAGGCGGACGATAAAGGCGATCAGGACTCCCGAAACGGCTCCCAGGGTGAGCAGTGTGCCGATGAGCCAGCGTGCGAATGTGATTGCATCTTCTGCCTTGGTATTCGCCTTGCCCATGACGACCTTCTGCCGTTCCAGCATCTTCGAGCCGGCCGCGTCGACATCTTGAAGGGCAGGCTCTAGTTCGCTCTCTGCAAACTGTGAGGCCTCTTTAACCTGGTGAGCATGAATCAGCTCAAGATAGTGGGGGAACAACTGTGACGCCTTATCCAGCCTCGTGGTAGCTGCCTCCAGCGTGGGGCGGCCTTCTGCAGAGACACCCTGCTTCAGAATGGTGGCGATATCCTCGCGCATCTTGTTCTCGTACGTGTTGTACTCATCAATAGCCCGGCTCAGGCCTTCCGTATCGTTGACCGACTCTTTCACCGCGATTCTGCGGCTGGCGGCGAGCATCTCGGTCGCGTGACCATTCGCCATGCCGGCGTTATACATCTTGGTCGCGTCTTTAATGCCGAGCTCCCACGTCAACTCGCCAAGAGCACTGATCTCGTAAACGGCGAGTCCACCTAGCAGGACCAGAAGAATCATCATGGTTCCGTACGAGAGAAGAAGTTTCTGTTTGACGGTGTAGCGTTGCAGATTCACGTTGATGGCTCCATTCCGCTGGTTCTACTTGCGAGCTCATCCAGCGTTCTCAGAACTCCTCATCGGCATTACGTGCAGTATCTTGAAGCGATTCGACCCCCTTAGAGCATTTTCCTTGTGGGTGTTTTGCAGGGCATGCGCATCTATGGGCGTTTTCCTCAATGAAAACGCCGCTGCACGATCGTTCCGGGATACCCAGTAACAGAGAAAATGCGCGAATTCACCGGTTTTCCACCTATCGCCGGTTTTCCGGGGGCCGATAGCTGCAGTGAGGTCCGCTATATGCAGGTCGCTCTCAGAAGACATGCTGCATTGTTCGCGTCGGTGTTCCTCATCTTCGCGTGGGTTCTCCTGGTTATGGTGGCGGACACGATGCTGGCTTCGTGGCACAACCGCTCCATCACTGTTCCCCATACCGCTCTGTCCAAAACATCTCGTGACATCGCTCGTGGCCTTGTCGCGCTGGGAGGCTATCGTCCGGCCTTCTCAGAGATCTCTCAGTCGTGGACGTCGAAGGTAACAGTGGTCTTTCCCACCGATGCGACCCAGGGACACGCAATCGGGGGAGCGTTCTAGCGCTTTCATTCCTCCACCGTTCGTTCGGCGCCATACCCCTCCTGCGCAACAACCGCAGGAGGGGCTTTTCTGTCCGGCATATTTCAAAAATGAGATTCATGGGCATTGTTTCCACCCGTCAGGCCATTCTTCTTCGAGAATCTGTCATTACCGCCGCTCTTTTTAGAAAGTAGTGCGTCTATTTTGGCCTTTCATGCGTCGATAGGGCGGGAGTTTGATCTTCCCAATCATCGATTAGGTCATTTATAAAAGAACGCGCTCCGAATCACGCTCTTTTGATGCGTCTCCGGGACACTCATGGAATGAACTCAATCGGCGGCAGGACAGTCGGGATGATGTCCTGGCGGAGATCTATTTACATCACGACAAGGTTTGGCCAATGACGATCTTCAACTCGAAACTTCGCCGAAGTGCACTGATTGGCGGTTTTGCCGCAGCAGTGTCTTTATCGGTTTGGCTGTGTACCGGCAATCTTCATGTATCTGCCCAGCAGGCGCCAAGCGGGGAACACGGCGGACAGGCTGAGCCTCCTGCTCAGGGAGCCAGAAACCGTGGTGGCCTGGTGGCCTATCCCGACCGGGAGAAGGCTCCGCAGGAAGTGCTCGATCGCGGCAAGGCCACTTTCGGTGTGAACTGTGCCTTTTGCCATGGATCGGATGCAGGCGGGGGATCAGTCGGTCCTAACCTCTTGCGTTCTGAGATTGTGCTGCAGGATAAGAACGGCGAACTGATCGCTCCCATTGTGCACGGAGCACGCGTTGATCGCGGCATGCCCAAGATCGATCTGACCGATGCGCAGGTCGCTGACGTTGCCGCCTGGCTGCACAGCCTGAAGGTCAGCAGCCGTGCTGTCATGACCGAAAAGATCAACATTGTGGTGGGCGACCCGAATACAGGCAAAGATACGTTTAACCGCCTCTGCGGATCGTGTCATTCCGTGACCGGAGACCTCGCCGGTTTTGCCGCAAAGTACTCCGAACCTCGCGCCATGCAGCAGGCCTGGTTGTTGCCGGGGATGCCTGCGGGCCGTTTCCCAGGAGCTCCTGCCGGTCCTTCCGTGCCTCTCAAGGTACCGCCGGTTACAGCAACCGTGACCCCGGCAAAGGGAGCGCCTGTCACTGGCAAGCTCGATGCTATTGATGATTTCTACGTCCAGGTCACGACAGAGGATGGCGTTGCGCATCGCTTCTTGCGGGAGAACGATCTTCCGAAGGTCGAGATCCACGATCCTCTTGCCGCCCATCGTGCGATGTTCCGCACCATCAAGGACAAAGAGATCCACGACATTACCGCCTATCTGGTGACGCTGAAATAAAGGGGATAAGGATGCGCGTACTAAGAACGTTTGCAGCAATTGCAGTGGCGGCCATGACCGTGGCTCCCGCCATGGCGCAGAAGGCGTGGCTGGATCCCGCCGATATCCTGAACCCCAAGCCCGATACCTGGCCAACCTACTCGGGTGACTACAGTGGCCGCCGCTACAGTTCTCTGAAAGACATCAACACTTCGAACGTTCATGGCCTAACCCTTGCATGGGCACAGCGTCTGAGCGCCGGTTCAGCCCCGCCAAGCGCTGGTCCATTCTCGTTCGCTCCTCCGGCCCCTCCGACGACCGTAGGTGGTGTCGGTACGATCGAAGCCCAAATGGGCAGCGTGAAGGGCGCCATCCTGCAGGTGAATGGCGTGCTGTATGTCACCACGCCGGACAACGTGTGGGCACTCGACGCCTACGACGGTCATGAGCTGTGGCACTATTTGTGGAAAACACGCGGCGGTACGCACATCGGCAACCGGGGCGTGGGCATGTGGCACGACCGTCTCTTCTTTGAGACCCCGGACAACTTCCTTGTAGCTCTGAATGCAGCCACCGGTAAGGAGATCTGGCACAAGGAGATCGCTTCCTTCGATCTACAGTACTTCTCCACCATGTCGCCGATCGTTATTGGAGATCACCTGCTGGTCGGTACCGGCAACGACCTCGATGAGCCCGGCCTGCTGCAGTCCTTCAACCCGGAGACCGGGGACGTGGAGTGGAAGTGGTACGCAGTGCCAATGAAGGAAGGTGATCCGGGGCTCGATACGTGGAAGAACCTGGACGCTGCCTCGCACGGCGGCGGCAATGTGTGGGTGCCTGGATCATACGATCCGGAGACGCATCTTTATATCTTCGGAACGGGCAATCCGACCGCCGCCTATACGTCGCAGCTTCGCGGGCCTGGCGCGAATCTCTACACCTGTTCGCTGGTGGCATTGAATGTCGAGACCGGCAAGATGGCCTGGTACTACCAGACCTCTCCGCATGACACGCATGACTTCGACTCGACGCAAACACCTGTGCTGACCGACGCCATGTTCGGTGGCAAGATGCGTAAGCTGGCCATCACGGCGGCGCGCAACGGCTACTTCTTCGTGCTCGATCGCGTGACGGGCGAGCATCTGCTGACCAGCAAGCTTGTCGACTCTCCCAACTGGGCGAAGGACACCCTCGACAAGAACGGCGCTCCCGAGCGCGACTCGTCCAAGGACTTTGACCTTGGAGGAGCCTTGGTTTCTCCTGCCAACGGGGGCATCGTGAACTGGCCGCCGCCGGCGTATAGTCCGCAGACCGGCTACTTCTATGCACACGCACAGGAGAGCTATGCGATGTACTACCTCGCTACCACCGATCCTCGCGGAGCCATGGGACTGGGCGGCAAAGACGAGCTGAGTGTCGGCTCGCTGGGAAGCTACCTGGTTGCGATGGATCCGAAGACAGGCAAGCCTGCCTGGAAGCATCGCTATCCCGGTGTTACCGGGGGAGCTGGTGGGCTCAACGGTTTGCTGACAACTGCGGGGGGCCTGCTCTTCGCCTCGGATGCACGCAGCAACTTTGTGGCGCATGATGCAGCCACCGGCAAGGCGCTTTGGCATACACGAATCTCCACATCCAATGCTCCGGAGACCTACATGCTCGATGGTCATCAGTATGTCCTTGTTGCCGGCGGCGATACGGTATATGCCTTCCGCCTGCAGTAAGAGGTGATTGGAAATCGGGAAGGACCGCTTCGTTCTGTCGCGGTCCATTCCTCTGGCTCAACGAAGTCTTTAGCCCTAAGGAGTGACGCATGCGGTATTCAAGACGTGAATTCGGCAAACTCGCAATCTCGAGCCTGCCGGTAGCAGCGGCCGTGGCCGCCAACCCGGCTCGTCTGTTTGCAGCCACGAAGCCCAACTCGAAGTTCAACGGCGTACAGATTGGTGTCATCAGCTACAGCTACCGGCAGATGCCGCAGCACGGCGTGCTGGATGACCTGAAGTACATGGTTGAGAACGGCATCAACGCCTGCGAGCTGGAGACGATTCAGGAGGAATGGGCCGGAGCTCCCAAGCGCCCGATGATGCAGCGTCCCGCCGGGCCACCGCCTGCAGCCGGTGCGCCTCGTCCCTCAGGCCCTCGGCCGGAGATGGCTGAGTACAACGAAGCCCTGACCAAGTGGCGCACGACCATGCCGATCTCAAAGTATGAAGAGCTGCGCAAGATCTATGCCGATGCCGGTGTCTGGATCTATGCCTTCAAGGCCGGCCTCACGATGAGAATGCCCGATGCGGAGTTTGACTACGTCTTCAATGCAGCCAAGGCCTGCGGCGCAAACCACGTCACCATGGAGATGCCCGACGGCCAGCCGGACCTGACCAAGCGTATCGGAGAGTTCGGCGCGAAGCACAAGATGATGATCGGCTATCACGCGCATCTGCAGGCTCTTCCTACCACCTGGGATGAAGCCTGTGCGCAGTCTCCCTACAACGGCATCAATCTTGACCTCGGCCACTACACGGCTGCCGGCAACAAAGACCAGATTGAGTTCGTGAAGAAACACCACGACCGCATCACCAGCATGCACCTGAAGGACCGCAAGAGTAAGGAACATGGCGAGGCGAACACGCCATGGGGTGAAGGCGACACACCGCTCAAGGAAGTGCTGCAGTTGATGAAGAAAGAAGGCTACAAGTTCCCTGCCACCATCGAGGTGGAGTATCCCATCCCCGATGGCTCGGATTCGGTGAAGGAAGTAGGGAAGTGCCTGGCGTATGCCAAAGCTGCGCTGGCTTAGTATTCGCCTCTAACAACAAGAAAGCCCGCGGCAACTGCCGCGGGCTTTCTATTGCTTACTCCACGAACTCCGGCTTCAGCGCCGTTTTCTTCGTTGAAGGCGACGAAGCAGCGCCGGTCTCTTCCGTGAAGGCGAAGAAGAAGAACACCAGTACCGCCGCGGCGATGGAGGCCGCAACCAGCCAGATGGAGGTCCATGCGTGTCCCCCGTCCGGAGAGGCGAACTTGTCGACCACCACGCCTGAAAGCCACGAGCCCAGCAGCATGCCCACTCCGTAGGTGATCAGGGTGATCAGTCCCTGAGCCGCGCTGCGGTAGGCCGCCGGCGCCTTGTGGTCGGTGTAGATCTGACCCGTTACGAAGAAGAAGTCGTAGCAGATGCCGTGCAGCAGGATGCCAAGCAAGAGCATCCAGACGCCCGCCTGCGGATTTCCATAGGCAAAGAAGACATACCGCAGTACCCATGCCGAAATACCCGCGATCAGCATCCACTTCACACCAAGTCTGCGGAAGAACCAGGGGATGAGCAGCATGCAGCCCATCTCCGACATCTGACCGAACGTCATCTTACCCGCGGCGTTCGCCACACCGATCTGGTTTAGAAAGGGATTGGTGAACGCGTAATAGAACTGCAGCGGAATGCAAATCAAAAACGACGCCACGGCAAATACCAGGAAGCTGCGATCGCTGAACATCCGTCGTACTTCGACCGGAAACAGGTTGCTCACCTTGAAGCTTTCGCTCGCCTTCGGCGGTGTGTTGGGCAGAAGCAGTGAATACACCGCCATCACGATTGAACCGCCGGCCGCCAGCTTGAGCGGAATCGCCGTCGCGTCGCCATGGAATCCGTAGCTCACAAGCAGTCCCGCGCAGATCCAGCCGATGGTTCCCAGTACGCGGATTGGAGCAAACTCCGACTTCGGATGGTCCATCTGGCGGAAAGCAATTGCGTTTACCAGCCCAAGGGTCGGCATGTAGAGGATGGAGTATGCAAGCACCAGCCCGTACAGGGGAGCGAAGCTCGTCTGCAGCGACGCCGCATACATCAGCGCGGCTCCAATCAGGTGCAGCAGAGCCAGCATCTTTTCGGCGGCCATCAGGTTGTCGGCGACCCAACCTGCGAGGAAGGGAGACAGCACAGCGCCGATTGCTGTAGTACCGGCAACCATTCCAGTCTGTACGCCATTAAAGTGGAGCGTCTGGCTAACCCAGGTTGTTACTGTCACATACCAGGAACCCCAGATGAAAAACTCCAAAAACATCATGGCGCTCAGCCGGAACCGCATCTGCATGTTCATCGGGAAGTCGTCTCTCCGGAATCAGTTTGAATTGTTTATTGCGCGGCCAGGGACGCCGTGTTGGTCTCGCCCGCAACCGCAGGCAATTGGACCTGCTTCCACACGCTACCAGCTTCGTGGCTTGCCAGCATAGCGTCGAGAACGTGGCTGAGGTACTCGGCATCCGCAAAGGTACAGACGGTCGCCGGGCGCTCGCCGGTTCGGATCCACTGATAAATATCCGCAATGATGTTGCGGAAGGCGTCCGGCCAGCCCTCCTGGTGTCCACCAGGCAGCGAGGCATAACCCGCCGCACCTGGAAGCATCAGGCTGGGATCTTTCTTCAGAATCTCGTTCGGCCGGTTATAGTGACCGATCCAGAGCTCATTCTGTTCTTCCTGCAGCCAGCGGAGAGAGGAAGTTCGGCCATTGACCTCGAGCTGCAGCCCGTTTTTATGGCCGGACAATACCTGACCGACCGTAAAGCATCCGCGCGCTCCGTTATCGAAGCGGACCAGCACCGATGCGAGATCTTCTCCGTTGACGGTGACAGGCCGCCGTTCGCCTGTCTGGTTTTGTGAGAACGCCTCAGCGGAGGCGCCGCTGGTGTAACGGGTCTTCACCACGGTCGTCATGTCTGCCAGTACTTCGATGATGCGCCCTCCGGAGACATGCTGTGCAAGATCGCACCAGTGCGACCCAATGTCGGCAAGGGCAGAGCTCACGCCTCCCTTGGACGGATCGGACCGCCAGGAATAGACATGATCGTCCGTCATCCAGTCCTGCAGATACTGGCCATGCACGAAGAAGACTCGTCCAAGCTTGTCCTGCTCCACCATCAGGCGCGCCTGTTGCACCAGGGGATTGCCGCGATAGTTAAACGTGACGGCATTCACAACACCTGCGGCATCGGCCGCGGCACGTAGCGTGGAGGCCTCGTTCGAGGTCATCGCCAGCGGCTTGTCCGAGATGACGTGCTTGCCTGCCTCCAGGGCCGCGAGACTGACCGGGAAGTGCAAGTGGTTTGGTGTCGTGTTGTGGATTACATCGATATCCGGCCGCGCGATCAGCTCGCGATAGTCGCCATAGGAGGTCTCGATGTGAAGTAGATCCGCTTTCTTCCGTGCCGAGGCCGCATTGGAGCCGGCGATCGCAACGACATCCACGTCTCCCAGGCGGCGAACTGCGTCAATATGGTGCGGTGCAATGAACCCTGGCCCTACCAATCCCATGGAGAGGCGTTTCGGTTGTGATGACATCAGCAGCTTTTCCTCGGTTCCGGCAGGTGGGTCCAACAACTGCCATAAATCCTGCCTAGGCGTGCACAGGTTTGTCAAAGATAAAACGAATACCTCGAATGAATCCCGATTCTTTGCGGACAATTGTTAATTATCAAAATATGTGGCGCCGTCATAGACGATTTTGAACACGATAGTATTGCGGCGAGGGTAAATGGAATGCGACTTGGTGTCTTCGATCCCGTCTTTGCGAAACTGAGCCTGGCAGAGATGCTGACCGAGCTGAAACGCTATCCCCAGATCACGGCCATTGAGGTCGGAACCGGCGGCTGGCCCGGAAGCAACCACATTGATCTCGATGCCTGTCTGCGGTCCTCGGAAGTTGCCGCATCGTTCAAACGGCAAATCGAAGATGCCGGGCTGGTGATCAGCGCACTGTCTTGCCACGGAAATCCTGTTCATCCGGATCAGTCAATTGCGGAGGACTACGACACTGTCTTCCGGAAGACAGTGCGGCTGGCTGAAAAGTTAGGTGTTCGGGCGGTAGTAACCTTCTCCGGATGCCCGGGAGGTGGGCCGGAAGAGAAGCGCCCGAACTGGATCACTACTCCGTGGCCTCCTGAGTACAGCGATATGTTGGCCTGGCAGTGGGAGCAGCGGCTGATCCCCTACTGGAAAGATGCCGGCGCATTCGCAGCCGATCACGGGATTGGAGTGGCGATCGAAGCGCATCCCGGTTTCTGTGTCTACAACCCTGAGACCGCCATGCAGCTACGCGCTGAAGCCGGGAAGTCCATCGGCATCAACCTCGACCCGAGTCATTTTTACTGGCAGGGAATTGATCTTCCTACGGCCATCGCCTATCTCGGAGAGGCCATCTTTCATGTGCATGCCAAGGACGTTGCCCTGAATACGAGCAATGTGGCTCGCACGGGCGTTCTGGATGCAAAGAGTTATACCCGCATGCAGGAGCGTTCATGGCTCTTCCGCAGTGTGGGCTGGGGGCATGACGAGCTTGAGTGGAAGCGGATTGCGTCAGCGTTGCGGCTGGCGGGCTACGACCACGTCATCAGCATTGAGCACGAAGATGCGCTGGCCTCGATCCGCGAAGGGCTGGGAGCCGCAGTCGCGACCTTGTCGCGAGTCATCCTGCAGGAACCGCCGGTTGAGGCATGGTGGATATAGTCGCCTCTGCACCGCGACGGTGATGGATGGTGTCGATCATGGCGGCCGCAGTCAGGCGGGCCGCACCGACGGCTCCGGCATTGGTGCCCAGTGGTGAGCTGAGCAGCTGAACATCGTTCACTGACTTTTCCATGGCGCGCTGACGGACGACACGGCGAATCTGGTCCAGCAGCAGTACGGGAGCGGCACGGAAGAGTGCGCCGCCAAAGATAATCGCTTCGGGGTTCAGCAGATTCACCAGGTCAGCCGCCGATGCACCGATATGCGACGCCGCCTCCGAGAGAACGCGATAGGCAAGGCTGTCATTCTCTTCAGCGGCCCTGGCGATGATCTCGATACTGATGTGGTCCATCTGGTTGTTGGCCATCTCCAGCGTCTTGGAGATAACGCCTTTGCTGAGGGCTCTGCGGACCGATTCGATGATGGTTGCAGACGAGGCCATTGCCTCCAGGCAGCCGTTGTTGCCGCACAGGCAGAGCGGCCCATTCTCGTCGACGGTCATGTGGCCGAACTCGCCGGCGCTGCCATTGAAGCCGCGATAGATACTGCCGCCGATAAAGATGGAGGCGCCGATACCCATGCCGGCATCGACATAGACGAAGTCCTGGAAGTTCTGACCCGCACCCAGAAACCGTTCTGTCGTTGCAACGGCGCGCGCGCTGTCTTCCAGCAGGCATGGAATGCCGAAGTAATCCTCTACCAGCTTCTTCAGGGGAACGTTCTTCCACTGTTCCGCGTGCCCCAGCCTTGGGTAGGACAGCACCATGCCCTCGGCGACATCGATCACGCCGGAGAAGGCAACACCGATACCTAGAACCTTACTGACTGGAATGCCGGAGGAAGCCAGCGTCTCATCGATGAGCTGGAAGCAGCGGCTCAGTACAGCCTCGCGGCCACGCGCCATCTCCGTCGCTTCTTCCCGGTAGCCGAGCAGCTTGCCGTTCAGGTCCGTGACGGCAATGCGAAGATTGAAGGTTCCGATATCGACGCCGACTACCTTGCCGAGATCGGGATGCATGGTAAGCGAGATGCGCCTGCGCCCAACGACTTTGGCCGCGGACATCTCTTCCACAAGAAAGTTCTTTTCAACGAGCGCACCCACGACGCCGGTGATGTTGGCGGTACTCAAACCCAGGCGGTGCGCCAACTCGACACGGGAGATGGCGGGTTCGCGCTGGATCAGTTGCAGAACAGCCAGTTCGGTGTGTCTTCTGCTCGAGACACGTTCTTTATCATTCCCGGTGCGCGACATATCGTGACCATCATAAGCGAAGGAATCTCCCTTCGCGATGGCAAGTATAAGCCTGTGGGAATCCAATTGACGGGGGCTGGTAAAGGGGCTTACAACTTCGTATACGCAAAAATTGCGCCACTCGAAGCAGCGCGCAGGAGAGCTTCCGCCGCATGATCCGCGATCCTGAAAAGCCGATCCGAACACGGCCTCTGCCGGATGAGTATCCAGGCGTCCATTCCATGGATGAGGACGAGGTTGAGGCGGCCGTCCGGGTTGTCCGAAGCAAGTCTCTCTATCGCTACTACGGCGTAAATCCGCAACATGAAGTAGCTGCGTTTGAGGCGGAGTTTGCCCGGTTTATCGGTGTGCGACACGCCGTTGCGGTAACCAGCGGAACCTCGGCCTTACATACCGCGCTCTGCGCGCTGCAGGTTGGACCGGGCGATGAGGTCATCATTCCCGCCTATATGTGGGTCTCAGTGGTTGCGGCGGTCGTGAATCTCGGAGCGATTCCGGTACTGGCTGAGATCGACGAGACCTTCGGCCTGGATCCTGCCGATGTGGAGCGTAAGATCACCTCGCGTACGGCAGGTATTATCGCCGTTCACATGAACGGATGTGCCGTGAACATTCCGCGGCTGGCGGCGATTTCCCGCCGCCACAGCGTGTTCCTGCTGGAGGACTGTGCTCAGTGTGTCGGCGCCACGGTCGCCGGCCGTCGTGCCGGTACCTTCGGCGACGTCGCTATTTTCAGCTTCCAATTGAACAAGAACATGACGGTCGGCGAAGCCGGCGCGGTTGTGACGAACGACGAACTGCTCTATCGCCGGGTTGTGGCCATACAAGACTCGGGATACTCGCGCAGCGATACCGATGAGCTGCAGATGGATGATGCCGCTTCCTATAGCTGGGGCCGCGGCGTCCGCATGGACGAGCTGCGTGCCGCCGTCTTGCGGGTGCAGTTGCGGAAAGTGGAGACGACGATCGAACGTATGCGGCACAGCAAGAACCGCATCCTTGAATCCCTCTATCCCCGAGAGCAGATCACATTTCGTCGCCGGATCGATCCGGCAGGCGATACCAGTTGCTTCCTGCTGACAATCTTTCCACATCGGGATACAGCGAGAGAGATCAACCGCCTGATGCGGCTGCACGGCATCACCACGAAGTCACCCGACACCAGCAATATCCTGCTGGCCAACTACGGCATGCACATTTACTACAACATCCCTTCGCTGGTGCAGAAGGTAGGGACTGGCAAGCATGGTTTTCCCTGGACGCTTGCTGAAAATCAGCACTCGGTCTATAGCTATGAGCGCGGCGCGTGTCCCGCATCGGACGATCTCTTTGAACGTACCCAGTTACTCGTGATTCCGTCCTGCCTGACGGCGCAGGATGAAGAAGACATCATCGAATCGTTCCATCGCGCGATGGATGCTGTGCTGGGGCCGGTGACCTCGATGACAAGCCGCCTCGACCAGAGAGAGTACCTGACCAGCCCCTGCGGCTAATGCCGCAACGCCTTCAGCCTTGTAGACAATGTAGTCGAACCAGCCGTTGCGCTTGGCGCAACTGTTCGCACCGCAGGTGCGATGTCTTGCTTAAGGGGACGGATTCAGCCGTCCCGTACTAGGCCCGTGAGAAAAGCGGCTTCAGCCGCTGAGGTACCGGCAGTTATCGACCGTCTACTTCTGTCAGTCAATAAGCACTTAGGATAGAAGGGTGCCCAGACGTCCAGCCAAACCCAATGGGATTCGTGAGATCGCAACAGCGCTGGGCATTTCCATCGGCACGGTAGACCGCGCTCTTCACAACCGACCCGGTATAAGCGAGCAGACACGTGAGCGTGTACTCCGCATGGCGAAGAAGCTGAACTACTCGCCGAATGTCGCCGCACGGCATCTGAAGCTCTCACGGACACTCCGTTTCGGCATCTTTCTGCCGGAACGCGTTGCAGTCTTCTTCGATTCGATGCGAGCGGGAATGCGTCTCGCCGCCGAACGTCTGGCGACTACGGCTCCTCTTGAGCTGCACTTTTTCAGCTTTCCGCGTCTGGGAGACGGCGACGTGGAGTGCATGGAGCGGGCTCGCTGGCGACAGTTCGATGGCATCGTGCTGGCCCCGGGCAATCCGTCGGCTCTATCGGCGCTGTTTCGCAGGGAGGACGCTCCTCCCATTCTCTTTATCGGCAGTGACGCACCTCTGTTGGGGCGTATTGCGTCAGTTTCGGTAGACGCCACGGTCAGTGGGAATATCGCCGCCGATATGCTGGGGCGTGTGCTCCCAGAGGCTGCGAAGGTGGCGATGATCGCGGGAGATCTCCGCATCCAGGATCACAGTGAAAAGTTGCGAGGCTTCTCCGCGTCGCTGGCTGTTCATGCGCCTCATCTCAGGCTGCTGCCGCCCCTGGAGTCGCACGAAGACCCCGAGGAGGGCTATCAGGCAGCGCGCCGCCTCTTCCGGCGTCATCGCGATCTTGGCGGTATCTATCTAGGGACCGCAAATAGCCTGCCGGTTTTGCGTGCCGCCGATGAGGCAAAGCTCCTGGGCCGATTGAAGATCGTAACGACCGATATCTTTCCGGAGCTGATTCCTCTTATCGAGACTGACCGGATTCTCTGCTCCGTGCATCAGCGGCCATTTACACAGGGCCGTATGGCGATCGAGCTGCTCTACGCTCATCTGCTGGGACTGAAGACAGTTCCACCGATTACCCGGGTGGCGCCGCATCTGGTGCTTCGCAGCAACCTCTCACTCTTTGCCGACGGGCTCGACCAGGACACCCAATTGCTTTCCGAATAGTGGCTGCGTGAAAAGTTCTCAATGCATCTTTCATGCATGCCTTGTCTTCGTGTACGTTACCGGATAAGGTGCGAAAATAGCTTGGCAGCTTGTTCTGCCGTGGTTATCTTGTCCTGAATTTTCCTTTGGAATGGGTGGCATCCCTTTGAGTACATCGTTTTCAACTCAGCACGAGACCGTCTTCCGTGCTCCCGCACGTGTGAATCTGCTGGGCGAACATACTGACTACAGCGGCGGCTACGTGCTTCCGATCGCGATTCCGTACTACACCGAAGTCAAGATCGCCGACGGCGACAGCCGTCACTATTTGGTCCGCAGCCATCAGTTCGCCGGCGTTGCCGAGGGAGGTTGGAAGGACCTGCAGGAGCGTCGGCATGCCTGGACCGATTATCCCGTCGGCGTGCTGCATGAGCTGGTAAAGCTGGGCATCTCCCCACCGCCTTTCGTCATGGACGTCAGTGGCAATGTTCCTCTGGGTGCGGGGCTGAGCTCGTCTGCTTCCATAGAGGTTGCCTCCTGCCTCGCCATGCTGCATCGCAGCGGTAAGACGATGACCGATGCCGAAATTGCGTTGCTCTGCCAGAGAGCGGAGAACATCTTCGTGCAGTCACCGTGCGGCATCATGGATCAGTTTGTTGTTACCGCCGCGAAGCAGGGGCATGCATTGCTGCTGCAGACACGCGATCTGACCTACGACCTGGTGCCGGTGACCAGTGGTGCGCTTGCGGATCTGCGGATCGTTGCGTGCAACTCGCTGGTGAAACATTCCATCGCCGCCGGCGACTATGGCAGCCGCCGTAAAGGTGTTGAGACAGGGCAGCAGGTGCTGCGTGAACATTTCCCCGGGCTTCGCGATCTCGGCGACGCCACGCTCGAACAGTTGGAGCAGTGCGCCGGCCAAATGCCGGAAGATGCCTACAAACGTTGCCGCCATGTGATCTCGGAAAATGGCCGCGTCATGGCCGCGCGCGAGGCACTGCTTGCCGGTGACGCCAAGCGATTTGGTGAACTGATGCTTGGCTCGCACGTCAGCCAGAAAGACGATTTCGAATGCAGTTGCGAAGAGATCGACTTCCTGGTTGAGACGGCGATGACTCTGCAGGGATGCGTGGGAGCGCGTCTGACTGGTGGTGGCTTTGGCGGCTGCACCGTGAATCTGGTTCACAAAGAAGATGTGGATACGTTTACGGCATCCATCAAGGACGCATATCACCAACGCTTCGGCATTCATCCAGAGATCTACGTTTGCGATGCCGTCGATGGAGCCGTCAAGCTGGCGGCAAAGGAGCGTGCGTGATGGAAACACTCTGGCTGCAAGCTCCGCATCGCCGCTGGAACCCGCTACGCCGTGAGTGGGTTCTGGTATCGCCACACCGCACGCAACGCCCATGGCAGGGACAGATGGAGACACCGGCTGTTCCTGCGCCGGTCACCTACGATCCGACGTGCTATCTGTGCCCAGGCAACATGCGCGCCAACGGAGAGCATACACCGCAGTACGAGAGCACCTATGTCTTTCAGAACGACTTCGCGGCGTTGAAACAGGATGCACCGCAGGCGCAGTTTGACTTGGGAGATGGCCTTCTTCGGGCAGAGACCGAACGAGGCATCTGCCGTGTGCTCTGTTTCGATCCTCGGCATGACCTCACGTTAGCGACGATGGAAGTGGAGAAGATTCGCAATGTCGTGGATATGTGGACAGCTCAGGCCGAGGAGCTGGGAGCTCGTCCGGAGATTCAGTACGTCCAGATCTTCGAAAATCGCGGAGCGATGATGGGCGCCAGCAATCCGCATCCGCACGGACAGGTCTGGGCAACGGAACATATTCCCAATGAGCCCTTAACGGAGCTCGCTGCACAGAAAGAATACTTCGCAAAGTCGCAGAAGCCCTTGCTGGCGACCTATCTGAGCACCGAGCTCGAAGAAGATGAGCGCGTCGTTGCTTCGAACGAAACCTGGGCTGTGGTTGTACCGTTCTGGGCGGTCTGGCCGTTCGAGACGCTCCTGCTTCCACGTCGCTCAGTAGCTTCCTTTGAAGATCTGAGCCCCGAAGAGCGTGACGGACTTGCGGACATCCTGCACACGCTCGCGGCAGGGTATAACCGAGTCTTTGATACGCCGTTTCCATACTCGATGGGGTTTCACCCGGCCCCGTCGGACGGCGAGCCACATCCAGAATGGACGCTGCATGCGCATTTCTATCCGCCGCTGCTGCGTTCGGCTACGGTGCGTAAGTTTATGGTCGGGTTTGAGCTGCTGGGTTCGCCGCAACGCGATATCACACCGGAGTCTGCAGCGGCGACGCTTCGGGCGGTGATGCAGACTTCCTAACACGCATCCTCAAGATGCGGCTCGTTTGTTCTTTTGCCTCAAGTCTGGCAAGAATGAACCAGAGCCGCATTTCCTTTGCGGCGGCTCTCAGGGAGACCAGAGTGCGTCGTCGTGAGTTGTTGCAACATGGGCTTGGTGCTGCTGCCTTACTTTCGTCCCGATCAGTCTTTGCATGGGCGACGCCCGAGTCGAGGCCGGTGGTTCGCACCACTGCGGGTGACGTGCGCGGCACGATACGCGGTGGCATCGCCGGCTTCCTGGGAATTCCTTACGGTGCTGATACGAAGGTACGCCGCTTCCAGCCAACGATTCCAGTAGCACCCTGGAAAGGCATTCGCGATGCGACAGCATGGGGAGACCGCTCTCCGCAACTCAGCGGGGGACGCGCCCGCCGCGAAGAAACACGCACGAATACCGAGACCTACCGTCTGCCGCCCGATGAAGGGGAGATCAGCGAAGACTGTCTCCATCTGAATGTGTGGACTCCATCGCCATCGCGCGCGGGGCATGAACGGCGGCCGGTGCTGTTTTATATCCACGGCGGAGCCTACAACAGCGGTACCGTCAATGCGTCTCTCTATGACGGGACCCGGCTGGCGCACCGCGGTGACGCGGTGGTCGTGACTGTCAATCACCGTCTGAATGCCTTCGGTTTCCTTTACCTGGCCGAGCTGACCGACGACCCGGCGTATGCGGATTCCGGAAATGTGGGCATGCTGGACCTGGTGTTGGCTTTGCGCTGGGTGCGTGACAACATCGCAGCCTTTGGCGGCGACCCGAACCGGGTCACAATCTGGGGACAGTCCGGCGGAGGGGCCAAGTGTGCCACGTTGATGGCCATGCCAACGGCGCACGGTCTCTTTCATCGCGTCATGAGCATGAGCGGCCAGCAGGTCACCGCCGCCCCGAAGAAGATCGCCACCGAACGTACGCGTTCCTTTCTGGAAAAGCTCGACTTAGATCGTGTCCCTGGCAGTGATCTGCGGCAGAAGCTTGATGCGCTGCCGCTCGATGCACTGGAAGAAGCTGCGCGTGTCAGCAGTGCCTGGCTTCCGGTTGTCGATGGTGGTGCGCTGCCGCGCGATCCGTTTGATCCCGATGCACCTCCGCTCTCCGCAAACGTTCCTATGATCCTCGGCAACACACACGACGAGACCCGCGGCCTGATCGGCGGCGCTCAGCCTGCCCTCTTTTCTCTTACCTGGGAGGAGGTACCAGCGGCGCTGGCGAAGAATGTCGGTAGCTTCCTCGGTGGTATCGATCCTGAGGACGTGGTAGCGAAATACCGGCACTGGTATTCGCAGTACTCTCCCTCGGATGTGTTCTTTGCCGCGACGACTGCGTTCCGGTCATGGCCGGGGCAGGTGATTGAAGCGGAGCGGCGTGCGCAGAGTCCGGCAGCAAGCCGCACATGGGTTTATCAGATGAACTGGCCATCGCCGGTAGCAGGCGGAAAATTTGGCGCGCCGCATACGCTTGATATCCCGTTTTACTTCGATAACCTCGCACTCGCGCCCGGGATGGTCGGCGCGTCTGCCGACGATGTGCGCCGTGCCCAGCCGTTGGCCGATGCCATGAGCGAGACCTTGTTGGCCTATGCCAAAGCCGGGAATCCGAACAATCCCGCAATCCCGCAGTGGCCTGCTTATGATCTCTCAAAGCGTTTTACGATGGCTTGGGACAATAAGCCGGCAGTTGTCTCCGATCCTCGCGGAGAAGAACGAAAATTTGCGGCACAAGCCCACTACCGCCAGCCGGGGACGTAATCGCTTTCTTTATTGAAACGTTTTGATTTTATTTGACGGAAAGAAATCCCCATCCTTATAGTTCAGGCACGCCCTAGCGTGCATCCCCTCGCCGTTTTGAACTGGAGTCCCGTGAGCCTTCCTCCTGTTTTTGCTCTCTCGCTTGCTGCCTTGAGTGTCGCCGTTGTCGCCCCCGCTATGGCTCAGGACACACGCCATGTCGCCGAGCCCGTCATCCCTGTAGCCTGTACGGTTCTGAAGGCAAAGCTGCATGCGGCGAACAATGCTCTTCGGGGAGAAGACGAGCAGATGCTCGATACGGAGCGCATTCAGCACGCGCTCGACACCTGCGGCAGCGGAAAGGCGGTAGCCCTGCGCGCTGACGGTGCGCAGAATGCATTTCTCAGTGGTCCGCTGGAGCTGCGTGAGGGCGTCACGCTTTTGGTAGAGAAAGGGGTCACGCTCTACGGTTCACGCGATCCCAAGCTCTATGACACCAAGCCAGGCGGGTGTGGCACCTCCGGCCCTGAGAGCTCGCCCTGCAGGCCGCTCCTCAGCGTGAAGGATGTGAAGAATGCCGCGATCATGGGCGATGGAGCCATCGATGGCCGCGGCGGAAGCCAGTTGATCGGCAAGAGCTATAGCTGGTGGCAGCAGTCGCGTGCGGCCGAGCCGACGAATACCAAGTACTCTGCACCGCGGCTATTGATTGCGAACCACGCCGACGGCCTGATTCTGTATCGCATCCGTCTGCATAACTCGCCCAACTTCCACGTCGCGGTGAACAACACCAACGGATTTACCGTGTGGGGCGTGCATCTGTTGACGCCCACCGTGCGCGGGACAGATGCGCGTAATACAGACGGCATCGACCCGGGAAGCTCTGAGAACGTCACCGTCACCAAGAGCTGGATCGACAATGGCGATGACAATATTGCTATCAAGGCCGGCGTGCACCACATGAGCGTGATCGACAACCACTTCTACAGCGGCCACGGCATGTCGATGGGCTCCGAGGCGCGCGATGAGTCAGACATCCTGGTGGATACGCTGACGCTCGATCACACAACCAGCGGAGTGCGTATCAAGAGCAACGTGCAGCGCGGCGGCATCGTCCGCGGTGTGACCTATCGCAACCTCTGTCTGCGCGATGTTCCCGTGCCAATCTCCATCAGCCCGTTCTATAACGGACAAACGACGGACGGCATCGACGATCTCGGCATGAAAGGGCCGCTGACGCCTGACTACAAGGCCATCCGGATTGAGAACTTCATCAGCCTGACTCCCGGTATCGTTCAGGTTGCAGGGCTTAACGCAGAACATCCGACAGAACTGACTCTGGATGGCGTTGACGTGCGTGGCGTAAAGCCGGAGCAGGTGCGTGCCCGATACAGTTCCATTACCGTCGGACCGAAGGGCACAAACTTCACCTTTACCGGTTTCGGCGTAACAGCGCCGACGTCGACGCCGAAAGTGAAGATGGACTTTAGCTGCGATAACAAGTTTGTTCCATACCAGGACTAGGAGAAGACGATGCGGATTGCTGCCAGAAGTCTGGGCGCACTGTTCCTCTGTGCCGCCGTGGCCGGCGCTGTCGCTGAAGATGCGTATGCCGGTTCGCAACCGGCCCAGCGCAGGCCCGGAACCACGGTGCGTGTCGATCTGATCGGTGACTCCACACAGACCGACAATGCCGGTTATGGCCGCGGCTTCTGCGCCAACCTCTCGGAGAAGGTTGACTGCCTGAATATGGCAAAAGGCGGCGCCAGCACCAAGACCTATCGCGAGCTGGGCCTCTGGGATCGCAGCTTGAGCACAAAGCCCGATTACATGCTGATTCAGTTTGGGCACAACGATATGGAGACGGCTGAACATCTGGACCGGCAGGTCTCCATGGCGGACTACGAGAAGAACCTCCGCCGCTTCGTACAGGAAGCGCGTGCTCACAGTATCAAGCCGGTGCTGGTGACGCCATTGACGCGCCGATACTTCGAAAAAGACGGAAAAATTCATAGCGATCTGCTGGCGCATGCCGCGACCATGAAGCGGGTTGCCACGGAGATGCAGGTGCCGCTGATCGATCTCCAGGCCGAGAGCATTACCTATCTGGATGGCATCGGCGAGCAGGCAGGTCTGAAGCTCGGTATCACCAAGAAGGATAAGGACGGAAAACTGCAGCCGGACAAGACGCACCTTGATTGGCAGGGAAGCTATGTGTTCGGCCGCATCGTCGCCGTCGACCTCGGTAAAGCTGTTCCGGCGCTGCAGCAGTATTTGCGCTCCAATGAGGCGGAGCTTCCTCCTGAGGGCCAGCTTGCCATGCGCGTGATTCAATGGGCCCCTTTCAAGATTGTGCTGACCGGAGATTCAACGGTCGCGCTTGAGGGAGGCTGGGGCCCGGGTTTCTGTGCGACCCTTACGTCGAATGTCACCTGTGTCGATCTGGCGCAAAACGGCCGCAGCACGAAGAGCTATATCGATGAAGGCTGGTGGAAGAAGGCGCTGGACGAGAAGGGGAGCTACTACTTCATCCAGTTCGGCCACAACGACCAGAAAGATGACCCGAAGCGGCACGCTGATCCGGATGGCTTGTACAGTGAGAACCTGCGGCGGTTTATTCAGGATGTCCGTTCCATCGGCGGCATTCCGATCATCGTCAGCTCGCTCTCCCGGCGGAACTACAAAGACGGCAAGCTGGTGAAGGATGGTCTGGAAGAGTACTCCGCCGCCGCACGCCGTGTGGCTGCGGAAGAAAGGGTGACGTTTGTCGATCTCTTCAGCCTCTCGCAGCATTTCCTGTCAGCGAAGACCCAGGAAGAGGCGGATGAGTTCAACGCGACAACCCATCCTGACGCCAATGCTGAAAACGGCAGTGCAGTGAAGCCAGATCGGACGCACCTGAATGACAAGGGCAAAGCAGTCTTCGGCCGGATGGTGGCAGACAACGTCATCCGTACGCAGGTGGAGCTCGGTCCGAATGTCAATGGGCTTCCAGAGGGCGTAACACCAGTCCTGCAGCAGGCTGCACCGACCGATGGGCACTAGACTTTGAACCCATTTTCATCCAACAAAGGAGTTGTTCCGTGAACGTTTGTCGCTTGACGGCGCATCTGCTGATCGTGGCCGTATGTACCTCGTCCGCACTTGCCGCAGGGCGCTTGAAGACTCTGACTGTCGCAGAGCAAGGCAAGGCCGACTTCCGTACGGTGCAGGAAGCAGTCGATCATGCTCCGGCAGACGGCGCCATTATCCGGATCGCGCCAGGAAAGTATCGCGAGAAGATTCACATCAGCACGCCAAATATTGAGCTGATCGGCACTGGCAGACAGCCGCAGGATGTCATCCTGAGTTGGAACGATTCCGCAAAGTCCGCCGGCGGCACAGGCAAGAGCGGAAGCGTGAGTGTCGATGCCGACGGATTCGCTGCTGAAAACCTCACCATCGAAAACACCTGGGAGTTGGAGCACGAGCGCCTTGAAGAAGGGTCGCAGGCGGTGGCGCTGCTGATGAGCTCAGATAGAGCGGTGCTCGATCGAGTGCACCTTCTGGGCGCCCAGGACACCCTCTACGCGAACAGCCGCACCTGCCACGACAATCTGCCGACAGATGGCAGCGCTCCTGCTCCAGGACGCCCGGCCTGCCTCGCCTCGCGACAGTATTTTCATGACTGCTATATCGAAGGGCATGTCGACTACATCTTCGGCGATGCCAAGGCTGTCTTTGATCATTGCGAATTGCACTCCCGCCACCACGACACGGTCATGCTGACGGCGCAAAGCAAACACTTCCCGGAAGAAGACTCCGGTTACTACTTCCTGCACTGCCGCATCACCGGCCAGGATATTGGCGAAAAGGTAGTTCTCGGTCGTCCCTGGAGGGATTACTCCACGGTGCTCTTTTACGACACAGATGTAGAGCAGAAGATTGTTGCCGATGGTTGGTCAGAGTGGAACGGCCGTCTGAAGACCAGCGACTACCGCGAGTACAAGTCTCATGGCCCCGGGGTGAACGACGGTCATCGTATCGTCACCTACCCGCCCCTCTCCTCCGCAGAAGAAAAGTCTCTGAGTCCGTCCGGACTGCTCCGTGCGCCCGACGGTTGGGATCCAGTGGCAGCAGTGGCCCGTCTACGCTACCTGGTTCGGTAGGTATTGGTATGACCATCACCTTATGTGAAGCTATTTCTGAAATGGCGTTGC